>JAHBUM010000240.1 GCA_019638075.1 Flavobacteriales bacterium | reverse complement strand
GGCCACGTCCTTCGCGAAGGCCATGATGCCACCAAGCTCGTCGGCTTCCAACTCGAAGAGATGGTCCACTTCGCGCTTCGGCACCACCAGCGCATGGCCCTCATGCACCGGGCTTACATCAAGGAAGGCGATGTAGCGGTCGTCCTCGGCCAGCTTGTGGCAGGGGATCTCGCCACGGATGATGCGGGTGAAAATGCTCGCCATGGCTCAACGGGTGATCTCGAGCACCTCGAACTTCGTGGTGCCCGCCGGCGTGGTCACCTCGGCGAGGTCGCCAACTGAACGCCCAAGCAGCCCTTTCCCGATGGGCGAGCTCACGCTGATCTTGCCGGTCTTGATGTCGGCTTCGCTCTCGGCCACCAAGGTGAATGAACGTTCGGCACCACTGCCCACCTGTTTCACGCGAACGGTGCTGTGGATGTACGCCTTGCTGGTATCGAGCTGCGAGGCGTCGATGATGCGCGCGTTGGCCACCACCTCCTCCAGCTTGGCGATGCGGGCTTCCAGCAAGCCCTGATCCTCCTTGGCGGCGTGGTACTCGGCGTTCTCGCTCAGGTCGCCCTTGTCGCGCGCATCGGCGATCTGCTGGCTGATGTGCGGGCGTTCCACGGTGCGCAGGTGGTGCAGTTCCTCTTGCAGCTTGCGCAGTCCTTCTTCGGTGTAGTAGGCCGGTGTGCTCATGGGTGTGAAAGATGAAAGAGGACCCCGAGAGGTCCTCTTCCCAAAGGTAATGGAAGTATCAGAGGCTGATACGGATGCCGATGCTGTGGATACCGCCGAACGGGTTGGAGGTGCGGTAGCTGTAGTCGATGGCGATGGCCGACTTCTTCTCCTCGCCGAAGGGCAGGTCCACGCTCACGCCGGCCGAAGGACCGGTGAGCACGGTGGTGCGCTCTTCCTCGGAGGTGATGCCCTTCTCGTACATGTAGCCGCCACGCAGGTGTACCATCTTCTTGAACGCATACTCGAGTCCGAGCATGCCCTGATCCTTGGTGAAGGAGTTGGAGGTGAAGTTGCCCGCGATGGTGATGCGGTGCAGCTCGTTCAGGTGCCAGTCGTAGGCGCCGCCGATGTTCAGCAACGATGGGATCTCGAAACGGGCGGAGCGCTGTTCCAAGGTCAATTGGTCGCTGCCCGAGACCAGCAGCCCCTGCACGGAGAGGCCGTCACCGGAGAACGACATGGCGGGCCCGACGTTCTTCAGCGCGATGCCGAAGTGGATGTTGTCCTGCTCACCCGTGACGTACTGGATGCCCGCATCGAAGCACATGCCCTGCGAGCGCACGTTGGCGATGCTCTCCGACACCACGCGCAACAGCAATCCGCCGTGGATGCTGTTGGAGAAGCTCTTGGAGTAGGCGAAGCCGATGTTCGCCATGTTCGGGCGGAACGTGCCCAGTCCCCCGGCGGGGTTCTCCACCGTGGTGATCGGCAGTTCGCCGAAGCCCATCGTGGTGGCCGAGATGCCCAGCACCCCTGAACCCAGCTTCTGGCCGAAGCCCACACTGTTGATGGTGGTGCCCGAGCCGCTGAGCCAGCGCGTGTTCGAGAAGAGCACCTCCGTCTTGTTGATCTGGGTAAGGCCCGCCACGTTGCCGAACATCGCCTCCGCACCCCGCACCGAGGCCGAGTTCGCAAGCGCCCAGCCCGACGAACGGGACCACGGGTTGATCAGCAGTTGGGTGGCCCCCGCCGACCCCGCACGGTCCGGGTTGCCCGCCCATGCCTGGATGGAGGACAGGGCCAGTGCCGCAGTGAGGATCGCAGCCTTCCGTTGCATCGTTCGCATCTTGTGCATCAGCATTGTATCCCGGGACTTAGAAATTCTGGAGGTCCAACGGCCTCATCGCTCCGAACCACTTCACGACCTTCTCGCCCACACCGGGCACATCCACGTGGCACAGGTACATGCCGCCAGCGATGGGGATGTTGCCCGTGTTCTTCAGATCCCAGTCGAGGTAGGTCAGCTCATTGTCCTTCCTGAACTTGCGCACCAGGGTGCCGCTCACCGTGTAGATGGAGATGGTGCAGGTCTGCGGCAGGTTGATGAACTTCACCCGGTTGTCCAGGCGCGAGGTCTCGTAACCGCTGAAGGCGTAGTACGGGTTGGGTACCACGCTGATCAGGTCCAGCGCGCTCTCCGCCGTGGTGAGGTCGTTGTTCACCGTCGCCAGGCCGTTCGTGCTGAACGCGTACAGGGGCAGGCCGTTGTTGCGGTCGATGCTGATGTCGCCCGGGCCACCATTGTAGTTGATGTACCGCTCGTAGGCCTTCTTCACGTTCAGCGTGATGCGCACATCGGTGCCCAGGAACTGCGTACCGGGGATGGCCACTGGCGTGCCCACCCACGCGATGGCTTGGAAGGTATCCAGGCGACGCGCGTCGCTGTCGCCGTTCATCGCATCGCGGATGAAGGCTCCTTGGTCATACTGGGGCACCCTGTTGGCCAGGTTCCGCACACGGCGCTCGTTCTTGAACACGTAGATCCAATGGCAGCCCCCGAAGAACGGGGAGCCGGTGGCCGAGTACATCTGGTCGTTGGGGTTCCACATCATGTCCCGGCCTCTCTCGCCAGCCCAGAAGCTGTTCTCCCCATAGCCGATGTTCAGCCGCTCGCCGGTCTCCAGGTCGATGGCGTATCCGGGGAACCAGCCCATGCTGGTGGCGTTCACCAACCGTGCTTCGTCCTCGTTGCATCCCGGCGTTCCCGACTTGCGACCATCCTTGTCGATGCTGGGCGACGCCCGCAGCGCCATGCGACGGACCTGCCCCTGCGACAGCGCGCTGTTGGCCTCCTGCTCGAACACGGGGGAGCGCGACCACTTGCTCCTGTCCGCAGTGATCACCAGCTGGATGCTGGGTGTGCGCGTGAGGGGTGCGTTCGCCATGGACGGGTGCGGCAGGTTGGCGTTCGATTCGCTCGGAACGCCAGGCTGGAAGGGCGCATGCCCCGTCAGGATCCACGGTGCCCATGTGCCACCCAGCACATCCTCCCATAGCTCGTTCGGGTCCACGTTCTCCCGATCCGCCCAGAGCGCCGATTCGGGGCTGTTGTACACCCCGGAGCGGATCCAGTTCGTCACCACGTCGGCCTCCCCGTCAGGCACGCCCATGAGCCAGGCCTTGGAGGGGTCGGCGAACTCGATGCTTCCATTGCCTGCCGGCGTGGTGAAGTTGCCCGTGTAGGTGGCCTGCTGGATGGATACGCTGATGCCCCATTGCGGGATCACCTGCTCGTAGGCCAGGTCGATCATGCGGTCGCTTGGGACCCTCTCGGTGGTGCCGTCGTTCCCGAGCTTCACGATGGACCAGCTCGCATCGTTCAGATTGCCCGGCGTCACCGTGTCGTTGAACCAGATCTCGAAATCGGCGAGCGGCACCTTCAGGGGGTCGATCACCTTCACGGTCACCGGCCCGCGCCCGCGCTCGTAGGTGATCTCCTGCTCGCGCCAGCCATTGGCCATTGCACACGAGTCCAGCGAAGCCCGCTTCAGCGACGTGGCGTTACCTCCATTGCCCTGGCCTTCGAGGCGTGTGATCTCGAAGCCATCACCGTACTTCGCCTGCAGGATGGTGCCGCCGGTGGTGGGATCGGGCCGGTGCGGAATACCCACATAGCGGCGGATGGATCCGAAGGCCGCTTTCCGGCTCGCCACATAGGGGAAGGCCTGGCCCGAGCGCGCCACGATGTCGTACGGCTCGTAGTTGTTGTAGCCATACGCGATGGCGATGTAGTAGTACGACTTGAAGTTCACCAGGCGGGGATCGCCCTGCGCGAACTTGTCCTCCGTTACCCGCACAGAACTGGCGATGCCCCGGTTGGCGCCGTTCACCATCTCCGTGGCCACAGGTCCACCGATCACATCGCTGTACGGATAGTTGATGATCTGCGAGATGTTGTCCTCCAAGTCGCCTTGGTACACCAGGCGGGCAAGCTCCACATTGTCCAGGTCGGCCACGCTCACATCGGCGTTCTTCAACTGGTACAGCTTGTACCCTTGGAAGCGATAGAAGCGGTCGTAGAACACGGTGGTGCGCGTGGTGTCGTAGCGCACGAGCACCGAATCGTACGGCGGCACACGGTCCAAGGTGTCCCCGGCACCGATGACGATGCTCTCCGTGGTGCGGAACTCCGGGATGATCGGGTCCAGTTCCTTGTAGCTCAGCGGCGGCAGGTTCACCGGCTGCTGCGGGTTGTTGTTGCTGCCCTCGGGGTTGGTCATGAAGATGATCAGCTCGCGGTCCAGCTCCACGATCTCCAGATCCGGTGCATCCGGGCCGTCGAGGATCTTGAAGCAGTTGTCGAACAGCGCCTGCGCCTTGTCATCGGCCGCGCGCAAATTGCTTACGCTGGCGATGGCGCCTCCGGTGCTGGCCCGTGCGTAGGCCACGCCCAGGGTGATGTTGTTGTAGGCGCCCGGCTCAAGGGTGAAGGGGCCTGCACTCTGCACGAAACGGCGGTCGAT
>JAHBUM010000024.1 GCA_019638075.1 Flavobacteriales bacterium | reverse complement strand
CCGGGCTGCGCTACACCCCGAATCCTCCTTGTCCCGCATTGGGGGATGTGGCTTTCACCACACCCGCAGGCTGCGTTAAACCCAGCGGGGGCGCAAATGTAGCGATCCCGGGAAAATGGAACGCGCCTTACTCAGGGCAAACCTGCATACCGGGGTGCAGTAGACCTCTGTCCTAATTCAAATACGCCCACCGATTGCACCGATCTCACAGATTATGAGCATCGGTGGAATCTGTGTAATCGGTGGGGAACAAAATGAGGGGCCACCTTGCTGCGCCTTCGCATAGCCGCTTCGGCGGCGCAAGGGCGGACGAATTACGACAGAGGTCTATTGGATGGGCATGGCCACGAGGTGGCTACGGAACAGTTCAGCGGCAATGGGTCGGAGTTTGTGCTAAAGGCTCCGCTTGACGCTGGGCTGTACTATCTACACCTCCGCGATGAGCAGAAGTGGCTGGCGGGGCAGAAGGTGGTGGTGGAGTGAGGCCCTCTCCACAACACCTGCCTACCCCTTGAACAGCGCCTCCACGAAAGCCTTCTTGTCGAACAGCTGGAGGTGGTGCATGCCTTCGCCCACGCCCAGGTACTTGATCGGTATGCTGAATTCGTCGCTGATGCCGATGGCCACACCGCCTTTCGCCGTGCCGTCGATCTTGGTGAGCGCCAGCGCGGTCACATCCGTGGCCTTGGTGAACTGGCGCGCCTGTTCAATGGCGTTCTGGCCGGTGCTGGCATCGAGCACGAGCAACACCTCGTGCGGCGCATCGGGGATCACTTTGCGCATGACGTTGCGCACCTTGGTGAGCTCGTTCATGAGGCCCACCTTGTTGTGCAGGCGCCCGGCGGTGTCTATGATGACGACATCGGCACCCTTCGCCCGGGCGCTTTCCACGGTATCGTAGGCCACGGCCGCAGGATCGGCGCCCATGCCCTGCTGCACGAGGGGCACGCCCACGCGCTCGCTCCAGATGCGCAGTTGATCCACCGCAGCTGCACGGAAGGTATCGGCAGCGCCGAGCACTACGCTCTTCCCTTCCTGCTTGAAGGCGTGGGCCAGTTTACCGATGGTGGTGGTCTTCCCCACCCCGTTCACGCCCACCACCATGATCACGTAGGGCTTGATGGCGGGGTCCACCGGTGCGGGGTCCTTCATCAGCGCGGTGATCTCCTCGCGCAGGATGGCGTTCAGCTCGCCGGTGCCCACGTACTTGTCGCGCTTCACCCGCTCCTGGATGCGGCCGATGATGCGCAGGGTGGTCTCCACGCCCACGTCGCTGGTCACGAGCACCTCCTCCAGATCGTCCAGCACGGCATCATCCACCGTGCTTTTGCCGGCCACCACGCGGGCCAGCTTGCTGAAGAAGCCGGTGCGCGAGCGCTCCAGCCCCTGATCCAGATCCTCCTTTTCAGCGGCTATCTGCTTCTCCTCCTTCTTCTTGCCGAATAATCCAAAGAATGCCATGCGGATGGTCCGAATACTTGAAAAGGCCTGCACCGGAGGGTGCGGCCTTTTCAGGAATGGGTCTGTGTGATCACTTACCGGAGAGCAGCTTGTCCGCCTCGTCGGTGGGCAGCACCTGCTCTACGAAGGAGTAGCCTTTGGCACCATCCTTCTTCATCATGCGGATCACCTTGGTGAAGGTCTTTCCGCCTTCCTTCTTCAGGGTAGCAACGGTCTTCTTTGCCATGGTCTTAGCGCGGTGCGCCTGTTACTTGATCTCTTTGTGAACGGTCATCTTCCGGAGGATGGGGTTGTATTTCTTCAACTCCATGCGCTCGGTGGTGTTCTTCCGGTTCTTGGTGGTGATGTAGCGGGAAGTACCGGGCTGACCAGAGGTCTTGTGCTCGGTGCATTCCAGGATCACTTGTACGCGGTTCCCTTTCTTGGCCATCGCTGTTCGTCTAAGCCCATGCCACGGGCATAGGGGCGGCAAAGGTAAGGGAAGTTCCTGGTATGGCCAAATCGGGGGAAATGCGGTGATATCGGTTGTCAGATCGCAGTTGCCAGTTATCAGGGAATGTCTGTCTCCGCAGCTTCTGTAGCCCCTCAACAGCCATGCCTGCAGCAGCTACGGTGTGACACATCTTGCAAAAGGCCAAAGGCCCGGCTTCGGTGCGAACATCGTTCGAGATGTGTACACACCAGGCGCCCACCAAGGGGAACTGACAACTGCGATCTGACAACTGGAACGGCATCCCTACCTCGCCATGAGCGCCTCCACCTCATCGGCCTTCCGTGGCGCACCGGCCGAAAGGTTCACGGGATCGCCGTGGGTGATGAGGATATCGTCCTCGATGCGCACGCCGATGCCCCACCAGCGCGGGTCGCAGGGGCTGTCCTTGGCGATATAGATGCCCGGCTCCACGGTGATGACGCTGCCCGCCTTGAGGTCGCCGTAGGTGCCTGCGTCGTGTACGTCCAGACCGAGGTAGTGGCTGGTGCCGTGCATGAAGTAGCGGCGCAGTTCGCTTTCCTCCTTGATGATGCCCAGTTCCTTCATCCCCTTCACGATCACGGCCCAGGCGGCATTGTGGGGCGCCCGGAAGGGCATGCCAGCCCGCGCCTCGGCTATCCCGGCCTCCTGCGCGGCCAGTACCAGATCGTAGATGGCGCGCTGGTCCTTGGTGAACCTGCCGTTGGCGGGTAGGGTCCGTGTCACATCGGCGGTGTAGCCGTGGTACTCGGCGCCGATGTCGCTCACCAGCAGGTCGCCATCGGCGAGGGTGCGGCGGTTGGTGATGTAGTGCAGCACACAGCTGTGCGGACCGCCTCCTTGTATACTGGGAAAGCCCTCATGCTCAGCACCGTTGGTCTTGAACACGTATTCCACGATGGCTTCGGTCTGGTACTCGGTCATGTTCGGCCGCAGGCGGCGCATCAGTTCCTTCTGGGCTTCGCAGGTGATGTCGATCGCCTTCCGCATGAGCACGAGTTCCTCTTCCGTCTTCAGTTCGCGCAGTTCGGCCATCCACCGGCGGATATCAGCGGGGCCGCCCTCCTTCCCTGCCGGTGCGGTGACCTCCATGTGCTTCAGCAGGTCGGCCAGGTCGGTGCTGGAGTGGGGGTCGTCGGCCGGATCGTCAACCCGGTGGCTGAAGATGGCATCCGCGGCTTTCCACGGCAGTTCGGTGTTCTTGAACCGCATGGCCCCCATGGCGCTCTTCAGCCCGAGGAGTTCCTTCGCTTCCGCAGGCCCCATGCTTTTCCCGTTCCACACCTCGCTTTGCGGGTCGCGGTCCTGCACCACGAGCAGTTCGTCGGTGGTTTCCCCGGCGATCATGCGTGGTTCCTTGAAGACGATCAGGAGGGCTTCGGGTTCGCGCAGGCCGGTGAGGTAGTAGAAGTTGGGATCTTGGTGGTACTCGTAGTCCACATCGTTGCTGCGGTTGCGCACGGGCGATGCGAAGAAGATGGCGACGCCGCCGACGGGCAGCTTGGCGCGCAGGGCTTCGCGGCGGCCCCGGTGGAATTCGGGACTGAGCAGATCGTTGTCGTAGACCCCATGCACATCGTCGGTGAGCCGCATGGGCACGGGTACATCCTGCGCCAATGCCAGAGCAGGCGTGGTCAGCAGGGCGAAGAGGATGGAGCGCATGGCTTCAGGAGGATACGGAACACGAAAGCGCCGGTCGAAACTAAGTCCGACCGGCGCCTTCCAATAGCGTGCCGTGTGCTCAGCCGTTGTAAAAGCCAGCAGCCTTGGCCTTCTTCAGGGCCGCAGCGATGCCGAGCTTGTTGATCGTACGCATGCCGGCGGCGCTCACGCGGAGGGCTACGGTACGGTTCTCTTCGGGGATGAAGTACTTCACGTCCTGCAGGTTCGGCGCGAACGTGCGCTTGGTCTTGATGTTCGAGTGGGACACCTTGTGGCCGGTGATGACCTTCTTACCGGTGATCTGGCAAACCTTGGACATGGCTCTTCTTGATTACGGGGCGCGAAGATAGACAAAAGTGGGAATGTGGGAGCAAGGGGCAGGATCAGTCGGCATTGCCCCTGCTGACCGCCCCTGCTCCTGTCACCTTCAAGCAACCTCCAACAGCCTTTTCCGCAGCATGTTCAACCCGGCCAGGGCGCTGCGCTCGATCACCAGGTCGCGGGTGCCGGGCAGGTGTACCCGCTTGCTGCGCACGCCATCGGGGCCGGCCACGGCGATCCACACGGTGCCCACCGGCTTTTCCGGGGTGCCTCCATCGGGACCGGCCACACCACTGTACGCCACGCTCCAGTCCGTACGCAACGCGGTGCGCACACCGGAGGCCATCTGTTCCACCACGGGCTGGCTTACGGCACCGTTCAGTTCCAGCATGTCGCTGGGAATGCCCAGTTCCTCCATCTTCACGGCATTGGCGTAGCTGACCACGCCACCGGTGTAGTAGGCCGAGCTGCCGGGGATGCTGGTGATGAGGTGGCTGACATAGCCGCCGGTGCAACTTTCGGCCAGCGACAGGGTCTGGCCGCGCTGTTTCAGGAGCCCGCCCACCACCTGTTGCAGGTTCTCCTCCCCTTCCCCGAAGATCAGATCGGGGATGATGCCATGCAGTTCGGCGATCTTGCGGTCCACGCGCTGGTGTGCGGCGCTGGCATCCACATCGGCGTAGGTGCTGAGGCGCAGCTTGACGATACCCGGCGATGGCAGGTAGGCCAGCTTGATGCGCGCTGCGGCAAGGCTGTCCTCCCAGGCTTCGATGCGTTTGGCCAGCAGGCTCTCGCCCAAGCCGGTGGTGAGCACCGTGCGGTGTACGATGGTGGGCGGCCGGAAGCGCTCCTTCAACGTCGGCAGGATCCCACCGGTCATCATGGCCTTCATTTCGTAGGGCACGCCGGGCATGCTCACGAAAACGCGGCTTTCCACGCCATCGCCGCCTTGCGAAGACGCAGGGCGCTCGAACCACATGCCGCTGGCGGTGCCGCGCTCGTTGGGGATCACCGTGCAGCCTTCGGGAAGGTCGGCCTGAGCGATGTTCATTTCGAGGATGTCCTCCGGGTCGCGACCCATGCGCCTGTACATGTCCACCACGCGGGCCTCCACCTCCTTGTCGCGCACGAGTTGCGTTCCGAAGAAGTCGCAGAGGGCTTCCTTGGTGATGTCGTCCTTCGTGGGGCCAAGCCCCCCGGTGATGAGCACCACATCCGCGACCGCAGCCGACATGGCATCAAGGATGTCCTGCCGGTGATCGCTGATGGTGACCACGCGCGTGACGCGGATGCCGATGAGCGCGAGCTGCCCGCCCATCCAACCGGCGTTGGTGTTGACCGTCTGCCCGATGAGCAGTTCATCCCCGATGGAGATGATCTCGGCTGTGATCTCGTGTGCCATGTACCGCCGCCACTACTTCACCTCGTCGTACCCGAAGATCTCGCTCTTGCTCACCTCCCGCACGGGGCCGAGCTTTTCCAGCACCTTCAAGTCCATGGATGCCTTGTTGCCGATGACGAGGAAGGTGTAGTTGCGACCTTTGATCTCCTTGTCGAAGAAGGCTTTCATGGCGGCCATGTCGATGCCGGGGATGCGCCCGTAGTTCGTGCGGCGCACGTCGTAGTCCAGCCCCCGGCGCTGCGCGGCATCCCAGCTCCAATAGATGTTCTCCTTGGTGATGCGTGTGCTGGCGATCACCTTCAGCGCGCTGCCCTTGGCGCCATTGAACTGCTCATCGGCTTCGGGCATGTCGTTCATCAGCTTCAGCATGGCATCCACGGCATCGTTCAGCTTGTCGGCCTGTGTGCCGATGAAGGCGCGGACATAGTGGGCCTCGTCCTTCTTGTTCGGTACGGAGTATGAAGCATTGGCACCGTAGGCCAGGGCCTTGGCCTCGCGGATCTCCTGGAACACGATGCTGCTGAGGCCACTGCCGAAGTACTCGCTGAAGAGGCTGGCGTAGGGCATCTTCTCCACGTCGAAAGGCCCGCCCTTGCTCACCATCAGCATTTCGGTCTGCACCATGTCGTGGTCCACGAAGAGCACGGTGTTGGCGGTGGTGGGCTGCTCGGTGTACACGCGGGGCGCGGGCACATCCTTCAGCTTCGCGGGCACCTTGTGCTTCGTGTTCAACAGGGCCTGCAATTCCTTGGGCGACCTCTTGCCGTAATACACCACACGGTGCTTGTAGCCGGAAAGGCCCTTGATGCGGTCCACCAGGGCTTTGCTCGTGAGGGCGTTCAGCTGCACATCGGAAAGCACATCGTTGAAGGGTGACTTCGCGCCGTAGCGGGCCATGCTTCCCAAGCCGAGGTGCAGCACCATGTTCTTCTCCTTCATCTGGTCCTGGCGCGTCTTGCGGATGTCGGCGATCAGGCCCTTCAGCGCCTCCTCGTTGGGCTGCGCATCGGCCAGGAACTGTTCCAGCAGGGTGAGGCCCGTCTCCAAGTTCTTCTCCAGGCCGCTCAACGTCACGTAGCAGCGGTCCTCGGTGGTGGTCGCGCTCAACGAGAGGCCCAGCTTGAAAAGTTCCTTCTTCAGGTCGGTGGGGCTCCATTTCGAGGTGCCGAGGTATTCGAGCAAACTGGTGGCGATCTGCAGTTCGCGATCGTGGTTGGTGCCCATGTCCACGATGTAGCGTAGGGTGAAGAGGTCGTTGGTGGGGTTCACCACGCTGATCAGTTCCACCCCACCCTTCAGCGGTGTGCGTTGGATGGCGGTGGCGTAGTCTATGAACTCGGGTTCCATGGTGGCGGTGGGCATCTTCTCCCACCCGGTGCGCCATGCGCTCTGTCCCTCGCGTTTGATGTCGATGGGCGTGATCTTCGGCTTCTCCACCTTGTGTACATCGGTCTTCTCCCCGCTGCGCTTGTTCACCGTAACGTAATTGTCCTTCAGGTGGGCATTGGCGAAAGCCACCACCTCCGCTTTGGTGATCTTGGCCATGCGGTCGTACAGGTCCACCTCCGCGCTCCAGCGCTTCTTCAGGATGAAGGCATCGGTCATGGCACCTGCGCTGCGGGCGTTGTTCTCGCCCCAGCTGCGCATGCGGCGCTGGCGGAAGTCATTGACCACCGCTTCGATCAGCCACTCGTCGAAGTTCCCTTTGCGCAGGGCTTCCATTTCGCCCAGCAGCAGGCTGCGCACCTCGTCCAGGGTCTGCCCTTCCTTGGGTTCGCCGTGCAGCATGAGCGCCGAGTAGTCGTTCGCGATGGACGTGTAGGCCCCGGCGCTGAGCACCTTCTGGGTCTGAAGAAGGTCCAGATCGATCAGACCCGCACTGCCGTTGGAGAGCAGGCCATCGATCAGTTGCAGCATGAGGGGATCGGGCGTGTGGTAGCCCCCGAAGCGCCAAGCGAGGTCCACCCATTCGGCTTCGGGGCCGGAGACCTCGGCGAGCACGGATGCTGTGATGGGTTCTTCGGCCTTGAAGGTGAATTCAGGCACGTAGCCTTTCTTCCACCCGCCGAAGTACTTGTCCACCAGCGCGATCGTCCGGTCGAAGTCGATGTCGCCCGCGAGGATCAGGGCCATGTTGTTGGGCACGTAGTAGGTGTCGAAGAATTCGTGGATCTTCACCATGCTGGGGTTCTTCAGGTGTTCGCCCGTGCCGATGGTGGTCTGCGTGCCATACGGGTGGTTCGTGTACAGCAGCTCGTTCATGCGCTTGTGGGCTGCGCGGCCGTCGTTGTCCTGGGCACGGTTGAACTCCTCGTACACGGTCTCCAGCTCGGTGTGGAAAAGGCGCAGGACGCATTCGCTCATGCGTTCGCTCTCCACGGCCATCCAGCGCTCCAGTTCATCGCTGGGGATATCGTTGATGTATACCGTGCGCTCGGTGCTGGTGTAGGCGTTGGTGCCGCGCGCGCCGAGGCTCTTGATCATGCGGTCATACTCGTTGGGCACGGCATAGGTGGCGGCCACGGTGCTGAGGCTGTCGATGCGCCGGTAGATGCGGTCGCGCCGGGCCTCGTCGGTGGTGTTGCGGCGCTCCTCGTACGCATCGCTGATCCGCTTCAGCAGGGCGCTCTCCTTCTCCCAGTCCCGTGTGGCTATACGGCTGGTGCCCTTGAAGAGCATGTGCTCCAGGTAGTGCGCCAGTCCAGTGGCATCGGCGGGATCGTTCTTGCTGCCTGCGCGCACAGCGATGTTGGTCTGGATGCGCGGCGCATCGGTGTTGCGGCTCAGCCACACCTGCAGGCCGTTGTCCAGCGTGTAGATGCGGGCCTGGAGCGGATCGCCGGGCACGGATGTGTAGGCATAGGTCTTTCCACCGGTGCCGGGTGAGGATGTTTGTGCCTGGGCGGTGGCGATGGCCGCAAAGGCCCATAGGCCGAGAACGAGGGAACGCATGGTCGATCAGGTAAGGGTGCGAAGGTCCGGAAAACGATCGGACGTTCGGCCCCGCCGGTCACCCGTGCATGGTGGGTGCCGTGCCGTAGCGCGCCACCACTCCGGCCTCGTAGGCCAGGAACTCTTTCCAACGGGCGTCCACATCCACGCGCCCGCCGAACTGCCGCGCGAAGCCGATGAAGGTGGTGTATTGCCCCGCCTCGCTGATCATAAGCTCACGGTAGAACTCGCGCAGTTCGGGATCGGCCACTTCCTCGGTGAGCACCTTGAAACGCTCGCAACTGCGCGCCTCGATCATGGCGCTGAACAGCAATCTGTCCACCAGACGCTCTTCACGTGATCCATCCTTGCGTACGAATTGCATCAGTTCGTTCACGTAGTTGTCCTTGCGCTCGGGCCCCAGCGCCCAGCCACGCGCGTGGATCTTCTCCACCACCTGCCGGAAATGCTCCAGTTCCTCCTGCGCGATGCGGGTGAGTTCGGTGACGAGATCGCCCAGCTCGGGATGCCGCACGATCATGCTGATGGCGTTGCTGGCCGCCTTCTGTTCGCACCAGGCGTGGTCGGTGAGCAGTTCGGGAAGGTCCTGACGGACTAATTCCGCCCAGCGCGGGTCGGTGGGGAGTTGGAGGCCGAGCATGCTTTGCGCGCCGTATCCGCCTTCAGCGGTGCTGCTAAGGGCGGTGAAGGCGTGGCGCAAAGATGCGGAAGGGGGCGTACCTTCAGGCAGCGGAAACACGAACCACCTTGTCTTCCGTGCAAATACTCCGATCATGCGACCAACCGTACTCGTCATCGCAGCCCTTGCGAGTTCATCCCTGTTGCAGGCCCAATTGGTGGAAGTGGCCGACCAGCGCGCTTCGGATGTGTTCTACGGCCGCATCATCCCCGTTGGTACGAACTGGGCGGTGGCTGCGCGCGGCAACCCGGACTGGTTGAGCAGGGGTATCGGCCATTTCGTCACCGCTTGGAACGCTTCGGGCGAAGAGGCGTGGATGCACCAGACATTGTTCAGCACGACGTCTACTTGGAACATCGGCCGGGCCGGAGAGATGGTCCCATCACCCCGTGGAGGACTCTATCTGGCCGGTATGAGCGATGCGTGTGACATACTTGGATGGCCCTACCTGATGGAAGTGGATGACACCGGGGCCATCCTGCTGGATCGAGAACTCGATCTCTATTTCACGCAGATAGCGGCCCACCCCACCACGCACCTTGCGTTGCACGGACCGTATGAGGCCCTGATCACCGACCTGACCGGAGACAGCATCACGTCTTGGCACTATCCGTTCCCACACAACTGGCAGCATTGGACCAAGGCGATATGGGCCACGGACTCCACCCTGTTCCTGACGATGATGGATGGACTTGTCCACGTCTCGATCACCGGGAACCCGATAGACACGGTCCTTTTCGATGGACCGATCCAAGACATGGCGAAGTTCGGCGACGACGTGCTGGCTCTCACCGCCACGCACGTCCATCTGCTCGGCGCGGACGCAAGCCTGCTGGGCACTGCCGCCTATTCGGCCCCGGCCGGG
This sequence comes from Flavobacteriales bacterium, assembly GCA_019638075.1. GTDB lineage: Bacteria > Bacteroidota > Bacteroidia > Flavobacteriales_F > PHOS-HE28 > PHOS-HE28. Next base: position 11,738 of record JAHBUM010000024.1, on the reverse strand, counting down.
CACCGACTGTTCGCACAGGGCGACGAGCAGGGCTATTTCCAAGCGGGCAACACGCTGATGCGCTGGCAGCAGGATACTTCGGTGGCCGTAGTGTTGGAACCGGAGACCTTTCCGGGGCAGGAGATCACCGGCATGGTAGTGAGGAACGATACGCTCTTCACGGCAAGCACGTTGCATCAGCATGGCATGGCCACCGGGCTGTTCCGCAGCTACGCGTTCGATGGAAGCACCACGACGCATGACATCGACTTGGAGATCGACCAAGTCACGATCGACACCACTTGGTTCGACCACAGGCACCCCAACGCGCTCGAAGCCTATCTGTACGTGAACGTTCGTGCCATACTGCGGAACACGGGTACGGAGGTGATCGAACGCGCCGTGATCTCGCACCGCACGGTACTCGGCGTGGAGCTCTGCGGCCTTCCATCCACACGCATCGAGCTGCTGGATCTGGCGTTGGAGCCGGGGGCCGAGACCGAACTCTTCGTTGACAGCCTGATGGTGCTCCTGTACCCCTATCCGCCTACTCCTTCGAGTGTGGAACGAGAGGTCTGCCTGATCGCACAAAGCCCGAACGGACTGGCGGATCGGGAACCAGCGAACAACATCAGTTGCGCGCCGTTGCATATCCCGATGGGCCTTGATGAACGTGCAACAGCCGGTCGCGCTTTGGTCCATCCCAACCCGTGTACCGACAGGCTCACCATCACGAACCTTCCACCGGGGCCGGTGCTGATCGAGTTGTTCGATGCCACGGGCCGCAGCGTATTCAATACCAACAGCAGCGCCACGAACTACCACACATTGGATCTGCACGGTTTGAACACCGGCATCTACCACCTGCTGATCCAAAGCACACACAACCGCTGGACGGAAAAGGTGGTGAAGGCCGACCCGTAGCCGCAACAAGAAGAAAGGGCAGTCCATCGCGGGCTGCCCTTTCTTGATAGATGCAGGGGGGCGTGGCAGCACTAACCAGCAACACCCAGGAGGCGTTCCATCTGATGCAGTTCGGATCGACGCGTGCCTGGGAACTCCTTCAAGCGTTGGTCCTCCTCCACTTTGGCCTTGCGGTAGATATCCATGGCCTTAGTGGTATCCCCCAGATGGTAGTAGTACATGGACCACGCCGCATCCACGCAGGAGCGGTGCATCGAACGGGGCGCGATCAGATCCCTCGACCACTCGAAGGCTTCATCCACCTCCTCCAGGGCGAATCCAGAGGCTCCGTTCTGCGGCCGCAATAACTCCGGCGGTATTGCGGTCTTCAGGCGGAACATGAAGCTGGTCGAATCCTCGACCAGCCCCATGGGTTCGAAATGCCCCCTCAACCGGAACATCAGCGGATGGATCCATGCGGTCCAATAGTGCGCGTAATCCTGATGGATGATGACCGACTTGCCGGGAATGAGCATCGGAAAGAACTCGGCATGCACATGCTCTGCAAGCTCCCACGATTTCATCACGTCGATATGCATGAGCTCGATGGGGCCATGTGTCCACTTCTTGGAACCAGCATCGCCCTCATGCACTTCGACCATGGAGGGCCATTTCGACAGGTGCTTTCTGAAGACGGGAAGGAATGAATCTCCGATCTCCAACGATTGGATCTCGGGTATCATCTTGTTCTTCTTCGAGAACTCATCCACCAGGAACTGATCGAAGGCGTGTACGCGCACGCCCTTGTCCACGGCGTTCGATGCGCGCGACAGACCCGAGGCCATGGCAGCAGTGGAGCCGCCAAGCCAGGTGCCCAGATCAACGATCTGCCCGATGCCCTGGACCTTGGATGCACGATGATGGAGGTTGCGCAGTTCATTCGGATGAAGCATCGTTGGGATGCCCTCCCATGGTTCCGGGCCGTTCAACGTGCGCCGCACCCTGTTCAAGATCCTGTCGATCATCGAGGGGATTTCAACTGGTCATCAGGGGCCATCTTCGGCCCGGTGAGACGAAGATATAAGAAGTTCGGGGCGCAGCACAGGCGTCAACGGGTGTACGACCTTCTTCGGAAGGGTGCTGCCATGACCGCTACGATAGGACCGGGAAGACCTGTGCTGCTCAGCCCACCACCCTGTCCAAGCTCACCACCACCCCGGCCAGACGCACAGCGTCCCACACCCGCTCCTCGGTGCAGCCAAGCTCCATCAGCGAAGCCTCGTGGCTCTTCACGCACAGTTCGCAGCCGTTCACCGCGCTCACGGCGAGGCTCATCAGCTCGAAGAACTCCTTGCCGGTGGCGGGGCTCATCATGATGTTCATGCGAAGGCCCATGCGCAGCTCGTCGTACTTCGGTTTCCCGGTGAAGTGCCGGAAGCGATAGGTCACGTTGTTGCAGGCCAGCAGCGATGCACACGCCACGGCCTCGGCCACCTCATCGGCACCGGCCCCGTTGGTGGCGGCCAGTTCCTTGAAGTACGCGATCAGCGCGGTGTTCTTCTGGTTCGCGGCGATGCTCAACGCCAGCAGGGCGGTGCCCTTCGCGTCGATGTGGGTGCTCTTCAGCACGGCCTTCAGGTTCATCTTCAGGTCGCGCACGTAGCGGCTTTCGGTGGCGCCGAGCAGGTCCAGCGCGGCCCCGGCATGATCCGCAGGCAGTGCCAGTTCTTCCAGCAGGCCGGTCACGCTCTCCTCTCTCACGATGGTCTCCATGGTATGTTCATGGGAAGCAGAACGGGGAAGGCATTGCTGCCCTCCCCGCCCGGCATTCCTGCTTTTTAGTTGAGGGTGGCTTCGCCCTTGGTCCAGTTGCAGGGGCACAGCTCGTCGGTCTGCAGGGCGTCGAGCACACGGAGCACTTCCTCCACGTTGCGGCCCACGCTCAGGTCGTAGGCGCTCACCCAGCGCACGATGCCATCGGGGTCGATCACGTAGGTGACGCGGTAGGCCACCTTCTCCTCATCGGTGAGGATGCCCAGCTCTTCCGCGAGGCTCTTGCTGGTATCGGCCAGCATGGGGAACTTCAGGTCCTTCAGGTCGGCGTGGTCCTTGCGCCATGCGAGGTGTACGAATTCGCTGTCGGTGCTGGCACCCACCAGTTGCGTGCTGCGGTCCTTGAACTCGCCCACGGCCTTGTTGAAGGCGGCGATCTCCGTGGGGCACACGAAGGTGAAGTCCTTCGGCCACCAGAACATCACGGTCCACTGTCCGGGCCTGTTGGTGAGGTCGTCGCTGGTGAGTTCGCCGAACTCCCTGCCTTTTTCCGTGCCCACCACGGTCTTCTTCTTGAATACGGGGAACTTGCTGCCCAAGCCCACCATGCGGCGCTGTGCCAGTTGTACGGTCGTCTGCATCGTTGATTCGTTTCGGTCGTTGGCCGGATCGTCCGGCCGGGCGCGAAGGTCGGCATTGTGTGGCCGTGCTTGTACTGATGATGGTCATTGCAGGCTGTTCCTGACGCGATCATGACCCTCCCGACCCATCGACCCCATCAATACATTTGGGCCTCTTATCTACCGTATCAAAGATGAACCTCCAGCAGTTGACCTACATCGTCGCCGTGGCGGATACGGGCCAGTTCAGCCGTGCCGCTCTTGCATGTTTCGTTACGCAACCCACGCTCACCACCATGGTGCGGAAGCTGGAGGACGAGCTTGGCGTAACCCTCTTCGAGCGGCGTTCGCTGCCGGTGCGGCCCACCGCCGAGGGCGAGGCGCTGATAGCCCAGGCCCGGGTGGTGCTGCGCGAGGCGGCCCAGATGAAGGCGCTGGTGAAGGAGATGCACACCGGTACGGCAGGCACCTACCGCATCGGCATCATCCCCACCCTCGCACCCTACCTGTTGCCGCTGTTCCTCGCCCGTTTCGCGGACGAGCACCCCGACGCGAAGCTGGAGATCGACGAGCGCCGCACCAGTGGCATCCTCAGCGGCCTGCGCTCCGGGCAGCTCGACATCGGCCTGCTCGCGGGGCCGTTGGACGATGACGGACTGGAGACCATCACCCTCTTCCACGAGCCCTTTCTGGCCTACCTGCCCCCAAGCCACCCCTTGCTGAAGCAGCGGCGTATCACACGCAAGGACCTCCGCAGAATGCCGCTGTGGGTACTGGGCGAAGGCCACTGCATGCGCGATCAGACGTTGAGCATCTGCCAGCATCCCAGCGCGGCGGGGCACGGCAACATCCTCTATGGCACCGGCAGCATCGAAACGCTGAAGCGCCTGGTGAACAGCGGATCGGGCATGACGCTGGTGCCGGAGCTTTCGGTGGCGCCCGATGACGCGCACGTGCGCCGGTTCACCGTTCCCGAGCCTGCGCGCGAAGTGGTGCTCGCCGTGCGCAGGCCGTTCGTGCGGCGCAAGGCCGTGGACGCACTCGTCAAGGCCGTACGGTCCGGGCTGCCCCAGCGGCTGCGGGCGCGGGCCATGGCCTCCAACGTTTCGGTGGTGGGCATGGCGCAGGAGTAGGTGCCTGTCGCAGTACGGATCGGCCCACCGATGGCACCGGGGGTTGGTCCGATCCGGAGAAGTTCCTCCACGCAGAATTCCAAAGAAGCGCGGGGAGGGCCGGAAGACCACCGGTTAGGGGCCTTTTCGCGATTCCGGCCCCTGCCTTCGCCGAAGCGGCTTCGCGCAGGCACGATCAAGCCCGGAATGACAAAATTTGTTCGTACACACGGCATGTATAGGTGCCGAGCTGCCTACTGCCAGCTCTCCTCCCATACGCCACCCGTGGCACACTCCCCTGTTCAAAACTCGCCGAGTTACCAACACGGATGAAGTGCTTTACCGCCTGTTCTTTGTCACCGAATTCCGTTGACCCAACGGCTATCGAACCAACCGAAGAGCATGCGCCTCACCTATTACGGCCAATCATGCGTCGGCGTACACACCGCAGGCCAGCACCTGCTTTTCGACCCCGCCATCGGCGTTAACCCGCTGGCACAGGGCAGGGTGGACATCAACGCCATCCCCGCCGATGTGGTGCTGCTGACCCATGGCCATGGCGACCACGTGTTCGATGCCGAGGCCATCCTGAAGCGCACCAGCGCCAAGCTCCTGAGCAACTACGAGATCGTGGAGTGGTACGCGGCCAAGGGCATCACCACCGGAGTACACATGAACTTGGGCGGCTCCACCACCATCGGCGAACTGCGGATCAAGTATGTGAACGCCATCCACAGCAGCCAGCTACCCGATGGCAGCTACGGCGGAAGCGCGGGCGCCTTCGTGGTGCAGGGGCCTGAAGGGGCCTTTCACCATGCAGGCGACACGGCATTGACGCTTGACATGCAACTGCTGAAGCGCTTCGACCTGAAATTCGCCTGCCTGCCCATCGGCGACACCTTCACCATGGATGTGGACGATGCGGTGGAAGCGGCCCGGATGATGGGCGTGACCACCGTGGTGGGCATCCACTACGACAGCTTCCCTCCCATCCGGATCGACCACGACAAGGCCCGCGACACCTTCCGCAAGGCGGGCATCACCCTTCACCTGCCCGCCATCGGCGCAAGCATAGATCTCTAAGAAAGCCCTGCACGGGCGCACCATGGTGCGCCCTCCCCCATCCCCCCGAAAAAAAGATCCCAATGGCCAAGATCATCTCCATCGTGAACCAGAAAGGCGGCGTGGGCAAGACCACCACCGCCATCAATTTGGCCGCCAGCCTTGGCGTGCTGGAGCGCCGCACCCTGCTGGTGGACGCCGACCCGCAGGCCAACGCCACCAGCGGCGTGGGCATCGACCCGCGCAACGTGAAGGCCAGCATCTACGAGTGCATCATCAACAACGCGGCTGCCGCCGACGTGATCGTGGGCACCGACAACCCGAACATGGACATCATGCCGGGCCACATCGACCTCGTGGGCGCCGAGATCGAGATGATCGACATGCCCGACCGCGAGCAGCAACTGAAGAAGGTGCTGGACCAGGTGCGCGACCAGTACGATTTCATCATCATCGACTGCTCCCCTTCCCTCGGCCTTGTTACGGTGAACAGCCTTACGGCCAGCGACAGCGTGATCGTGCCCGTGCAGTGCGAGTACTTCGCGCTGGAAGGCTTGGGCAAACTGCTCAACACCATCAAGATCGTGCAGCAGCGCCTGAACCCCGAACTGGTGATCGAAGGCATGCTGCTGACCATGTACGACAGCCGCCTGCGCCTCGCGAACCAAGTGGTGGAAGAGGTGAAGACGCACTTCCAGCAGCTGGTGTTCGACACGGTGATCCACCGCAACGTGGCGCTGGGCGAAGCACCGAGCCATGGGCAGACCATCATCATGCACGATGCCACCAGCAAGGGCGCGGTGAACTACCTGAACCTTGCCCGCGAGATCCTGCAGAAGAACAGCCTCACCCGCATCCCGGACAGTGAGCGCACCATCGCCGTAGAAGCCGACTGATGAGCACCAAGAAGAAAGGTCTGGGCCGCGGCCTGAGCGCCCTGCTGGACGATCCGGCGACGGACATCACCACCTCATCCGCGAACGCCGACCACTCCGGTGCGGGCAACAGCCCCCTGCCCGCGCGGTCGTCCAGCCCGATCGGCATGGTACCGGTGGCGCAGATCGAAGCCAACCCGTTCCAGCCGCGCACGCACTTCAGTGAAGAAGCCCTGCTGGAACTTGCGCAGAGCATCAAGGAACTGGGCGTGATCCAGCCTGTCACCCTGCGAAAGATCGGCTACGACAGGTACCAGCTCATCAGCGGCGAGCGCCGTTTCCGCGCATCGCAACTGGCGGGCCTGATCGAAGTGCCCGCCTACGTGCGCGTGGCCAACGACGAGGCCATGCTGGAAATGGCGCTGGTGGAGAACATCCAGCGCGAAGAGCTCGATGCCATCGAGGTGGCCATCAGCTTCCAGCGCCTCGTGGACGAGGTGAAGCTGACGCAGGAGCAACTGAGCGAGAAGGTGGGCAAGGACCGCACGACGGTGACCAACTACCTGCGCCTGCTGCGCCTACCGCCGGAGATCCAACTGGGCTTGCGCCAACGCACCATCGGCATGGGCCACGCCCGCGCACTGATTGCCATCGCCGATCCCGCGAAGCAGGTGGAACTGTACGAGCGCATCGTATCTACCCAGCTCAGCGTACGGCAGGTGGAGGAGCTGGCCCGCGCCGCCGCCGTGAAAGGCCCACGTGGCGCTTCGGGCAGCGCGGTACGCCCCAACAAGGACCTGAGCAAATTGCTGGCCCAGCACTTCGGCACCCGCGTGGTGGTGAAGCAGAACACCGAAGGCAAGGGGCGCATAGAGATCCCCTTCAAGAGCGAGGACGAGCTGCGGAGGATACTGGCGGTGATCAGGGACTGAGAGGGCTATCAGCGCATCGGCCGACGAGGAAGACCTGACTCGCGCAAAACTCGCCTAAGCCATTGCGGCGCGATGCTTGCCATCTTTGCGCCATCGCCTACGTCATAGGCGAGCAACGCATGCGCGGGTCCTTCACCTCTCTCCTACTCGCACTGGGCATCTCGTGCGCAGCGCAGGTGGATGTGATCCCCACCACACCCGTGGTGGATAGCGTCGCCGTGGCCGATCCGTTGATCGTGACCGGCGGTGAAGAAGCCAATGCCGCAGTGCCAGCCAACGCCGCAAAAGACACGCTGGACTGGCGTCAACGCCATTCGCCCCGCCGCGCCACCCTGTACAGCGCGGTGCTGCCCGGCGCGGGGCAGATCTACAATCGCAAGTACTGGAAAGCGCCCATCGTATGGGCGGGGCTGGGCGCAAGCCTCTACTTCGTGCAGCGCAACGGCAAGGAATACCGGCGCTACAAGGATGCCTACATCGCCGTAACGGATGGCGATCCCACGACCATCGACGAGTTCGAGGGGCGCGTGGGCGCTTCGCAACTGCTGGATGTGACGGACACCTACCGGAAGTGGCGCGACATGAGCTACATCGCCGTGGGCTTGGTGTACATCCTCAACATCGTGGATGCCAGTGTTGATGCCAACTTCGTACGGTTCGATGTGAGCCGCGACCTGAGCGTGGGACTGCAACCCGCGCTCGGCCTCACCGCGCAAGGTGCCCCGGGGCTGAGCTTGTGTGTGGCGTTGCGGTGAGCCTCGTTCGTGGCCGGTTACCTTCGCCGTCCCGCATTTCCGGGGCGGAACACATGAAGATCGCACTCTACGGATCGGGCCGGATGGGTAAGGCCATTGAAAGCATCGCCCTGCAACGCGGACACACCATCGGTCTACGGGTGGACTCGAAGAACGCCGGCACACCACCCACCGGCTGCGATGTGGCCATCGAATTCAGCAGACCTGAACATGCGCTGGGCAACATGCGCCTGTGCTTGGAGCATGGCGTGCCCGTTGTCGTGGGCACCACGGGCTGGTACGACAAGATGAACGAGGTGAAGGCCATGGTGAGCCAGCACAACGGCGCGCTGCTCTGGGCCAGCAACTTCAGCATCGGCGTCAACCTCTTCTTCCGCGTGAACCGCATGCTGGCGGGCCTGATGGACAAGCAGGCGGGCTACGCCGTCAGCATGGATGAGATACACCACATCCACAAGCTGGATGCGCCCAGCGGCACCGCGATCTCGCTGGCACGGGACATCGACCTGAAGAACAGCCGGTATTCGGGGTACGAGCTCAAGGGGCAGGAGGCAGGGGCAGGAGGCATTGCTCCTGCTCCTGTCCCGATACACAGCCAACGCATCGGCGAGGTAACAGGCACGCACACGGTGACCTGGACCAGCGCCAACGACCGCATCGTGATCACCCATGAAGCCTTCGACCGTACGGGCTTCGCCACGGGCGCGGTGGTGGCCGCCGAATGGGTCAAGGGCAGGAAAGGGCTTTTCACCATGGATGATGTGCTGGATGCTGTTTGAAATACAAGGAGCAGGGGCAGGCGCAGGAGGCATTGCTCCTGCCCCTGTTCCTCCCGCATTCACAGCATTTCACGTTCACCCACCCCTCCACCTCGGCCGTAGTTCGCACCTTCGCTGACCGCAGACCCCGACCATGATCCCCTACCTCTTCCTTTTCGCCTATTTCGCCGTGCTCTTCGCCAGCTTGTGGAAACTCTTCCAGAAGGCTGGCAAACCCGCGTGGGCGGGCTTCGTGCCGGGCTACAACATCCTCGTGTGGCTCAAGATCACCGGCAAGCCGTGGTGGTGGATCTTCCTCTTCCTGGTGCCGGGCGTGAACCTGCTCATGTTCATCATCATGAACGTGAACATCAGCATCGTGCTGGGCCGCCGCGACTTCAAGGAGCACGTGCTGATGACCTTCCTGCCGTGGTGGAAAGTGCCCGAGACCGTGTTCGCCAACAACACTTACGTGGGGCCCATCCCCGTGGCGGAGCGCAAGCGCGGGCTGCTGGGGCAATGGGGCGATGCCATCCTGTTCGCCGTGATCGTGGCCACGGTGTTCCGCACCTTCACCTTCGAGGCCTTCACCATCCCCACGCCCAGCATGGAGAAGAGCCTGCTGGTGGGCGATTACCTCTTCGTAAGCAAATTGAGCTACGGCCCGCGCATGCCCATGACGCCGGTGACCTTCCCCTTCACGCACCACACCATGCCGCTCACGGCGAGCACGCCGTCGTTCGTGGATTGGTTCAGCCAGCCCTACCGCCGCCTGCCGGGTTTCGGCACACCGCAGCGGGGCGATGCCGTGGTGTTCAACTTCCCCGAGGGCGATACGGTGGTGGCCAATTTCCAGAACCAGAGCTACTACCAGCTCGTGCGCAACTACGGAAGGAAGAAGATCCACGACCCCAATTTCCGCATGTTGAACATGGTGGATGGGCAGGTGCGGCAGGTGCCCACGGGTGGCATCCTCGTCCGCCCGGTAGACAAGAAGGAGAACTACATCAAGCGTTGTGTGGCCATCGCCGGTGATTCGCTGGAAGTGCGGCACGGCACGGTGTACGTGAACGGGCAGGAACAACCGCTGCCGGTGGATGGACAAATGGCCTACGAGTTCGTGCTACGCTCGAAGTTCAACGAGAAGCGGCTGAAGGACATGCTGGACATCAGCCCCGAGGACATCGGCCCCAGCGAGAACGGCGGTGTTTCGATCCCACTGACGGCTGCGGCGGCTGAAAAATTGAAGGGCTTCGACAACGTGGTGAGCATGACGCGGCAGGACCATCCGCGCGGCTACCACAACGATTACGCAAAGCTGCCCTACTTCCCGAACCATCCCGATTACGACTGGACGGAAGACAACTACGGCCCCATCTACATCCCGAAGAAAGGCGCCACGGTGCAGTTGAACGAACACGTGCTGCCGCTCTACGAACGCGTGATCCGCGTGTACGAGCACAACGACCTCGAAGTGCGCGGCGGCGAGATCTTCATCAATGGCCAGCCTGCGTTGAGCTACACCTTCAAACAGGACTATTACTGGCTTATGGGCGACAACCGCCACCGCTCACAGGACGCCCGTTTCTGGGGCTTCGTGCCGCACGATCACGTGGTGGGCAAGGCGGTGCTGGTGTGGTTCACGAAGGATCCGCACACGGGCGTCCGCTGGAAACGGTTGTTCACGGTGGTTAAGTAGGGCTCAGTTGTCGGTTGTCCGATGGCAGACGAACAGGGCAACGTATCCGAGATCGCCGATCGCGACCCACGTTCGTCGCTGGTCGTTCGCATCTGGCGCAATGAGTGGCTGAAAGCCTTCGTCCTCGCCATCGTCCTGCTGTTCCTGCTGCACATCTTCGTGGTGCGCTGGGTGATCGTGGAGAGCACGAGCATGTTCGCCACGTTGAAGCCGGGTGATCTGGTGCTGGTGCAGCGCTGGCCGGTATGGACGGGGCTTTCGCGCGGTGATGTGGTGGTGTTCCGCGATCCGCTGAAGGATGATGTGAGCATGGCGCAACGACCGTTGTTGGTGAAACGCATCGCAGGCATGCCCGGCGATCGCGTGGAGATCAGGCGTGGGGAACTGCTCGTCAACGGCCGGGAAGCGGTACACACCACGCACGCCACACAGGCCTATCTGGTGCGCCTGCGGAACGAAAGCTTCGCGGACAGCCTGCTGATGGCGATCGGACTGCCAACGCATAAGCGCCAACCGGGCCGCGCCTTCGTGGAACTTCCGTTGAACCCGGAACTGGCGGAACAGGTGGAACGCCTCCCCTACGTGATCAGTGCCGATCCGCTCGGGCTCGCGAAAGCGGCTCAGCGGCACATCTTCCCTTTCAGTCCGCGCTACCCGTGGAACGGCGATGACTACGGCCCGATCACCGTGCCGCGCAAGGGCGATACGCTGCGCATCAACGTGGACAACCTGCCCCTGTACGACCGGCTGATGAGCCACTACGAAGGTCACAAGCTTGGCGTGGACGGCGACCAGTTGACGATGGATGGCGCACCGCTGAGCGACTACGTGGTGGAGCAGGACTACTACTTCGTGCTCGGCGACAGCCGCCACCACAGCGCCGATTCGCGGTACTGGGGCTTCGTGCCAGCCGATCACATCACGGGCCGCGCGGGCCTGTTGCTCTGGGGCTCGGGCGTGGATGGCGCGCGCAGCGGGAGGTAGTTGTCGGTTGTCAGTGGTCGGTTGTCAGGCTCCTTGGTGGTACCCCTTGACGGGGGAAGCTCCAAGCTTCAAGCTCGAAGCTCGAAGCTTCAAGCTTCAAGGCTTTTGAGCTTGAAGCTTTGAGCTTGTGTCTTGAAGCTTGAACATCTTGATAGGCTGCTGGGCGGAAAGCCCCCGTGCAGAAACCACTGAGGCAGGTATTCCGCAAAGCCTCAAGCTCGAAGTTTCAAGCTTCAAGGCTTTTGAGCTTGAAGCTTTGAGCTTGTGCCTTGAAGCTTGAACATCT
>JAHBUM010000239.1 GCA_019638075.1 Flavobacteriales bacterium | reverse complement strand
CATCAACCCAAGGAGGAAGAAAAGCAGGTGCGGTGTGAGCAGCTCGCCGAGCAGGTCGAAGAAGCCCTCGAAGAAACCAGCAGTGAGCAGATCGAACTTCGGGTTGCCCGCCCGGTACAACTGCACGAAGGCCAGCGCCACCAACATGGGCAGGATGGCGATCCGTATCCACCGCCAGCCCCTCCCGGCAGGTACGCCCTCTCCACGCAGCGCGGCCAGTCCGTTGCGGGCCGCTACCGGGGCCATGAAGAATGCGACCACGGCCTGCGGAAAGGCGTAGAGCACACTGCGCAAGCTGCGCTCATGCACCAGGCCACCGAACAGGAAAAGCCCCAGCACCGCAGCGGTGATCGCCACGGTGCTGTGGTGTACGTAGACCATGGCCACGGCCACCACGGTACCGATGAACGCCCCACGAGCGGGCAATGACACCTCGCGCCAGCCGTAACGGGCCAGGGCCGTGATCATGGCGGCCAGGGCGAAGAGCGTGAGGTTGAGGCCGATCTCCCTGTCCCAGAACAGGCGGTCGAACAGCAGGCCGAGCAGCACGACCATGAGCAGGGGTGACCAGCGTCGCCAGATGGGGGAAGTGGATGTGGTGGGCATGGGATCAGGGTTTGGGCTTGCCCGCCGGGGCGGGGATCAATCGTTCGATCGCTTCCAGGTGGGTCCGGAAAGCTTTCGCGCCTGTAACGGAGGAACGGTAGCTCGTATTGGGTCGTTTGCCGACAAATCGTTTGCGCACCTGCACATACTTCAGCTCTTCCAATGCGGCCAGGTGGCTGGCGAGATTGCCATCGGTCACGTTCAGCAACTCCTTCAGGCGGGCATGATCCACCCATTCGTTCACGGCGAGCACCGCCATGATGCCCAGCCGCACACGGCTTTCGAAGGCCTTATTGAGCTGCTCGATCATGCGTTCTCCGCCGTCCGCTCGTGGCGCAGGTACATCAACCCGCCATAGAAGATGTGCAGTACGCCGAAACCGATGGCCCAGAAGAGCAGCGCGGCATCGAGCCAGAACAGCGCCACCACGCCCAGCATCAGCTCGCTCACACCCAGCCACCGGATCTCGTCCAGCGTGTACTTGCTCGCGTTGAAGAGGGCCAGGCCATAGAACACCAGCGTGGCAGGTACGACCAGTCCGGGCAGGCCGTAGTAGAACAGCGCGAGGCAGAAGATCCCGCCCACGCCCAACGGCACCATCATGTTGGTCATCAGACGGCGCGCGCTCACATCCCACAAGTGCTGGCCGGTGCGGCGGCTTCGGCGCCAGGTGAACCAGAACGCTCCCAGTAGTGCCATGAAGAGCACCAGCGCAGCATCCATGATCAGTGTCACACGCAGGTCATCCACCTGCGAATAGCCACGCCCGGTCCCGTATGTGAGCACATCCGCGCCGGGTGCGAGCGCCTCGGTGATATGGTAGCGTGCGAGCGTGGCACCGCCCAAGGCAACCACCCCGGCGACCACACCGCTGAGGCCACTGAGACTAAGGAAACGGGTGCTGCGCTCCATCAACCCACGGATGTGGGCGAGCTCCTGGGTGGGATCGTTGTTGGTCATTAACAAAGTACTTTGCACTACAAAGTAACGGGGTCCGGAACGAACTATTGCGATCCCTGCGAAAAAACTTGTTAGTGTACGGAGAGCATGGCCAGCGCAGCCCCCACCAGCACGGCCACGAACCGCGTGGCATTGAAGCGGTGCTCCGGCGCGCTCTCGAAGATGATGGTGGTGCTGATGTGCAGCAGCATGCCGATGGCAAGGCCCAGCATGTCGTGCAGGAAGCCGTGCCCCTCCTCCGCCCCGATCAACAGGCCGGTACCGATGCCGAGGGGTGCGGCCAGTGCGAAGACCACCAGCATGATCCAGCTTGAAGCGCCACCGGTGCCCGAGCGCAGCAGCACCGTAGCCAACGCAATGGCCATGGGCATCTTGTGCAGCAGCACACCGAACAGGAAGGGCAGGTCACCGGCCACCTTGGGATCGGCGAAGGGGATGCCTTCGGCGTACGAGTGCAGGCACAGGCTCAGTAGCGTCACCACCGGCAGCGCCTTGGTTCCATGGAAGTGCATGTGGCCGTGCTCGATGCCATGGCTGAAGAACTCCAGCACCACCTGTAACAGGAAACCGCCCAGCACCCAGATGCCGATATGCGCCCCTTCCTCCTCGTAAAGCTCGGGCAGCATGTGCAGGAACACCACGCCCAGGAGGAACGCTCCGCTGAAGGAGAGCAGCAGGCGCAGCCACTTCGCTTCGGGGCGCAGCACCCGCACCAAGGCGCCGGCCAGCATGGGCAGCAGGAAGAACGCGAGGATCGTGATCAGTATCATGGTCATGGTTTGCGCATCCAAAGAACGAAGCGCGCGGATCGTTGTGGGTCGAAAGGAAGCAGTTCGGGACCGTCCGTGCGGTCCTCGATCAAGAAGCCGGCGTCGAGGGCCATCGCCTCCAACTGGGCGGGTGTAAGGGCTTGCACGCGCTCCTCGAAGCGATGCTCGCCGCACCCGTCGCGTACGGTGATGCACTTCACCAGCACCTCGTTCTCACAAGACCGGCGCAGCGTGAAATCCACGCCGTCCTTCGCCAACCGCTCTTCGGGCACCAGTTCGCGCAGCACCAGCGCGGTGTTCATGAAATCGAGCACGAAGCGGCCGCCGGGCTTCAGGGCTGCATGCACGGCACGGAACACGGCGCGGTCATCGTCCAGATCGTCGAAATAGCCCAAGCTGGTGAACAGGCAGCACACCGCATCGAAGGTGCCTGGCCGGAACGGTTCGCGCATGTCATGCACGGCGAACTCGGCGTTCGGAACGGCCTTGCGCGCCTCGTCGATGCTGGCCTCGGAGATGTCCACGCCGGTGACCCGCAGGCCCGCGTCGGCGAAGAACGAGGCATGCCGCCCGCGCCCGCAGGCCAGATCCAGCAGCCGGGCATCCGAAGGCAGCCGCCAGCGACCGAGGATGGCTTCCGCCCATCGGCGCGCGTCCTCCACATCGCGGTGCCCATAGAGCAGCGCGTAGTAGCGGGTGCCGAACCAATGCTTGAACCAGCCCATTTTGCGGAGCGCGAATGTACCGCCCGGCCACGGGTTGACAATTCCGTGGATAACTCCAGCCCGATGCCACCCGCGACCCCGGCATGCGGTGGTGTTCTTTGTAGGATAGGTTCCTCCCCACTCTTGATGCTGCAACGGATCCACGACCTCTACGACGACCTTGAGCGCCACCGCGTGATGCTCTCGTTCAAAGGCGCGCTCTCCCCCGACCTCGTGACCGCCCTGCTCGGTGCCACGGAGCGCAGGATGGAAGGCATCGAGCCGGACGCCCGCACCCGCAAGCGCGTGTTCAACGTGGTGATGGAGTGCCTGCAGAACCTCTACCACCACAACGCCAACCTGCGCATGAGCGACGGCAAGGCTGAGGCCACCACCGAGCCGCACGGCGTGGTGATGATCGCGCAGGTGGACCAGGGCTACCAAGTACTCACCGGCAACTTCATGGCCGGGGCCGATGTGGAACGCCTGAAAGGGCATTTGGACCGCATCAACGCGCTGCCTCCCGACCAGCTCCGTGAGCTCTACCGAGAAACCCTCGCCGATGGCACCTACACCAGGAACGGTGGTGGCGGCCTCGGCATGATCGACATCGCCCGCAAGAGCGGCGGCAAGCTGGAGTACGGCTTCGTGCCCTACGACAAGGACAACGCCTTCTTCAGCCTCAACGTGAACGTCACCAATTAGACCGGACCCATCATGTCAGCCCTATTCCTCGAAGGCAGCCCCAAGACCCCGCACGTACTCTTCGACCCCGAAAGCGGATTGCTGGAGTTGAAGGGCCGTTCCATCCCCGAGAACTCCATCGACTTCTACAAGCCGCTGATCGACTGGCTGGACAAGTACGGCCGCTCGCCACAGCCGAAGACCGCCCTGCACGTGCAGCTGGAGTACTTCAACACCAGCTCGTCCAAGTGCATCCTCGACCTCTTCAAGAAGCTGGAAGGCGTGCGCGCCACCGGCAACGAGGTAACCGTGCTGTGGCACTACGAAGCCGACGACGAGGACATGCTCGAAGCCGGTGAAGACTACGCCGGCATCATCAACATACCCTTCAAGATGATCCAGATCGAGGAGGTGGATGGCACCAAGCCGTAGGACCGTTAAACAACGTTGCGAAGCCCTTTCACCGTGCGGTGGAGGGGCTTCTTTGTTGGGGGCGGGGAGTGGAGCGCGTGGTAGAGTGTAAGGGCGCGAAAGCCAACTGAGGACGTTGGATCCTTTTGGAATGTGGCTATATTGGAGCCGTTGTTGGACCAAGATGACAGCAAGACTACCGATCGACGGTTCTACTGGCAACTACTTCGTAAAAGCCCCCGCCTGTGGAAGTAAAGCGGAGATCTACACCTACGGCCTCGGATAAACGAAGATCTTCGTCAACCCAACGTTATGCGGCAGCTTAAAAGACGA
>JAHBUM010000238.1 GCA_019638075.1 Flavobacteriales bacterium | reverse complement strand
CGGCCAGGCTGCAACCTGAGCACCCTCTACCCCACCGGCGGCCAGCCCGGCGCACAGCTCGCCAACGCACTGAAGATCGTGGCCCAGCTGATCTGCGGCGGATTGAAGACGCGCATCTACTGGGTGGGCATCGATGGTTTCGATACCCACGCCCAACAGGTGGTGAGCGGGAACACCACCATGGGCACGCACGCCGACCTGCTGCGCGGCCTTTCGGACAGCATACACGCGTTCCAGAACGACCTCGAGCTGCTCGACATCGACGACCGCGTGATCGGCATGACCTTCTCCGAGTTCGGCAGGCGGATCAAGAGCAACGCCTCCATCGGCACCGACCACGGTACCGCAGCGCCGCTCTTCCTCTTCGGCACCCACGTGCTGCCCGGCATGCTCGGCAGCAACCCGGCGATCCCCGCGAACACCACGCACAACACCAACCTGCCCATGCAGTACGACTTCCGCAGCGTGTACGCGAGCGTGCTGAAGGATTGGTTCTGCCTGGAGCCCACCGACGTGGACACCGTGATGCTCGACACCTACCAGACCCTCGCGCTCGTGGACCCCGGCGGCTGCATGGGCACGGGCATCCGCGAAGTGAACAACAACGCAGGCATATCGCTGCTCGACGTGTTCCCCAGCCCCTTCACCGACATGGTGACGGCGCGCTTCGACACCAACGGCGACCGCACCCTGGTGCAGCTCTACGGCGAGAACGGCCAGGTGGTGCGCACGCTGCACAACGGGCCATTGGCGCCCGGCGAGCACCGCATGCAGGCCGACCTGTCCGACCTCGCGCCCGGCGCCTACTACTGCCGCGTGCAGTACGGCATGCAGCAGCAGGTGAAGGCGATCATCAAGATGCGTTGAGCGTACACCCCTCGCGCACACGTACACGCACGAGGGCATGCGCACACCCGCACGGAGGCGCGCCTGCGTTCACCCGATGTGATCGGGCAATGCGAAAAATATTTTGCGGAACGAAGCAACCATCACATCACACGCGCCGTCTTGACCCTCGAAATGCGGAAGCTGCACATAACAAGCAACGAACAGCGCGACCTCTTCGAGAGGCAAGGGCTTTCATAGCGATCGATCACAACGATCACCATGGAAGCCCCGCGCGAAAGCCGGGGCTTCGCATTTCAGGGAAGAGAGAAGTACGGGTCGATCATGTCGGCCCCAACGAAGAAGGACCATGAAGAGCAACAACAAGGCCGACCAACATCGGCACGAACAGATCGAGCGACGGACAGCATCAGGCATGGGCATACATGCCCCGATGAACCCGAGCTTCCAGGGTTTCGACAAGGAACCCTGCCCAACCAAGGACCGGAACAGGTAACGAGCTGCACACGCAACTCCGTTCACGAACCCGGTCCGCAACGACCGGGTTCGCTGCTTTCAGCACACCCGATACGCGAGGGGATCCCTGCAAAGGGCTGAACTCCTGTGCCGCATGAACACGGTACCGGAACGCAGGGATCCCCGGATCGGAGGAACAAGCCGGGTTGGCGGAATAGGTATCGCGCCTCGCCCATAACGAGGAGCAAGAAGGTTCGAGCCCTTCACCCGGTACGAAGACGTTCTTTACATACTGTGCTTTCAGCACAAGCGTTCGCAAGAGCGCTGAACTTCTTGTCCGCACAACGGACAAGCACGGGGAAGGGCCGGACGTGCCGGACCAGATGCGGGTTTCACAAGGCCCCATGGTGCCGCAGCGCCTCGCCAGCGGTATGCCGCCGCACGGTCGTTCTGTTCCCCACATTGGAAGTCGCAGGTTCGAATCCTGCCGTCGTCACCCAAAGCAGACGATGTAGCTCAGTTGGTTAGAGCACCAAGAACGCCGCAAGGCGATTCACTGGACTGCAAATCCAGAGGGAGGGAGTCGGGCGCTCCCCTATCAAATGCCCACTACCTGGAAGCGATGTTGGATCACCGGTCCTGTGCGCCGCCCTTGGGCGCATGGAACGACCGGCGTCCGTCCTGCGGACCGCGCGCTGCGTGTGCGAAGCCCGACGGCACCCTTCACCCGAACGCGTCGGGACCAATGCACTCCGGTGTGGTGGCGATGATGCGCAACGATGAGCGGTCCCGTAGAGCCGAACACACACATCGTGGTCCCCGCCGCACGAAGGTGGTGGCCCGACATCACTTCCTCTTGATGAACACGAGCGATCCGATCGCTCCCAACATACCCGGTCAACGGTGCCCACCGGAAGCGGCACCACAACCCACCAACGTTTCGCGCGGTACCGCGAGGCGATGGCCAACACCTGATGTACCATGATGACCATCCGCATCCAGGAAGGCAAGCTCGGCCTCGTCTTCCGCAACGGCGACTACCGCCGTGTATTGAAGCCCGGCAAGCACTTCGTCAACCCGTTCGACGAGGTGAAGGTCTACGACACCGCGTTGCCGTTCAACGCACCCATCGCACTGGAACTGCTTCTGCGCGATGCCGAACTGGCCGCCCTGCTCCACATCGTGGAGGTGGGTGACAACCAGCTCGTGCTGAAATACCGCAACGGCAACTTCCAGGAGGTGCTGAAGCCCGGCCGCTACGCCTTCTTCAAAGGCCTGATCGATCTGAAGTTCATCACCATGGACCTCGGCGAGATCGAGATCGCGAAGGAGATCGATCGCGACCTGCTGATGAAGCCCGCGCTGCTCCCTTACATCCGCGTGTACAGCGTGGACCCGCACGAGCAGGGCATCCTGATGGTGGACGGTGAAGCCAAGGCCTTGCTGCAGCCCGGTGTGTACTTCTACGCGAAGAACAGCACCGTGATCCAAGTGCTGAAGGCCGACCTGCGTTTGCTCCAGCTGGAAGTGAACGGCCAGGACATCCTCACCAAGGACAAGGCCGCGCTGCGCATCAACTTCAACACGCAGTACCGCGTCACCGACATCCGCAAGGCCCTGTTGGAGACCAAGGACTTCGAGAAGCAGTTGTATGTGACCGTGCAGCTGGCACTGCGCGAGTTCATCGGTACGAAAACGCTGGACGAGATCCTCGGCAACAAGGAGGAGGTGACGGCCTACGTGGACGCCACCGTGAAGGAGAAGGCCGGGGCCATCGGTGTGGCGATCAAGTACAACGGCATCAAGGACATCATCCTTCCCGGCGACATGAAGGAGATCATGAACCAGGTGCTGATCGCGCAGAAGAAGGCGGAAGCGAACACCATCATGCGCCGCGAGGAAACGGCAAGCACGCGCAGCCTGCTGAACACCGCGAAGCTGATGGAGGACAACGCGATGCTCTTCAAGCTGAAGGAGATGGAGTACGTGGAGAAGATCGCCGAGAAGGTGAACACGCTCTCCATCAGCGGCAACGCAAAGGTGCTGGACCAATTGAAGGAGATCTTCTCTCCGGGTAAGGCGCCTTAGCGGGATAGTGAATGGCGAATGGCCATTGGTGAATGGTGAAGAACGAGGTGGACGCACTTCGTTCTTCACCGGACACCACCACCCATCAGAAGCTGAAATGGATGCCAGCGCCGCTTGCGACCGCGTGCCGCCATAGCTTCAGCGGTGGCGCAAGGCGGAGGATGTCGGTTCGAGTCCGGCCTGATGGTCGAACGATCAGAAGATCAGACAATGAGATGATCAGAAAATGGAGGGTTCGTCTAATCGGACAGGACACCACCCTTTCAAGGTGGATACGCTGGGTTCGATCCCCGCACCCTTCACTCGGGAACGTAGCTCAGTGGTAGAGCAGTCGCTTGTTAAGCGACCGGTCGAAGGTTCGAGTCCTTCTGTTCCCGCACTTTGGCTTGGAGGTCGTATGGAAGACTACCCGGCTTTTAACCGGGGGGTGCGGGTTCGAGTCCCGCCGGGCCAACGAACACGATCAGAAGATCAGATGATCGGACGATCAGAAAATGGAAGAGCAGCTCTCGGGTAGAGCGGCCGGTCGAAGCCCGGCAGGTGATGGTTCGATCCCATCCTCTTCCACAACATGTTGGATGTGGTGTAATGGTAGCACGGCTGCTTGTGGCGCAGTTGGCATGGGTTCGATCCCCATCATCCGACCGAAACGTAACATTGAAGACCCATGAAAGGACTTAAACTGCATGGCAAGGACCTGATCGGTGGTGGCTTGGACGAAGCCCCGATGGCCTACAAGGACATTGCCACGGTGATGAATAGCCAGCACGAACTGACCGAGGTGGCCGGTCCGTTTTCTGACCTGTGCAGGCCATCACGCCTTTGGTGAACCCACTACCTGAAGCTGGACTCCAATTCATCGAACCGACCTTCCATAAAAGCAGCCAGCAGTTCCTCCACTGTGGAGAGGATCGCCACCTCCTTGTCGGTGTAATGTGCCGGGTCCATCTTCTCCTTGAACCCAAGCAAGGTGAGGCGTCTGACGAACTTGGGGCGTATATAGGCGACCACGAAACTGGGTGCATCGCTACCACCCGCACCGCCCACGTAGAAAGTCCGTCCCTCTGCATCCACCACCTCGAAGCCCGG
>JAHBUM010000237.1 GCA_019638075.1 Flavobacteriales bacterium | reverse complement strand
GAGGGCCAGCCACGCGTTGCGCCGGGTGAGCAGGCGCTGGATGCGTTCGGTGCGGGTGTCCATCAACAAAGGGCGGTCGATCGCGCGGCGCAAAGGTGGTCAAGGCCGCCGCACCCTGCGTCTACTTTTGCGCCGTGCGATCACGGATGATGTTGCGGGCAGTGCTGCTGCCGCTGTTCCTGCTGGCTCTGTCACCGGCATGGGCGGGCAAACTGGAGAAGGCGTTCAAGGCGCTGGAAGTACATGACTATTTCAAGGCGCGCACGCTCTTCCACAAGGAGACGAAGAGCCACCCTGCGGCCGCTTGGTACGGCCTCAGTGTGATCAGCGGCCGGGCCAACAACCCGTTCTACGACCTTGATTCGGCCTACCAGTTCATCCTGAAGGCTGATCTCGCGTTCACGGCGGCGCCCGACAAGGAGCGGATATACATCGGCGCATTGGGCGTGAGCCATACGAGCATCACCGCGCAGCGCGATCACGTGTTCGAGCGGACGTGGGAGGTGGCGCGCGGGCAGAACACGGTGGCCGCTTACAAGGCGTACTTGGACCGCTACCCATCGGGCCCGCGCGCGGAGGAGGCGCGCTCCGCGATGCACCACCTCGCGTTCCAAGAGGCGCGGCAGGCGAACACCGCAGTGGCCTACCGCGCTTTCGTGGAGCAGTACCGCGATGCGCGCGAGGTGTTCGAGGCCCGCGCCCGCCTGAACGATGCCGTGTACGAGGAATCCACCGCAGCTCGGGATCTGGCGTCGTTCAAGGCTTTCGTGAAGGCGCACCCGGACAACCCGAACGTGCGCAAGGCCGAGGACGAGATCTACCGGCTGAGCACGCCGGGCCGCACCATCGCGGAGTACCGGGCCTTCATCAACGCCGAGCCGGACAACCACCGTGTGCCCGATGCGTGGCGCAGCCTGTACGAGACTTACACCAAGGACCTGAACGTGGGCGCCATCACCCGCTTCATCGCCGAGTTCCCCGATTATCCCTTCATTGAGGAACTGGTGGACGATTACCGCACGGCGAGCTTGGAACTCCTGCCGTTCCGGCGCGATGGCAAATGGGGCTTCATCGACACGGAAGGCACCGAGCGCATCAAGGCGGAATACGATTGGGTGGAAGGCTTCATCAACGGGCAGGCATTGGTGGGGCGTGGGGATCGCATGGGCACGATCAACCGCACGGGGCGCGTGGTGGTGCCGGTGGAATACGATGAAGTGGGCGAATTCTCGGAAGGCACGGCGGTGGTGGAGCGCGCCGGACGCTTCGGGGCCGTGGACCGCAGCGGGGAACTGGTGGTGCCCATGGTATACACCGACCTCGGCGACTTTTCCGAAGGGCTTGCCTATGCGGAAGACCACGGGAAGTTCGGCTACGTGAACGCGCGCGGCGCGAGGGTGATCACGCCGTTGTATGAGACCGCATCCAACTTCCACCGCGACCGTGCCGTGGTCGGTGCCGGTGGCCGGTATGGCGTCATCGGCCGATCGGGGCAGGTGATCGTGCCATTGGAGTATGAATGGGTGGAGGGCTTCGAGCATGGCCCGTCACGCGTGCGGAAGAACGGCCGGTCGGGCCTGATCGGTCCGCAGGGCGACATCCTCCTCGAAGCGAAGCACGACCACGTGGGCGCGTTCCACGACGGGCTCGCCTTGGTGGTTGATGGCAGCCGCTGCGGATACGTGGACACCACCGGGCGCTTCGCGATCGCGCAGGACTACGAGGCCGCGCAGGATGTGACCACGTGGGGTGACTTCAGCCATGGCCGTGCGGAGGTGCAGTCAGGCGGCAAGCGCGGGTTGATCGGTACGCGCAACGAACGGGTGGTGGCGTTCCAGTACGTGGATGTCGGCGGCACGAAAGGTCCCTTGTTCCCGGTGAAGAAGAAAACGAAGTGGGGCTTCGTGGACGCGCGCGGAACCATGGTGATCGACGGGAAGTACGATCAGGTATGGGACTATGCCGATGGCCTTGCGCGCGTGCAGACCGGTGGCTTGTTCGGTGCCATCGACAGCACGGGAAAGGAGGTGATCCCCACGACCTATGCCACGCTCGCCGATGCCCAGTTCGGCCATGCCGTGGGCGGCTCCGCACGCTTGGGTGTCTTCGATCGCGCGGGCAGAACCGTGATCCCTGCGGAGCATACGGCCATCACGCTGATCAACGAGAAGATCGCCAAGGTCTTCAATGGCGAACTGTTCGCCTACCGCAGCCTTGCCGATGGCAGCTACATCTGGAAGGAGCCGGGCTTTTGAGAGCCTGTTCGCATTCTTCCGGGATCATGGGTGGGCCACAGGCCGGGCGAATGAGGTAATGGATGAGGGGATAGTTGTCGGTTGTCAGGGGCCAGTTGTCAGGAAATGCCTGCTTCCGTGGCTGCTGTACGGGGGCTTCCCGCCCAGCAGCCATGCTTCATGCCTACGCCTGTGGCGGGCAGGCAGGCGCCCACCAAGGAGACTGACAACTGGCCCCTGACAACCGACAACTACCTTGACCTTCTTCCGGTCCATAGTTCCGCCTACGGTTCCAAGGAAATTGCGGACAGGCTCTAACGGAGCAGGGTCACGTGCCCGATGAGCTCTTCGGCGCGCACACCATCAGGTGCGAGCACACGGTAGTACAGCTTCCACACGTACACGCCATCCTGCGAATGCACGCCGCTGTGCGAGCCGTCCCATCCCGTGTATCGGTCGGTGGAGGTGTGGATGCGTTCCCCCCAGCGGTCGAAGATGTCGAGCCGATACACATCCACCGGACCGGTCACCAGCGGTAGGAAGATGTCGTTATCGCCATCGCTGTTCGGGGTGAAGGTGTTGGGCACGTACACGTACGTATTGCAATCGTCGGCGATCACCAGAGCGCTGTCGGTGGCATCGATGCAGGTTCCCGTGGCATGCACGGCATACCAGCCCGGCCCGCTCACGGTGATGTATGTCCCCGTTGCGCCGTTGCTCCATGTGAACGCAGCTCCGGGGATCGCTGCGGCGCGCAGGATGCCGGTGGCACCCGGGCAGATGCTGAGGTCTCCGGCCAGTTCCACTTCGGTGGTCATCGGGATGAAATGGATGAAGACATCGTCGGTCGCCGTGCAGCCGAGGCTGTCCACCACGGCGGTGTACATGCCGGTACTGGTCACCACCAGTTCGTTGCCCACGGTGCCGGTGGACCATGTCACATCCGCGCCGGGCACGTGGAGCGCGATGCTTTCGCCTTCGCAGGCGGAACGGTCGGCACCGAGGTCGGGAGCGTCCACACGGATGACATCCACGTTCACCTGACCATGTGCGGTGCAACCGGCGATGGTGATGGTGACCGTGTACAGCCCGGCTGCATCCACTTCGATGGTCGGCGTGCTGGCACCGGTGTTCCATGCGTAGGAAGCGCCGTTCACCGGCGTGCCGATGGTGGTGGTGGCGCCCGCACAGATCGAACGGTCATCCACAAGGTCGAAGCTGGAAGGGGAGAAGAGGTCCACCACGATGCTGTCGCGATGCGTGCATGTGTTGCGCAGCGCATCCACCCAATAGGTGCCAGCTTGCGTGATCGTGCGCTCGGAAGCGGTGGAGCCATCCTCCCAGATGAAGCTGGTGTTCGGCTCGGCCACGTTGAGCATGAGCGCGGCACCCTCGCATAGGGTGGTATCGTTGCCGAGATCGATCACCGGGGCGTTCAGCAGGCTTACTTCCGCCTGATCGGTGGCGGAGCAGCCGTCAACAGTGATCGTTACGGCCACCACGCCCGCGCTGCCCGTGGTGAGGATGGCCGCCGTGCTGCCGTTGTTCCACAGGTAGGTGGCGCCGGATGTGGTGGCGTCGAACGCGGTTTCGGCACCGGGGCAAAGGGCGCGGTCCGGGCCAAGGTCTATCACCGGTAATGGCGTAAAGGCCACGCTCACCTCATCGCTCACCGAACATCCCGCCACGGACGCTTCAACGGAATATGTTCCCGATGTGGTGATGGTGCGCACCGCATCCGTGTTGCCATCGTTCCACAGGTGGGTGGCCCCGGCAAGCGTGGCATCCAATGTCAGGCTTTCGCCGTCGCACAGGGTGGCATCCGGCCCAAGGTCGATGGCTCCCGCATCCACGTAGCTGACGTGGATGGTGTCGCGCGCATCACAGCCGCTCGCGCCTGCGAAGTGCAGCGTGTACCGGCCCGCGCTTGTCACCGTGAACGTGGCCGCGATAAGATCATCGTTCCACGTGGCGGTCCCGGCCGGAAGATCGGTGCCGAGCTCCAAGGTCTCGCCGGGGCACAAGGTGGCATCGGCGCCGAGGTCGTAGCTGAGCGAACCGAAGGCCACCGTGATGGCATCGCTGCTGCTGCAATCACCGAGGCTCACCATCACCTCGTAGGTGCCATCGCCGGTCACGTTCAAGGTGGGCGTGGTGGCTCCGGTGCTCCACAGGTACGTGGCTCCCGGCCATGTGGCATCGAGCATGGTGCCTGTCTCACCACCACAGAACACGCGGTCGGCACCGAGATCGACA
>JAHBUM010000236.1 GCA_019638075.1 Flavobacteriales bacterium | reverse complement strand
TGTACCTATTGCGCTGCGGAGATCACCAGCCTGATCAAGCTCGCGGAAGAGAACAAGGGCGTGGTGCGCGTCATCATCATCGGGCTGGACCGTACACTGGACGAGTTCAAGGCCATGCGCAAGCTCTTCCCGTCCTCCGCACAGGTGACATGGCTGCACGCCGTGGCCGAACGGCAGGTGCGCGAAGACCTGCGCATACGCAGCCTGCCCGCTATATACATGCTGAACGACGATGTGCTGGCACGCTCACCAGCGCCACTTCCGAGCAAGGGTCTGGCGCAACTGTTCTTCAAGGCGAAGGCCGAAGCCGAGAAGGGACAGCGGGTGAAGGTGTGGGATGACTAATTCCGCATGTGAACATGTGGCCATTTGAACATGTGCCCATGGAATGCCTCCTTGATGGTCGGAAATGCGGCCTCACCCCTCTCCCGAGGAGAGGAGGACCTGACTCCTTGGTGGGCACATCGCGTCAGGTGGAAAGGGAGCGCCAAGCTTGAAGTACCGGCAAGAGTGATGGATACGTGTCGGCTTCCATCATGCGCACGTCCTCGGCATCGAGCCAGCGGACTTCCTCGATGTCCTCTTCAGATTGGGCAGTGAGCTTCTCATTGGACGAGGCGCGCATCAGGAACCAATCCGTGCGTTTGAGGTGTTGGCGGCCCTTGCGTTCGTAGGTGTGCCATGTGCTGGTCAACGGCCGGAGCAGCTCCACTTGAACCAGCCCGCACTCCTCCTGCACTTCGCGCACAGCGCCTGCATCCACGGCCTCGCCTTTCTCCACCTTGCCTTTCGGAAGGTCCCACCTGCCCAGGCGCTTGATCGCGAGCAGCCGACCCTGCTCATCCAACACCACACCACCGGCAGCGGGCACGAAATCATGGTCCGCTTGAAAAGCCTCCCACGCATCGAAGCCGCGACCGATCACGTCGATACCCCCCTCTTCTTCTCCGGTGTTCATGCGCTCGACCAAGGCGCGCAACTCTTTCTTCGAGGCGAGCGTGATCACGCGCCGACCATCGGATCCGGGATCCCCGATCGGCCCTTCGCGGAAGCGCACGGAGCGTCCTCCGATGTAAACGTCGTACTTTCGTGGCATGCCGTCACAGCTCGATCCAGCGCTCAAAGTTGCAGAGTTCCTGCTCCAGATCAAGGCCGTCAAACTTAGCCCGAAGAAGCCGTTCACGTGGGCCAGCGGCTGGAAAAGCCCGATCTATTGCGACAACCGCAAGACACTCTCCTACCCCGCTGTGCGCACGTACATCCGCCAGCAGTTCGTGCATGTGATCAACAGCGAGTTCGGCCGCCCCGACATGATCGCGGGTGTGGCCACGGGCGGGATCGCGCACGGCGCGCTTGTGGCGCATGACCTGGGCCTGCCGTTCATCTACGTGCGCAGCGGAAGCAAGGAGCACGGCCTGAAGAACCAGGTGGAGGGCGACATCACCGTGGGCCGCAACGTGGTGGTGGTGGAGGATCTCGTGAGCACCGGCGGCAGCAGCCTCAACGCCGTGCAGGCCCTGCGCGATGCGGGCCTCGAAGTGAAAGGCATGGTCTCCATCTTCACCTACGGTTTCGACCAGGCACGTGATGCGTTCGCCGAAGCCAAGGTGAAACTGCATCCGCTCACCAACTACAGTGTGCTGCTGGATCAGGCACTGCGCAGCGACTACATCACGGAGAAGGATGTGGTGTCGCTGAACGAGTGGCGGAAGGATCCGGCGAGTTGGGATGTAGTGAAGGCTTGAAGCAAGCCGGTTACCCCAGGAACGAGGCGTAAGTAGGAAGAACGAAGAAGTAAGAGAAGATGACGACCATCGAGAGCAAGCACGTGGAGATCGCGAAGGGCGCGCAAGATCTGTATGCCTTCCTACAGGACATGAACAACTTCCAGCAACTGCTGCCGCAAGACCGCATCAGCGAATGGAAGAGTGATGGCGCATCGTGTTCCTTCAAAGTGCAAGGCGCAGCCACCATCGGCCTACAACTCGATGGCGGAGCCGAACCTTCTCACGTGCGCATGAAAGCCACGGACCGCAGCCCGTTCCCCTTCACGTTGGATGTCCACCTGAACGACAAGGGCGGCACCACGGAAGCCTGGCAGGTCTTCAACGGCGACATCAATCCCTTCATCAAGATGATGGTGGAGAAGCCGCTGAAGAACCTCTTCGACCATATCGCGGATAAGATGAAGGCGATACATGGGTAGCTGGCATCCAGGCAAGCATTCGAATAGTGGCCGAGCATTCGCGGCCGCCAACGATCGATAGGCCCACGCCACCATGAGACGGATCGTTCCCTTCGATCAACTCGCTACCACATCGTTGGTGATCGACGCGCCTATGAAGGCGGCGGCATAGGAATACCAGTGATCGAGCGCCCCCACCGAACATGAACCTGCGTGCGCGGGTGATCCTTGCTTGGTCACCGGTTCAGTGCCTGCATTTGTACAGCGCCGCCATCAATGCTGATCAATCAATGATCCGCCACCCGCTGTACTCCAGCACGAACCTTACCAGTTCCCGCTTCTTCAGCGGGATGTCCCAATCCCCGTCGTAGTCTACCAGCGTGGGTACGAGGGCGCCGTCGATGATGGCGTTCTCCACGCGGATGCGGATGTCGAAGTCGAGGATGATGGAGTTGTGGGCGATGCGGTATTGGCGCGCGATCACGTTGTTGGTCACGTGATCGAACCAGGTGTCCATCTGCTTGATCACCGTGCGGCCGTCGCGGAACTCAGGCTTGGCTTCGGCGCTGAAGACCCAGCACTGGTGGCCGTTGCGCTCGCCTGCGCGGATCCTGAAGTCGTAGAGCGGCGCCATATCATCGTTGAAGAGCGCGAGCTTGTGGCCGATGAAGGGTACGCTGGCGATCTCGCTTCCGGGATCGAACATGAATTTCTTCAGCTCGCTCTTGTACTTGTCGATGCGGCTGCCACGGGCCAGTTCCAGCTCGCGCGAGGCCACGGTATTGTCCGCTATGATCTCGCCCTTCGGGAAGAACACCTCATCGTACATCTCGGCGGTGAGGTAGCGGAGGGTGCCATCATTGTTCCGCAATTTACCGGTCTCGTACACGCTGTCTATTTGCAGCCACACCTTCTCGGCGTTGCGGTGCAGGTGGCCGGTGCGATAGAGCGAGGCCGTCTCCTTCTCGCCCTTCGCGCGCACCCTCAGCACACTGCGCAGCCGGTGCGGGTGGTAGCGCGTGTTGAGGAACGCCTTGTGGAAGGTGGTATCCTCCATCACCTGCAGGATGAAATCCTCCACGTTGAAGCCGTCCTTCTGCGCGGTGATGACCACTTCATCCAACTCCACCTTGGTGGCGATCCGCTCGACCTGTGCGCAGACGGCCACGGCCACCGTACAAGCCAAGCCAGCCACGGTGGATCGGAGCGGCCACATGGTCAATGCCTGCGGGTGGGTCCCAAGCTGGAATACAGCTCGTACTTCCGCTTGATGTACACGAGGAACTCGTACTGCGTCAACCCCTTGATCACCTCGTCCGGCACGCTACAGAACTCGATGAAGTCATCGAACGCATCGGGGTTCAATTTGATGATGTCGTACTCCACGTACTTGTGCAGCAGCTCCTGCAGGATGGCCCGCTTCCTGTCCTCGTTCTCCAGTTCGGCCACCAGCCGTTTGCTCCGTTCGCGGCGGCTGAATTCCTGGTACAGCGCGGTGATCGGGCTTTGCAAGGCGTTCACGGTGGTGAGCTTGTAGTCCGATGCCTTGTAGCCCAGCTTGTCGATGTCGGCTTGGATCTCCTTCAACGTGCGTTCGGGCAGGATCTCCACTTCGGCCAGTTGCACCTGCAACGGGATCAGGCGGATCCTGATGTCGTAGATGGCGCGCTCCACGCTGTCGGCGAGGCAGAGGATGCCTGTGCGGTGGCCGATGGAGCCGATCATGAGCGTATCGGTACGCAGCGCCTGCACGGTGAACGAGCCATCGGCGTTGCCGAAGGTGCCGGTGCGCGTCCGCTTGTTCACGATCATGAGGTCGTAATAGGTATGCTGGTCGGTGCTGGTGATCACCTTGCCGTGGATGGTGACCAGTTCCTGAGCCTGGGCCACGAGCGGGCCGATCAGCAGGAGTAGAAGTAGGATGCGCTGCACGGGTGCAAAAGTACCCGGCCCATGGGCAAATATCGTTCCGTTGCCCGTTCAGGGCGCTGGCCGCAAGCGTTCCGCGACCGCATTGAACACCGCGTCGGCGATCCGCCGTTGACCGGCCTCATCGGGATGGATGTTGTCGCGCAGCTCATCGGGCGATGCGCCGTGCTCCAGATCGCGGATCAGCGGGATGCTGTCCGCCTCGGCGAATCGGATGATCTCCTGCCCCTGCGCATTGTACTGCCCGGCCTTGATCTCCGACCGCTCGGCATGCAGGTAGATGATGAACGGGATGCCACGCTCATCGGCGTATCGCTTCAGCACGGCGAAACCGGTGTTGAAACCTTCTTCGCCTTTGTCGATCCCCAGTTCTTCCGCTGCCGTGGTCTTCGGCTTGAAGAAACGCGGAAGCACGTAACGATCCACCAGCTCCACGATGGCACTGC
>JAHBUM010000235.1 GCA_019638075.1 Flavobacteriales bacterium | reverse complement strand
GGCGAACGCCCCATGGCCAGCGGCAACCGCACCATCGGCCGCTTCCACCTCGATGGCATCCCACCCGCACCGCGCGGTGTGCCCCAGATCGAAGTGACCTTCGACATCGACGCCAACGGCATCCTGCACGTGGGCGCCAAGGACAAGGCCACCGGCAAGGAACAGAGCATCCGCATCGAGGCCAGCAGCGGCCTGAGCAAGGACGACATCGAGAAGATGAGGAAGGAAGCCGAGGCCAACGCCGACAGCGACAAGCAGGCCCGCGAGCGCGCCGACAAGCTGAACCAGGCCGACAGCCTCGTGTTCCAGACCGAGAAGCAGCTGAAGGAGTTCGGCGACAAGATCCCGGCCGACAAGAAGCAGCCGATCGAGGATGCGCTGAACAAGCTGAAGACCGCCCACGGCGCGCAGGACATCGCAGGCATCGACAGCGCCATGGCCGAGCTGAACACCGTGTTCAGCGCCGCCAGCGAGGAGATGTACAAGGCCGCCCAGGAGGCACAGGCCAGCGGTGCCACCGGCGGTTCACAAGCCAACGCCGGCAACGACCCCGAAGTGAAGGATGTGGACTTCGAGGAAGTGAAGGACGACCAGAAGTAACGAACGAACCAAGGAGCAACGGGGCCGTCTCACAACGAGGCGGCCCTGTTCTTTTTGGCTTGCGGAGTGTGAGTGCTGAGGTGCGAGACAGACGGGCCGCAACGAAAATGGGCACGCGCAATATGGGGCGCTTCCGTGTAGTATGTGCGTCAGGCTGATCGTGATCCGTACCGTGCCAAGGATAAGGATACAAGCGAGGCAACGCATACTGCATACTCGAACGGGTCGACCTCTGTCGTCCATTTCTACCGGGATGTGACCTTTCCGGCAGGCCGGGCGGACATCCGGCTGAGCTTCGACTGGCAGGCCGTGGGCGAGAGCGGGTTCTATGATCCCGGAACGGTCATTAGGATTGGACTTCCTAATGGCGGCCATGAGGAGGCCGATCTGGTAAGGGATTGAGCATTAGCAGCTTGCGGGGGCGGCCCAGGGTGCATTCCCGTGCTTTCCTTCGCGTAAGGAACACGTACTTGGGCCATGGCATGGAAGATCGAGCCTGCTGGCAGGCCGCATCAAGGAACTCAAGGAGGATCTCGCCTTCGCCAGCTTCAACCAACAGAGCTTCTCGGCCACCGAAGCCGCCCTCAACTGCGTGATGATCGCCTACAACCTGATGAGCCTCTTCAAGCAGGCCCTGGTCAAAGGCTCACCCCAGCCACAGCTCAAGACCTTGCGCTACACGGCCTTTGCCATCGGTGGGTACATCACCCGCAAGGAGGACCAGCGTATCCTCAAGCTCGCACTGGCCATGCGACGAAGGCAGTGGATCACCTCCCTATGGGAGGCCTCCCAGCATTTCGCATGGCCATTCGCCCCGCCGCCCAAACCGGAACCCGCTCCGGCCTATTGACCGTTCCGGGGTAAGTGGAGCGAATTCCGACG
Source organism: Flavobacteriales bacterium (assembly GCA_019638075.1). Lineage (GTDB taxonomy): Bacteria > Bacteroidota > Bacteroidia > Flavobacteriales_F > PHOS-HE28 > PHOS-HE28. The sequence continues at coordinate 3,174 of JAHBUM010000235.1, read as the reverse complement.
GAAGTGCATTGGCCCCGTAAGCCACGCATCGCGGCCCAGGCTACCGGCCACAGCTCGGCAAAAGTCCTTTATGGCATTTCATCGACGAAAATCAGCCATTCACGGGAGCACAAATTGAACTTGTCGAACCAATAAGACTTGACAGGCACAGGACACACCTTCTAATTTGCCCTAACGAATCCCATGAAATGGCCGACGAACGAGCCTATTCAGCCGACGTAACGGAAAGACCACAAGACCCACTTCACACGATGAACAACCATGCACTCTCCCAGTTGCTGAAGTCCATCGCCATCGGCCTGCTCGCCATGGCGTGGCTCCCGCTGCATGCACAGTTGAGCTACGTCTTCACCGCACAGAGCGGGACCTACTCCGAGGTGAGCGGCGGTACCGACCTGAACACCATCGAGGCCGATGACGTGCACAGCGCCGCGATCAACCTTGGATTCACGTTCAACTTCGACGGCACCAACCTGACACAGGTGAAGGTGAACTCCAACGGCTGGCTATCCCTTGCCACGGGCGACAGCCCCAGCGCCGCGCAGGGGCGTGACAACAGCGTGATGGCGAGCGCCAACGGCAACACGCGACCGGCCCTGATGCCCCTGTGGGACGACCTGAGCGGCACCGGAGGCGTTGCGGTGTACCGCACCACGGGCAGCTCGCCCAACCGCGTGTTCACCATGGAGTGGCGCAACTGGCGGTGGAACTACAATGCCGGCGGCGCGGTGATCTCGTTCCAGGTGAAGCTGTACGAGGGCAGCAACGTGATCGAATACATCTACCGGCAGCAGGGAACGGCATACACCGGTACGGGCAGCACCGGTGGCGCCTCCATCGGCATGATCGCCAGTGGCGGCGCGTACATCTCGCTGAACGGTACAGGGACCAACCCCGGCACCAGCACCTCCGTGGCCACCACCAACCTGACCACGAAACCGGCCAACGGCCAGATCTACCGGTTCACGCCCTGCACATCGCCCACCGCAGCCTATGGCGCCGGTATCACCGATTGTGTATCGGGCACGTACACCATACCGGTGAACGTGACGAGCCTCGGCAGCTCGGCCAGTGTGAACATCGTGGCCAGCCCCGGCGGCACCGTACACAGCGGCGTGGGCATCGGATCCCACATCATAGGGCCCCTGCCCCTGGGTACCAACGTGACCGTGAACGTGGTGGGCAGCGCCGGATGCAGCACCGCGCTGGCCGCCACCACGATGAACGATGTGGATGCCACCTGCCACGCAGCGAGCGTGTACCCGATCCCCGACAACGGCTGCGGATCGAACAATTACCGGGACATCCCGTTCTGCCTGAACTCCACAGGCACACAACTGGGCACCGACGTGTTCGTGCGCAGCGTGGACCTGATCGCCAGCAGCACCTACAATGCGGACCTTGAGCTCCGCCTCATAAGCCCCAACGGCACCACGGTGCTGCTGGTGAACGACCGGTTCGGCAACGGCGACAACCTGGGCAACCCATCGAACTGCCCGAACAGCCTCTTCACCCTGCGCGATGGCGGCACCCCGCTGGTGAGCTCGAACCAGAGCAACGTTACAGGCGAGTATGCGCCGGAGCAGCCGTTGAGCGGGTTCCACGACGGATCGGACCCCAACGGCACATGGACCCTGCGCGCCTGCGACCACTATGCGCAGGACCTCTCGGCCATGCGCTACGTGCGGGTGAACCTGTGCAGCCCCGCCACAGCCACGGTGAACGCCGTACCCAACTGTGCGAACGGCCAGTTCAACGTGGCGGTTAACGTCACCAACTTCGGCAGCGGCACCAGCGCGCGCCTCACCTACGCCATGAACGGCGGCACACCCATCGTGATGAACGGCGTGGGCCTGGGCACCACCAACCTGGGTCCCTTCCCGGCCGACGCAGCGGTACACGTAACGGTGAGCAACGGGCTCAGCGACTGCGGCATGATCACCCGCAGCGTGTACTCCAACTGCCCGGTAACGCTGGACTGCGGCACCACGGCCACGGTGGACCATTGCTACGGCAACAACGACGGCCGCACGTTCACCTACCTCTCCCCCTTTCACGGCGAAACGGTGACGATCAACTTCATCCAGGGGGCCCTCGACCTGAACGATGCCCTGCTGGTCTTCGATGGCGCGGACGATACGGCACCGCTGATCGATGGCGGAAGTTTCTACGGAAGCCTGGGCGGCATGTCGTTCACATCCAGCGGCCCTGCGATCCACATGAAGATCCTCGCCAACGGCGCGAACAGCTGTGCGGACGGCGGCCAAGCGGTGCCATGGTCGTTCGAGGCGAAGTGTACGCCGGGCTGCCAGGCGCCAGCCGCCTTCGTGGACATCTTCAACGACTGCGGCAGCTACACCTTCTCCGCCGAGCTGATGGTGATGTATGCCGGTGACGGCGCAAGCAACGACGTGGTGTACACGGTGAACGGTGGCGCGCCCAACCGCATTTCCGGCGTTCCCGAATGGGAGTCCGTGCCCTTTGGACCATTCACGATCGGCGATGAAGTACAGATCACGGTGGAGCACGAGACCGACCGCCTATGCGATCTGAACCTCGGCACCTTCACCAACACGGTCCAATGCCCCTCGGCGGAGAACTGCTTGAACACCCTCAACCTGGCCACGCAGAGCAGCCCGCTGAGCGGAACGACCATCGGCCGCGTGAACGACTTCAGCATCGCATGTGCCCCGGCCACGGCCAACACCGCGCGGGATGCCATCTACTTCATCGACGTGCCGCGATACCAGCAACTGAGGATCCGCCAGCAATCGAACAACTACGATTCGCAGCACTATGTGCGGTACGGCGGTGCATGCCCTGGCACCACGGCGATCGCCTGTGTGGATGACGCCGACTCGGAGATCGGCTGGGTGAACTGGGTGAACACCACCGGTGGCACCCAGCGCGTGTGGTGGATACAGGATGGCTACGGCTCCAACGCCGGGAACTTCGTGCTGGAATGGGACCTGGTGGGTTGCCCGGCCACCACCGCCGCAGCGGCCACCACCATATTGTCGAACTCGGCCTACGCCAACTTCACCTACCTCACAGGCGACTACGTGATCGAGTACGGCCCCTCGGCCACCTTCACCACGCCGGGCACTGCCGCGCTGCCGGGTCCCAACGGCACGGTGATCACGGCCGGTGCCTCCCCCTTCCAGATCACCGGGC
>JAHBUM010000234.1 GCA_019638075.1 Flavobacteriales bacterium | reverse complement strand
TGGCGAGGAGCGGCCGGTGTTCCTTGGGCGCGGGGGCATCGAGAAGGGTGTGATCGCGGCGGATGCGATGGAACGTGGCATGGAAACGCTGCGGGTGTTCCATGCGGTGGCACGTGAGCATGGCGCCCACACGATAAGCGGCTTCGGCACTTCGGCCCTGCGCAATGCGCGCAACGCCGCGGCATTCGTGGATCGCGCGCGGGGCGAGCTCGGGATCGGCATCGCCATCATACCCGGTGAAGAGGAGGCCGAACTGATCCTGGCCGGGGTGAGGCAGGCCGTGCCCTTCACCGGAAAGCCCGCGCTGGTGATGGACATCGGCGGAGGCAGCATCGAGTTCATCCTCGCCACCGACAAGGCCCTGATGTGGAAGCAGAGCTTCGAGCTGGGTGCCACACGCCTGCGCGAACGCATCCCGGTGAGCGATCCGATCGCGCTGGAGGAGGAAGCCCGCATCGCCGCGCACCTTGATGACCGGCTGGAACCGCTCTACGCCATCATCGACCGGCACGAACCGCATGTGCTCATCGGCAGCGCGGGCAGCTTCGACAGCTTGGCGGCCATGATCGCAGTAGAGCGTTCAACGGCCATCACTCCCGATCAACGCACACTGGCGTTCTCCGCATTGGAGTTCGATGCGCTGAAGGACCGGCTGTTGCGGATGGACCGCGCCGCGCGCCTGCTTCAGCCCGGCCTGCCCGAATACCGCGTGGACACCCTGCCCTACGCGCTCATCGCGATCGATCGTGTGCTGACCGCCGGTGGGATCCGCGATATGGCATGGAGCCGTTATGCGCTGAAGGAAGGGGCGGCGGGCCGTTGACAGTTGTCGGGGTTCAGTTGTCAGTGTGTATCTGATGGGACGGTGCGTTGTCCGCGATGGTGCATGTGCCGAGACAAGCTTCAAGCCTCAAATTCAAAGCTCCAAGATCAAAAGCCTTTGAAGCTTGTGCCTTCGAGCTTGAAGCTTTGGGCTTTCTCTCCAAGGAGCTACACCAAGGAGTCAGGTCCCCCTCTCCTTGGGAGAGGGGTTAGGGGTGAGGGCTACCACCAAGGAGACTGACAACCGACAACTACGCCCTCCTCCGCGAGAAATACCGGAACAGCACGAAGCCCACGGACCCCGCCACCACCGATGCGAAGAGGATGCCCAGTTTGGCCTGATCGCGCACGGCCATGTCCTCGAAGGCCAGCTCGTTGATGAACACCGCCATGGTGAAGCCCAGGCCCGACATGATGGAGATGGCCAGCATCTGCATCCACGTGACGCCCCTGGGCAGTTGCCCAAGCCGCAGCTTCACGAACAACCAGCTCATGAACATGAGCCCCACCGGCTTGCCCACGACCAAGCCCAGGAGGATCCCCAGCGTGACCCTGCTCTCCAACACGCCGCCCAGCGAAGCGGACAGTTCGATTCCCGCGTTGGCCAGCGCGAAGAGCGGCAGCACAAAGAAGGCCACCCATGGATGCAGGCCCTGCTCCAAGCGTTGAAGCGGTGTTTCGGCGTAGGTGCTGAAGCGCTTCACCTTGCGGATGAGGTATTGCTGTTCGCTGCTGATGACGTTGCCTGGAGCGTTGGGCATGACCGCGAACTTGTCGGCCAGCTCGCGCAGGCGCTGTGGATAGGTGGCCTCGTTCATCTTGGTGCGCGCCGGTATGGCCAGCACCGCCAGCACACCGGCCACCGTGGCATGCACCCCGCTGAGCAGGAAGGCGAGCCAAAGCCCGCCGATGCCCACCAGCCCATAGGCCAGCACACTGCGCACACCTAGCAGGTTCATCAGCAGCAGGGCCACCAGGAACACCCCGCCGAACACGAGGTTGATCATGGAGATGTCCGATGTATAGAACAGCGCGATGACGGACACCGCGCCGATGTCATCGGTCACCGCAGTGGAAATGAAGAACACCTTGATGGCCGTCGGCACGCGCCTGCCGAGGATGGCCAGCAGCCCCAGCACGAAGGCCGTGTCAGTGCCCATGGGGATGCCCCAGCCCACAGCTTCGGGGCTGGAGGGGCCCACGATCATCAGATACATCAGGGCGGGGAACGCCATGCCGCCGATGGAGGCCCCGATGGGCAACAGGGCGTTGCGGGGATTGGAGAACTCGCCACCCACGAACTCCCGCTTCAGCTCCAGCGCCACCACGAAGAAGAACATGGCCATCAGGCCGTCGTTGATCAGGTGGTGCAGATCCTTTTCGATATGGAACCCACCCACCTGCAGGGTGACCTTGTTCAGCCAGAAATGGTGGTAGGCGTCGCTCCATGCCGAGTTCGCGAGGAACAGCGCGATGGCGGTGGAGATGAACAGGACCAAGCCCGAAGCGGCCTGGTCATGGATGAAGCTGTCTATCGGCTTGAGAAGTCTGTCTATCGGGTCCTTGCGCATCTTATCCGTCGAAGCCTTGTCGCACTCCGCCATGGCTGGCGACAGCGCGGCGTAGGTGAATTGGTGCGCGAAGATACCCCATCATGCAGGGGCATGCTTGATGCCTGTGTCCCATCTTTGCAGGCAACGCATCCACCATGCCTAACATCCTCATCATAGACGACGAAAAAGCCATCCGCAACGCCCTGCGCGACATCCTCGAGCACGAGAAGCACACCGTGGACGAGGCCGAGGATGGCGCGTCCGGGCTGGAAAAAGCGAAGAAGGGCGGCTACGATGTGGTCCTCTGCGACATCAAGATGCCGAAGATGGACGGCCTCGAGTTCCTACAGAAGCTGATGGCACACGATGAGGATGTTCCGGTGATCATGATCAGCGGCCATGGCACCATCGACACCGCCGTGGACGCGTTGAAGAAAGGCGCCTTCGACTTCATCGAGAAGCCGCCCAACATCAGCCGCATCCTCGTAAGCGTGCGCAATGCGCTTGATCGGAAAAGCCTCGTGCAGGAGACGAAGGTGCTGCGCACGAAGGTGGGCAAGGCGAAGGCCGGTGGCGTGCAGATGGTGGGCGAGAGCAAGGCGCTGGGGCAGATCCGTGAGATGATCGAGAAGGTGGCGCCGAGCGATGCGCGGGTGCTCATCACCGGCGGCAATGGCGCGGGCAAGGAGGGCGTGGCCCGCATGATCCACCAGAAGAGCAACCGCGCCAACAACGCCTACATCGAGGTGAACTGCGCGGCCATCCCCGGCGAGCTGATCGAGAGCGAGCTCTTCGGCCACATGAAGGGCAGTTTCACCAGCGCCATCAAGGACCGCAAGGGCAAGTTCGAGCTGGCCGATGGCGGCACGCTCTTCCTTGACGAGATCGGCGACATGGCGCTGGCCGCACAGGCCAAGGTGCTGCGCGCCTTGCAGGAAGGGCGCATCACCCCGGTGGGCGGTGACAAGGACGTGCAGGTTAACGTGCGTGTGATCGCAGCCACGAACAAGGATCTGAAGAAGGAGATCGCCGAGGGCCGCTTCCGCGAGGACCTCTTCCACCGCCTGAGCGTGATCCCCATCCACGTGCCCAGCCTGAGCGAGCGCATGGAGGACATCCCGCTGCTGGCCGAGCATTTCATCCAGCAGGTGTGCGGCGAACAAGGCATCGCGCCGAAGAACATCGCCGAGAAGGCCATCAAGGAGCTGCAGAAGCTGCCTTGGACCGGCAATGTGCGCGAGCTGCGCAACGTGATCGAGCGGCTGGTGATCCTGAGCGGGAAGGAGATCACCGAGGGGGATGTGAAGACGTACGCGGTGCCGAGGGGGTAGGAAGCAGTTGTCGGGTGTCAGTTGTCAGGCTGGCAGACCTCCCAGCATCGGAAGCAGCCTGACAACTGACACCCGACAACTGATAACCGCCTCGAACTTGCCATCTCTTGCATTAGACTGGCCCTGAACCAAGTAGGGTTACGACGGCATGCACCAGGCCATCCGCCGTTGTCAACATGCCGTTGGTCGAGATCGGTGCATCGGGCCAGGCGGAGACCGCGTTCCGTAAGCAACCTTCGCCCCTGCGGGACGTCTTTGGCAAGGAACCACTACGGAAATGCCCAAGCTTTCGGAACCGTAAAACCTGCTCTCACATGGATTGGCTCATCGACCTGCACCACTCTCTCTATGCCAAGATGGGCAATGCCCTCTACTACGCCATCGGCTTCATCACCATCATCGCGCTGCTGGCGCAATGGCGGTTGTATGAGAAGTGCCGCCTGCCCGGTCTGGCCGCCTTTGTTCCGGGATGGAACCTCGTGGTGTTCCTTCGGATCGTGGGCAGGCCCGCATGGCAGGCGTGGCTCTTCTTCATCCCCATCTACGGCCAGCTCTACTTCCTGCCGAAGGTGTGGATCGAGGTGCTGCAATGCTTCGGCAAGCGCAGCATGCTCGACTATGTGCTCGTATTCGTCCTAAACGGCCTGTACGTGCTGAACCTCGCTATGGACGATGACGCGCAATACCTCGGCCCCCTCTACGGCCAGCAGGATCTACCCAAGCCGCACAAGCTCACGCCGCGCCCCATGATGGCGTAAGCCCACCACACTCTCTCCCGATCATTCCGTGAAGGCCCTGACGCAAGTCGGGGCTTTTGCGTTGGACCTACGCGAGCAGTTCAGCCGCCTTCTTCAGCGCGTCGGCCATCCCGCCGGACTCCTTCCCTCCTGCCGTGGCGAAATCGGGTTGGCCGCCGCCGCCGCCCTTGATCGCAGGGCTGATCTGCTTGATGATGTCCACCGCCTTGAGGCCCGTGGCAGCGGTGAAGGCTTTGCCCAGTGACACGGCGAGCAGGGGTTTGCCGTCGATCACCGAACCGGCC
>JAHBUM010000233.1 GCA_019638075.1 Flavobacteriales bacterium | reverse complement strand
TGAGATGGGGGTGAATGCGAGTAAGAGTTTGTATCAGGTGCGGATGAAGCCGATGCCAGGCCCTGTAACCGGCTCCATCGACGTGCAACTCCAAAGCATCCGGGAAGATCTGCCTGTACGCTTTGAGCATGTCACCGAACATGTGGATCGTGATGCCCCTGACCCTCGGAACGACCTCGTGGTGCGCCATACTGAATTGGCCAAGGGACCTTTGACGCTCCGGGGCACTTGCGCCATCGAAGCATGGGTCGAGGCTGGTACTCCCGGCCATGGGCCGAACACGATGCCTGTGTCAAAGCGGGTCTTCCACTTCAACAAAGCCACCGCCCAAAAGATCACGTTAAGCGAACCACCCCACGAACGCTACGCCGAGGGAGGCGCCTTCACCTTGGTGGATGGCATCACCGGACAGGAGAAGCGCGTGAACACCGAATGGCTGGGTTGGCAGAAGAGCGTCACCATCACCGTGGACCTTGGCAGTGTGCAGGACATCGGTTCCGTGGGCATCGGTACGCGCAACGAGACCTACAATTGGATCCACATGCCCGCCCGGGTGGTGTTCAGCGTAAGCACGGATGGCCTGTCGTTCACGCCCCTTGGCAGCGCGGCACCTCCATCGGCCACGGAGGTCTGGCGCGATGAGGGCGGCCTTGAACAACTGCGGACGGCAACCCCCATGGGACGGCATCTGCTGCGGACGGAACAGCCGGGGCGCGGGCGGTATGTGCGCATCACGGTGGAGCATCCGGGGGCCATACCGGAGGGCTATTCCGGCGCGGGCAACCCGGCGTGGATGTTCCTTGATGAGGTGGAGGTGCGGTAAGGTTTTCAACCGAGGCACCAAGATGGTCCTGAGATGCGTCCAAGTATGGCCAACTTCGCCCCGTCATTCCCCAAACCCCATGATCCGACACCTACTTCTGGCCGCCTCCTGCATGGCCTCCTCCCCGCTCCTGATCGCCCAAGGGGGCGCCTGTCCATCCGGCGAAAGCCAGCTGGTGGTGAACATCATACCCGATAGCTGGCCGAACGAGATCACGTGGGCCGTGACACATGGCAGCAGCACCATCGCCAACGGCAACGTGGCCGGTGGCTCCCTGTGCGTGCCCACGGGCGAATGCGTGATCTTCACCATCTTCGATTCATACGGCGACGGCATCACCGCTCAGGGCGGCTATACCGTGACACTGGACGGGGCCATCGTGGCCAGTGGCGGCAGGCTCTACAACAACAACTACCGCTACGAGCAGACCACCGAGCTGAACTGCCCGCCCGGCTTCAGTTGCGGCAACCCGCTGGTGGTGGCCGATGGGGAGCACACCGCACCCGCGCCGGACACGTGGTACAGCTTCACCGCCGGTGTTAGCGGCCAGTACCTGATCACCACCTGCGACTTCGCGCATTGCGATACGCGCATCTGGGTCTACGATCACTGCACCGGGCTTACCCCCGACCAAAGCCCTGCCGGTACCATGTACTTCGCCGATGGCGGCTGCGGCGGCACGGAGCAGGCCCAACTGCTGGCGAACCTCGGCATGGGTGATGTGATCTGGATCCGCATCGGCGACAGCGAGACCTCCTGTGAAGGCCAGCCCATCGGTTGGAAGGTGGTCTACTACGGCCCCATCACAGGCTGCACCGACCCCACTTCATGCAACTTCGACCCACTGGCCACGGTGGATGATGGCAGCTGCATCCCTTGGGGCAGCTTGGATTGCCCACAGGCCCCCGACCTCACGGTGGATCAGGTGCGCCTGACGAATTCGCTCAACCTCTCCTACACCACGGTGAACCAGGGCGATTGCTACATCGCCGAAGGCTGCCTGACGGGCTATGGTCAGCGCGAGATCATCCGTTTCGATACGCGCATCGCCAACATCGGCGAACTGGACTACTACATCGGCACGCCGGGCGCCAACCCGGACCAGTTCGAGTTCCAGAACTGCCACGGGCACGTCCACTACAAGGGGTACGCCGAATACCTGCTCTATGATCAGGCGGGACAGGAGCTCTCCGTCGGGTTCAAGAACGGCTTCTGCGTGATGGACATCGACTGCATGGGTGGCGGATCGGGACAGTACGGCTGCGGCAACATGGGCATCAGCGCCGGGTGCGCCGATGTGTACGGCAGCGGCACCAGCTGCAACTGGATCGACATCACCGGTGTGCCCGAGGGCCGGTACACGCTGGTGGTGCGCACCAACTGGGACAATGATCCCGATGCGCTGGGGCGCGTGGAGAGCGACCACTTCAACAACTGGGCACAGGTGTGCATCTTCATCAGCCGCACGCCCTCCCTCACCGTGACCATCGACACCAACTGCGACCCGTACGTGGACTGCACCGGCGAGATCTACGGCCCCGCACAGATGGACTGCATGGGCAACTGCGCAGGCACCGCCCTGATCGGCGACCTGAACACCGACGGCTACCAGGACGCGCTGGACGTGAACTACTACGAGACCGGCATCCTCGGCAACGACCTGACTCCCATGCCCTGCACCGACATCGATCAGGACGGCAACCTGACGGTGACCGATGCCGCGCTGATGGCCTTCTGCAACTACTGGAACCTGTACAACCACCCGCCGGACAGCGCCGCCGTACATGACCATTGCAACTTCCCGTTCAACGAGATCATCAACCCGTTCGACACGGTGGCCTTCACCATCGGCGCGCTGGACATGACCGATGGCTGGATGGACATCCACGTGCGCAACGCCAACCGCAGGCTGCTGGGCTACGAGCTGATGCTGAGCGGCGTGCAGATAACCGGCGTGGAAAGCCTCTACGATCCGGTGCAGTACCCCGCCGTTCCGGCATACGCCTTCGGCTCGGGCCACCTGATGTGCCTCAGCGACGTGGATTCCACCATCCAGCGCGGGCCCGACTTCAAGCCCCTGTGCCGGGTCCACTTCATCAACCCCGCCGCCACCATCTGCATCGATCAGGTGATCGATGTGGTGAACGAGAATTACCACAATGCGATCACCCGGCTTGAGAACGCTTGCGCCACGGTGACCGGTGTGAGCGACCATGCGCTGGACGAAGGCATCCGCGTGTACCCGAACCCCTTCACCGAGCAGACCACCCTGCTGTACCCGCCCGTAGCCGGAGGCAGCGTAACCCTCACCGTGACCGATGTGCAGGGGCGCATGGTGCAACGGATGACGGACATGCACGGTGCCGGGCGCTTCGTGATCGAACGCGGAGCACTGAGCGCCGGTCCGTACCACTACCGCCTGACCGGTGCGGTGAACGGCACGGGCAAACTGCTGATCCAACGCTGAGCACTCGCCATGGATCGAAAGCACCGGTCCCGCATGGGAATGAGAGCGCCGATCCTCGCCGTGCTCCTTTTCATCGGTGCCGCCGTGAACGCGCAGAACACCATCTGGAGCCATGCGGTGGGCAACTGGCGCAATGGCCCGGTGGTGTACATCACGCCGCTGATCGAGACCACCGAAGCCTTCACCACGCCGCAGCTGATCGAACGCTACCGCAAGGAATTCCCCGTGCTGAAGGACGTGATGGACCTCGACGTGCTGCGCTTCGGCACACCGGAGGAAGGCGATGCCAGCCGCACCACATTGAAGGCCAAGTACGGCGTGCGCAAGCTGGAAGTGGTGATGCTTGAGCCGTCTGCGCCAGATGCGGAGTGATCGGTCCTGTCGGCAGGCGTTCCGTCCATGGGTGAAAACAGGGGATCTCACCGGGAAGCACCCTGATCAACATGATCCGCCCCACCGGGGAACATCCGCACGGCCCCAAGCCGATCGATCCGGCGCTCATAACACATTGTCGTTGCGGCCTTTGAGCGGGGATCGAACGTTCAACCGCCGATCCGGCTTGTCCGGTACCACCAAGGGGCCGTACATTCGCAGCCCGTATGGGTGGGCCGCCACACCCAAGGGACCTGCAACTTCACCCGGACCCACCTAAAAGACTCTTCGCGCATGGCATCAAGGATGCGTCAGCTCAAGATCACGAAGTCGATCACCAACAGGGAAAGCCAGTCGCTGGACAAATACCTGCAGGAGATCGGCAAGGAAGGCCTCATCACCGCCGATATGGAGGTGGAACTGGCACGACGCATCAAGGAAGGCGATGGCCTCGCATTGGAAAAACTGGTGAAGGCCAACCTGCGCTTCGTGGTGTCGGTGGCCAAGCAGTACCAGAACCAAGGCCTGAGCCTGCCCGACCTGATCAACGAGGGCAACCTCGGCCTGATCAAGGCGGCCCAGCGCTTCGACGAGACGCGCGGCTTCAAGTTCATCTCCTACGCCGTGTGGTGGATCCGCCAGAGCATCCTGCAGGCGCTGGCCGAACAGAGCCGCATCGTGCGCCTGCCGCTGAACCAGGTGGGCAGCCTCAACAAGATCAACAAGGCCTTCGCCAAGCTGGAGCAGGAGTACGAGCGCCCGCCCAGCGCCGACGAGCTCGCCACCTTCCTGGACCTGCCCGCCGAAAAGGTGAGCGACACCATGAAGGTGAGCGGCCGCCACATCAGCATGGACGCCCCCTTCGTGGAGGGCGAGAGCAACAGCCTGCTGGATGTGCTGCCCAACAACGACAGCGCCCCCGCCGACCGCCTGCTGCTGAACGAATCGCTGTCGAAGGAGATCGACCGCGCCCTCTGCACCCTCACCGAGCGCGAGCGCGACGTGGTGAAGCTGTTCTTCGGCATCGGCATCAACCACGGCCTTACGCTGGAGGAGATCGGCGCCAAGTTCGACCTCACCCGTGAGCGCGTGCGGCAGATAAAGGAGAAGGCCATCCGCCGACTGCGGCATACGAGCCGAAGCAAACTGTTG
>JAHBUM010000232.1 GCA_019638075.1 Flavobacteriales bacterium | reverse complement strand
GCAGGACCAGTTCAGCTCCAACAGCGGCAACCAGATCCAGAACCGCGATGGCGTGGTGACGTGGGTTTCCGCAAGCGGCATCGTTGGTGCGGCGGTGTACGATCCCGGCATGGCGCAATGGCGCAGCGATCAGTTCAGTTCCAACAGCGGCAACACCGTGTTCAACCGCGATGGCATCGTGGCGTACGTCTCTGCGAGCGGCATACTTGGCGCGGCGATCTACGACCCGTCCCTTGGGCAATGGCGGCAGGATCAGTTCAGTTCCAACAGCGGCAACGCCGTCGTGCTTGGGCAGGGCGTGCTGGCGTGGAAGTCGGCCAGCGGCATTCTCGGTGCGGCCGCCTACGACTGGAACACCAACAGTTGGGACAGTGAACAGTTCAGCTCGTCGGCCTCGAACACCATGCCCACCATCACCGATGGCACCGTGCAATGGACCAACAGCAGCGGGCTGCAACGCTATGGCTACAACGCTTCGGGCCAATGGCAGAACAACGTGAACACCGCCGTGCGCTGTGAGTACCACGCCGAAGTGGTCGGTTCCGGCACGCCGGGCATCGCCTACCTGTGGTGCCTCTCCATCGGTGCATCGTCCTACTCGCATGCGTGTGGCGATGGGCACACCGTCACGCGCCGCTGGGCTTGGAAACGCTATGCCGATCCCGGCATGTACCAACCCGGGCTCACCGTGTTCAGTTCCGTGGCGAACAGCACATGCACCGCTTCGCTGAATTTCGTGGGCACCGGCGTGGATGAAGCGGATGGCGCCGCCTCAAGGATCTTCTGGGCCGGTGATCGTATCCACATCTCCGGCGAAGCGCCGATCGGCCGTATCGAAGTGCTCGATGCCGCTGGACGGATCGTTGTTTCTACCCACACGAACGCTGCGGTGGCCGATGTGCCCGTGGCGTTGCCGTCGGGCATCTACGTGGTGCGTTGTTCGGGCGGACCGGCACAACGCGTGGCCGTGGTGCGTTAAGGGTGGCTCTCCCGCCGGATCACCTTCCCGCTTGCATCCCATTCGGTCCACTCGCCGGTCTTCTTCAAGGTGCCGTCGGTGTTGTAGCCATCCAATGTGCCTTTGATGCGGATGTTGCCGTTGGGGAAGAACTCGTGGTAGGCACCGTTGGGGATGTCGAAGGCCATGTCGATGATCAATGGGGAGAGATCACCAACCTCTATGGTGTGAGCTTCTTGTTCGATGTCGATCCTGCGATAAAGTGCCCCATCCAGATAGAACTCGTAACGCGCAAAGGGATATCGATGCACTTGCATCACTGGTTCAGAGTGAAAGGGGGTGCTACCATACACGGTATCCACCACAAGGCTATCAATGCAATGCCCGTATATCCTTGGCTCCTGTGTGGCGTATCCGAATCGGGCGTTCTCCAACACGGGTTCGTACTGGATGTCCTGGGCTTGTAACGGCATCCCAAGGGTGATCAAGGAAGGAACAAGGAGGAGGCGTATCATGTCCTTCATGCCGAAAGCTACCAAAGGTGACCTAAGGATGATCCCATTCCCACGTCGCGTATCCGTTGCGTTGCCGTGTCGTCGCGGTTCAAATTCCTACCCGTTCAACACCGCCTTCGCATAATTCGCCCAGCTCATCGTCTTCGTGGCCTCCACCACGTTCTCGCGCGGTATCGGCTTTTCGATGCTGGCGTTCATCACCCGCACCATATCGGCGATGTTCTTGGGCTCGGCCATGTAGCCGTTGAAGCCATCGGTGATGGTCTCGGGGAAATGCCCTACGCGTGTGGCTACGGCGGGCAGCTTGAAGTTGTAGCTCAGGCTTTCCACTCCGCTGGGTGTGGCGGTCTCGTAGAAGAGCACGATGGTATCGGCCGCTTGGAAATACGGCGGCACCTCCTCGTTCGGGATGAAGCGGTCCACCACCAACGTGCGGTCGCGGATACCGAGCGTATCCACGAGCGCGAGCGGGTCGTAGTTGCGTTCATCGTCCGCCTTCTTCAGGAAGAGCTTCTTCAGCGTACCGAACACCGCATTCTTCAACTTGGTGCTCAATTTGCTTTGGTCCACCGTCTGCCAGAAGCGCTCACCCACGATCATCAGGCTCACATCATCCCGCTGCTTGGCCAGCTCCGCGAAGGCCTCGATGCAATAGTGCAGCCCCTTGTATTTGCGGATGAAGCCGAAGAAGAGGAACACATGCTTCCGCAGGCCGTGCTGCGCTTTCCAAGCTTCTTTGTTGAATGAAGGATCGGGCTTGAAGAGGGAGTAGATGGGGTGATAGAGCTTGAGGATGGATCGTTGGGGCGCATCATGATGCACCCGTACACGTGATCCATCCAAGGTGAGGTGGAATTCCTCGCCCTCGAAAAGCCCCTTCAGTTCCTCCGCCGTCTTGTACGCGTGTATGATGAAGCCGTGCCCATGCCGCAGTGCCATCCGCGTGAGCCGTGCGTCCAATGAGCTCTGCTCCTTGGCGGCCACGAAGTGCAGGTCGAAGAGGATCTCCGCCTTGGTGTGTTTCCGCAGGTACTTCGCGATGCTGTTCAGCGGAATGCCCTGCGTGGGGTTGTACCACTGGATGATCACCTTGTCGGGCTTCAACGCAGCGATGGCCTTCGCGGTCTTCCGCCACGTGCCGGGTGCGTTCCAGTTGGTGAGGTAATGGACCGGGATATCATAGCCCTCCAGAAAACTGCTGCGGCTGGCCTTGTCCACGAACTCACGCGGGATGATCGCGGGGTACTGTTGCGTCCAGCTCACGATCGTGACCTGCGCCCCTTCATCCTTCAGCGCACGCGCCAGCGCGGTGTTGTACTGCGCGATGCCGCCTTTGAACTTGGGGCCGGGGCCGAAGCAGATGATCATTGATCAGAAGATCAGACAATTAGACAATCAGACAATGATCGGATCCGTTCGGACGAAGGCATTTCCATTTTCTGATCGTCTGATCATCTAATTGTCTGATCGGCGTTTCGCTGCCTCGTACACTCTCCGCATCCCCTCCTCAATGCTGATCTTCGCCTTCCACCCAAGGTTCTCCTCCACCCACGTCATGTCACAGTAGCGGCTGTGTACGCCCACGGGTTTGTCCAGCAGCGGTTTGATGGTGGGCTTGTATCCCGCGAAGCCGGTGAACACCTCGATCAGTTCAAGGAACGAGGTGAGCCGTCCCATGCCGATGTTGATGGCACGGCCGTCGCTGATCTTGTCCATGGCCAGCAAGGTGAGGTCGAGCACGTCGTCGATGTGGACGAAGTCGCGGCCCTGTTTGCCGGTGCCCCAGACCTCGAAGGGGTTCTCCTTCTTCGCAGCGCGTGCAGCGATCGCTGGCACGGGGTAGGAGAGGTCCTGATCCTCGCCATACCCGCTGAAGGGGCGGATGCAGGTGAGATGCACGCCGTAGTGCTGCGCCGCGATCTTCGCAAGGAACTCGCCGGTGAGCTTGCTCCAGCCGTAGGTCATGTCGGGCTCGCCCATCTTCTTGAAGTCGATGTCGCTTTCCTTCAGTTGCAGCGTGTTGCTCTCGGTCTGCAGGTCGATGGGGTAGGCGGCGCTGCTGCTGGGGTACAGGAAGCGGCAGGGCTTGTTGCGGCACACATAGAGGAACATCTCCGCATCGATGCTCAGGTCCTGCGCCACCAGCATGGGGTCGCCATCGATCTTGCTGCGCCCGCCCACGATGGCCGCGAAGTGGAAGATATCGTCGAACTGTACAAGGTCCTGCCCATAAGCCTTGCGGAACCACTCGGGGTCCTTGTTCAGCTCGCGCAGCACGTCGCGCAGGTCGGCCTGAAGGAAGATCAGGCGCTCATCCTCGCCGTAGATGCGGAGGTTCTTGTGCTCGAAGCGCAGGCGCTGGCCCAGCCATGTGTCAGGGTGGGTGCCCACGCTGAGGTCGTCGATGAAGAGGACGCGCGCGCCTTGGGCGTCGAGGCGCTTGACCATGTTGCGGCCCACGAATCCGCAGCCGCCGGTTACCAAGTGTGTTCTCATGTTCCTGCTGAAAACCCCAAGGGTTGCCGAAGGGCTGTCAAGGCTGCAAAGATGGGAGGTTAGTTGTCAGGTGTCGGTGGTCAGTTGTCAGGAAATGCCTGCGATGTGCGGCTTCTGTGCGGAAGAAAAGGCGGAAGCCCACGCACAGCAGTAACCACCAAGGAGGCTGACAACTGCGCACCGACACCTGACAACTACTCCCCCCCGCTGTACATTCGGCGCATGCGCATCGCCGTGGAAGTGTGTGTCACCAGCGTGGCCGGGGCTGTGGCGGCCGAGCGTGCCGGTGCCGATGCGGTGGAGGTATGCAGCTGGCTGGCCTGTGGCGGTATCACGCCCAGTTCGGGCTTGGTGGATGCCGTGCGCGCCGCCGTGCGGATCCCCGTGCGGGTGCTCGTGCGGCCCACGCCGCATGGGTTCGTGTACGATGCGCCCGCGCTGCACGCCCTGCTGCTGGACGCCGAGATATTCGGTGGTGGCGCCATCGGGCTCGTTACAGGCTGCCTGCTGAAGGGTGCGCGCATGGACGAGCAGTTGATGCGCTCGGTGAAGCAACTGGCACCGGAAAGCGAGATCACCTTCCACCGCGCCATCGATCATGCAGCGGACCCGGAAGAGGTGCTTGCAGGCTGCCTTTCACTGGGCGTGGACAGGATCCTCACTTCCGGTGGCACGGCACGGGCGATGGATGGCTGTGGCATGTTGAAGCGGCTTGCGGACAAGGCCGGTGGTGCCTGCGTGATCGCGGCGGCGGGTGGCATCGATCCCGGTAATGTGGTGCATATCGTGGAGCGCACGGGTGTGCCGGAGATCCACTTCGCGGCCGAGCGAGCGGTATCCGAAGTGTCGCGGGGGATCGCGCTCAGTTCAGGCAATGGGGGT
>JAHBUM010000231.1 GCA_019638075.1 Flavobacteriales bacterium | reverse complement strand
GTCTATTCACTCATGCCTCAACGCCCGCACCGGGTCCGTCTGCGCCGCCCGTATCGCCCGGAAGCTCACCGTGAACGTCGCGATCAACAGCACTACCAGCGCAGCCATCACGAAGACCACCGGTTCGATCGCTGTGCGGAAGGCGAAATTCTCCAGCCAGCGGCCCACCCCGAACCACGCGAGCGGGACGGCCAGCACGGCGCCCACCAGCACCAACAAGAGGAAATCGCGCGTGACCACCCAGGTGATGCGCAGCGTATCCGCGCCCATCACCTTGCGGATGCCGATCTCGCGGGTGCGCTTCTCGGCGGTCCATGAGGCGAGCGCGAAGAGGCCGAGGCAGGCGATGAAGACCGCGAGCAGCGAGAAGATGCCCACGAGCTTCGCCAGGCGGCCCTGCGCCTCGTACTGTGAGTCGAGCTGATCGTCGAGGAACTGGTACTCGAAGGGGAAGTTGGTGGTGCGTGCGTTCCATTCCTTGCGCGCGGCCTCGATCACGAGCGCGGGATCCCCGCCCTCGGTGCGGATGTAGATGTAGCGCAGCCATTGCGTGATGTCATTCGGGCCGCACATGTCGAAGACGAAGGGTTGCACGGCCTTGAAGAGCGGGTCGAACGCAAAGTCTTTCGTCACGCCGATCACGCGCTCGCTGCCGTGCGGTGTGTGCATGCGGTCGCCGATGGCCTGGGCGGGATCATCCGGATGCAGCTGCCGCGCGAAGGTCTCGTTGATGATGACGCTGAGCGAATCGTCGCCGGGGAATTCGCGCGAGAACCAGCGCCCCGCGAGCAGCTCGATGTCCATGGCCTGCTGGAACTCGGGGTTCACGTAGAGCGACGGCAGGTAGGTCCATTGGCCCTGCTCCATCGTACCCCAGTTGAACTCGTGTGTGTTGTGCTTCTTGCCGAGGATGTCGTTGGCCCACGACACGGCCTTCACGCCGCTGATCTTCTTCAGCTCGGGATACACGGCGAGGTAGACGTTGGCCATGGGACCGCGCACAGGGATGAGGATCACCTGTTCCTTGTTGAAGCCCAGTTCCACGCTGCGCAGGTGGTCGTGCTGCTTCTTCACGAACACGGTGCCGATGATGAGCACCAGCGCGATGGCGAACTGCACCACCACGAGCGCCTTCCGCAAGGTCTGTCCGCGTGATGTGCCGCCGCTGTTGCCCTTCAGCACTACTGCGGGTCGGAACGATGAAAGAAAGAAGGCTGGATAGATCCCGCTGAGCAGACCGACGACCACTGCGATGCCGAGCACGCCCGGTACCAGCAACGAAGGCAGTGGGATCATTTCACCGGCCAAAGCATTGAAGGCGGGCATGAGCAATTGGATCAGCAGCAGCGCGATCAACGCTGCCAGCACGCTCATCAGCACGCTTTCCAGCAGGAACTGGCCGATCAACTGTCCACGGGCGGCACCGGCGGCCTTGCGCACACCCACTTCGCGCGCCCGGTACGCGCTGCGTGCGGTGGCGAGGTTCATGAAGTTCACACCCGCCAGCACGATGATGAAGAAGCCGATGGCCCACAGGATATTCACGCTGCCCTTGTCGCCGTTCTGCCGCATCTCGAAATCGAGCTTGCTGGTGAGGTGGATGTCGGCGAGCGGCTGCAGTTCGTGGCCGATCTGCTCCTTCAGGAAATCCGGGTAGTACTTGTGGATGAAGTCGGGGAAGATCCGGTCCACCTCGGCTTTCATGATACCCTCCTTCAACCGCACGTAGGTCCAGCAGGGGTTCCACACCCAGTTGTTCCGCTCAATGTTTTTCCAGAACTGAAGGATGGTGCCCATGCTCACCAGCCCCTCGAACCGGATGTGCGAGTTGCGCGGGATCTCACCGAGGATGCCCGTCACCTGCACGTCCATCGAATTGTCCCACTTCATCAGCTGCCCCATCGGGTCGGCATCGCCGAAATACTTCTTCGCCAGTTCCTGCGAGAGCACGATGCTGCCGGGCTGGCTCAACGCGGTCTTGGGATCGCCCTGCACCAGCGGATAGTTGAAGATGTCGAACACCGTGCTGTCCACTAAGTAGAGGCCGCTCTCGGTGAACATGCGGTCGGTGCTAAGGCTGTCGCCCACCTTCAATGTGTGCTGCGGGTCCTGGAAATCGAACCAGCGGCAGTAGCGCTCGATCAGCTCGGGATGGTCGTGGTACAGCGTGGGACCCAGACCGAAGACCATGCTGCTCGAATGTTCCCCTTGCCCTTCCATCTCGATCTCGCCCACCACACGGTACACACGCTCGTGATCCGGCACGAAGCGATCGAAGCCACGCTGGTACCGCACGTACAACCCGATCAACACGAAGCACGCGATGCCCGTGGCAAGGCCCAGCAGGTTGATGAGGGTGTAGAGCCGGTTGCGCGTGAGGTTGCGCAGCGAAATGAGAAGGAAGTTCTTGAGCATGGGGCGTTCAGCTCAGTTGCGTGTTGGCGCGTTACGTGTTGCTTGTTGGGCATGCGCGAACGCGTATCATGTCAACACGCAACAACGGGCACGCTAAGGTGCTTCGGCTTGTTCCGCAGGCGATGGTTTTCGTGCGCTGGCGTTGGGGAGGTGATGGACGGTTGGCCGGAACGCCCGGCGCGGCATGCCTCCCCCGCACCGATCACGCG
This sequence comes from Flavobacteriales bacterium, assembly GCA_019638075.1. Lineage (GTDB taxonomy): Bacteria > Bacteroidota > Bacteroidia > Flavobacteriales_F > PHOS-HE28 > PHOS-HE28. The sequence continues at coordinate 2,260 of JAHBUM010000231.1, read as the reverse complement.
ATCCTTCTGCCACCCTGCATACCAGCATCGGAGCGGAAAGCGTTCGATACATTCGTGGATCACAGATCACCCGCACCGCGCGGCAACCCATACCGAACGACACACCATGCGCACTCTCCCCACCATGCTCTTCGCTGCGCTGGCCTTCGCGGCCACGGCACAGAACACGTCCATCTCGGGCACCATCCTCTCCCCCACCGCCGACAGCGCGAGCGTCTGGCGCATGCGCACCGAAGGGCGGCAACAGGTGCAGGAGATCCTCGCCACCGGCCCCATCGGCAAGGATGGCCGCTTCTCGCTCCGCTTCGCCCTCGACAGCGCGCGGGCGCTCGTCTTCAGCGACGGCAACGAGATCACCCACGTGTACATGCTGCCCGGCGAATCACTGGGCCTTACGCTGCACACGGCGTACTTCGACGAGACCCTGCGCTTCACCGGCGATGGCGCCGCGCGCAACAACATGCTGGCATCGCTGGCCGTGGCCGACGAGATCGGCATGCTCTCGAACAGCTTGTACGCCCACGCACAGCAGGCCGATCCCGCCGCGATCGGCCACCGGGTGGATGAGCACATGAAGCAGATGGACGGGATGCTGGACGACCTCTCGCGCTCGTTCCCGGAAATGTCCGGGCTCCTCGCGGACCGCAAAAAGCAGAACGCAAGCATGGCCGAATGGAGCAAACGATCGATCCTCGGCGAACTGCAATTCGCCGCGCTGCGCCGCGAGAGCGTGGGAAAACCGCTGAAGGACATCGCCGGCGTGAACCTCGCGGGCGACACGGTGCGCCTGTCGCAGTTCAAGGGAAAGACCACCGTGGTGGACTTCTGGGCCACGTGGTGCGGCCCCTGCCAGATGGAGATGCCCAGCTGGGCCGAGCTGGAGAAGCAGTACGGCGGACAGGTCAACTTCGTAAGCATCAGCGTATGGGACGACCACACGCGCTGGAAGGCCCGCACCGCCGAACTCGGGCACAAGCACAGCCTCTTCATCGACAAGGAACATCTCGGCCAGCTCGACCCCTACGCCATCAACAGCATACCGCGCTACATGGTGATCGACAAGGACCTCAAGATCATCACCATCGACGCGCCCCGTCCGTCGTCGCCGGATCTGGTGAAGTTGTTCTGAGGGGGCGGTGGTCAGTTGTCAGTGATCGGTTGTCGGTGGTCAGTTGTCAGTGGCTGACGTGCAGGCTCGGAGGCTGGTATTCCTGACAACTGACCACCGACAACTGCCAGCAGCGCCCGTGCAGCCCCGGAAGCAGGCATTCCTGACAACTGACCACCGACAACTGACAACCACCAGCAGCGCCCGTACAGCCCCGGAAGCAGGAGTTCCTGACAACTGACAACTGCCCCTGATCGTTCACAACAATTGGCCGTATCCTTCCGTCGAAATAGTTTCAATTGAAACTGTTTCCGACCGAACTTTGTACCCGTCGCCTGCGCGCCTACGCCACGGTGAACGACACATGCCTGCCTCCAGCCCCTCCCTCGGCTTCTGGTGCTCCATCGCGGCGCAGCATTATTACACCCGGCTGAAGGAGAAGCTCACGCACCTCGACATCGCCGAATGGTTCGTGGTGCTATCCACCATACACGAGGCCCGAGGGAAACTGAGCCAGCAGGAACTGGCCGACCTCCTGCACCTTGACAAGGTGACCATGACGCGCGCCCTCGACCTGATGGGCCAAGGTGGCTACATCGAGCGGTGCGACTGCGCGGGCGACCGCCGCAAGCACCTCGTGCGCACCACGCCCAAAGCGGCACAGGCCGTGAAGGACATCCGCAAGGCCTACCGCGAACTGAACAGGGAGGCGCTGAAAGGCCTGAGCGCCGACGAACAACAGCGGCTCCAAGAGCACCTGACCACCATGGCCGAGAACCTGCGACCCGCGAAAGGCAGGGCAGGCAGCACATCCAAACGCATCAAAGCATGAATGCCGATCAGATAATCAGAGGATCAGATGATCAGATGATGGCGATCCACGTGGTGAATGGCGAATGGTCATTGGTGAATGGGCGCACGCGCGTCCCATTCGCCATTCGCTATTCACCGATCGCCCTGCTCCTGCCTTTCCTGCTATCCGCCTGCGGCAGCAGCAACGATCAAGCCCAGCAGTCCGGCCCGCCACCCGCCATGGCCGTGCAGGTACACGTACTGCAAGGGCACGCGCTGGGCAACGCCTTCACCACCACCGGCAGTTTGCTGCCCAACGAGGAGGTAGAACTCCGCAGCGAGGTCAGCGGCCGGGTGACG
>JAHBUM010000230.1 GCA_019638075.1 Flavobacteriales bacterium | reverse complement strand
TGCTTCTTCGAGTGATCTCGGTCCGTTGCTCCATCCTGACGGATTTTTCGTCGGATAGCTGACGCCTAAATAAGCACTTCTACTTGGGATCGCCAAATTTCTCGGCAACTAAAGTTTTGAACAGCCTCCCCTCCCACCCGGCCGAATGAGCCGACGAAAACCCGATCATTTTCGATGGATCGAAGAAAATATCCGACGAAAACTTGACAGCCGGATACGGACCCTTCTACTTTCGGGCCACTCTTTTCGACGGATCGCTCTTCAGATGGCAGCCTTTGGACACTTGGTCGCAAACCGGACGACCCCATGCGATCCACATCCCGGAACACGCTTTCGGAGCACGCGGCCAGCGCCACCGGCCTGCTGACCGGCACCGGCGAACGCCCACTGCCGATAGCCCCTGAACAAGGGCTGGGATGCAGCCGTGCGCATGCCCCTCATGTACAATCCCCGGACCCCGGTGATGGGGTTCTTCACCTCGAGCACTTACATGGACCAACAACTCAAACCCCGATGTACATGAACCCCACGCATAGATCATGGCTGAGGCACGCGGCATGGAGCATGCTGCTGCTGCTGGCCAGCTGGCTACCGGCCAGCGCACAACTGGCGGACCGGCATGCCGGACACCAGCACGACCACGACCACCCCGATGGCTTGGACGAACTGCTGAACAAGTACGATCAGCGCATCGAGTTCACCGAGAACAAGGGCCAGTTCGGGAAGGACGTGCTGTACCGCGCGGACTTCCCCCTTGGGCAGGCCGTGGCCACGAGCAAGGGCATGGTGGTGACCACCTATGACCCGGTCGGGCTGGCGGAGTTCCGGCGGCAGGGCATCCTGATGGAAGAGCAGCTGAAGAACAGCCAGCCCGCCATCACGCCCGTATGGAACCAGAAAGGCCACAGCTGGCGGCTGAACTTCCGGGGCGCATCGCCCGGCATGAAGGTGGAGAACCGCACCGCCCACACCGGTGTGACCAACTACTTCATGGGCGGCGTGGAGGCCATGGATGTGCGGAGCTTCCAAGAGGTATGGTACACCAACACCTATCCGGGGGTTGATGTACGCTACTACCCTGCCGAGGATGGCACCTTGGAGTACGACATCATCTGCAAACCCGGCAGCGACCCCAAGCAGATCGCGATCGAGTTCGAGGGCATCGAGCGCATCGCGGTGAACACGAAAGGCGAACTGGTGCTGCACACCAGCTTGGGCGAAATGACCTACCCGGCACCGGTGGTGTACCAGCGGACCAACGGCAAGGAGCGTTCGGTGAAGGCGGCTTATGTGGTGGATGCGAAGAACATCCTGCGCTTCGAGCTGGGCGACTACGACAAGGGCCAGCCGCTGGTGATAGACCCGATCGCCCTGCGCTGGGCCACTTGGATGAACACCGCCTCGCAGGCGGACAACCACGGGCACTGCATCTGGGTGGACCCGGCCGACGGCGCCATCTACGTGGTCTCCCGCACCAGCGGTGGCACCGACCAGATCACACCCGGTGCCTTCAGCACCACCATCGCAGGCAGCTACGACATGATCGTGGGCAAGTACATGGAACCCGCCAACGTGGGCGGCCAAGGCGACCGCGTATGGCAGACGTACATCGGCGGCAACGGCATCGACAACCCCTACGCCATGGAGCAGGGGCCTGATGGGCACCTCTACATCACCGGCCAGACGCAGAGCACCAACTTCCCCCTGCTGGGCGGTTCGGCCTTCTCGGGCAGCAGCGTGAACCAACGCTCCCAGAGCGGCTACAACGTGTACGTGATGAAGCTGAACACGGCGGGCAACTCCATCAAGTCCGCAGTGATCGGTGGTGATGCCGAGGACACCTCCTACGACCTGCGGATCGCGGACAACGGTGATGTGTTCGTGGCGGCGGCCACCAAGAGCAACAACCTCGCCACCACCAACCCCGGCACAGGAGCCACCAACCGGTCGGGCAGGAGCGACTTCGATGTACTGCTGTTCCGCATCAACCAAGACCTCTCCGCCGTGCAATGGATGAAGAACTACGGCGGCACGGCCGATGATCTCGGCCAGATCATGCTCTACGATGACGCCAGCGGCGACATCTTCATGGGCGGCCGCACCAAGAGCAGCGGCTTCCCCACCGTCAGCCCCCGGCAGTCCACCATGGGCGGCACCGAGGCCGGTTTCCTCCAGCGCATCTCGGGCAGTGGATCGGTCATCTGGTCCTCCTTCTTCCAATCGGCAAGCAACCAGACCCTCGCCATCCTGTGCATGTCCATGAGCACCACGGGCGACGAGATCTACTTCGGCGGTATCACGTCGGGCATGCATGCGAACAACACCTCGGCCGCAGGCACCACGTACGACAACACGTACAACAGCGGCACGAACGACTTCTTCGTGGCGCGCATGCGTACGGACCAGACCTTCCTTGGCAGCACGTACATCGGCGGCTCAAGCAACGAGGTGAACATGATGGGCCTGAACACCGACCAGAACAACGATGTGTACGTGTTCGGCTACACCAACAGCAACAACTTCCCGGTAAGCTCATCGCCCAACACCCCCGTGCAGCCCAATACCGGCGGCAGCAACGACAAGGTGTTCTTCAAGCTGAGCGCCGACCTGTCGAGCCTGATCTACAGCACCTACTACGGTGGCAACGGCGATGACTACGACCCGGTGGGCGAGCGCGGCATCAAGTTCAGCAACTGTCGCATCTACACCATCATCACCTCGCTGAGCAACAACATCCCGCTCACGCAGGGTGCGTTGAACACCACCAAGAACAGCAGCCAGTACGAGCCCGGCATCGTGGTGTGGGCCAACCCGCCCGACCTGCTGGGCAACAGCATCACTTACAACGGCACGGCCATCTGCGCGGGCAGCGTGCCGGGTGACATCACGGGATCGGAGCCGAGCTATCTGCTGCCGACGATCGTGCGGAACAACAGCGCCTCGGCGCACCCCTCCTTCGGCGCCGCCGCCACCTTCCAATGGCAGATCAGCGCGGACAGCATCCACTGGAGCAACATCACAGGCCAGACCGGCCGCGACCTCTCCGGCAGCGCGATCGGCGCCCTCAGTGAAACACGTTACATCCGCCGCATCATCGGTGGCGATGCCTGCATTCTGGCCGGTGCCGCCGATCAGGTGGTGACCGTGCGCATCATGAGCGTGCAGGGCCAAGTGACACCCGTGACGTGCAACGGCGCAGCGAACGGCACCATCACCGCCACCGCCGACGGCCTTGCCCCCTTCCAATACGCCTGGAGCAACGGACAGACCACGCAGACCGCGACGAACCTCGCCCCCGGAAGCCACTCGGTGACCGTGACGGATGCGAACGGTTGCACCGCGCAGGGCACTTTCCAGATGACGCAGCCCAACGTGCTGAACGCGACATCCACCGTGAACGCGGCCACCTGCAGCCAAGCCAATGGTTCGGCCACCGCGCACCCCACCGGCGGCAACAGCCCCTACGGTTACTACTGGAGCAACGGCTCCACGGGCGCTTCCATCTCAGGCGTCACCGGCGGCACCTACAGCGTGCGCGTGACGGACGCCAAGGGTTGCGAGATCACCATCGACGTGGTGATCCCCAGCAGCGGCCTGCCCACGGTGGATGCCGGCGCTGTCGGCGTGATCACCTGCGCAACGGGCGCACAGATCACCCTGAGCGGATCGGCCGACGCGGGCATGAACTACACATGGGTGGCCAGCAACGGCGGGCAGATCGTGAGCGGAGCCAACACGCTGACCCCGGTGGTGAGCGCAGCAGGCACCTACACCCTTACAGTAACGAATCCGCAAAGCGGCTGCTCGGCCAATGACGCCACCACGGTGATCGTGAACACCACGGCACCCAACGCATCCATCACCGGCGGCGGAACACTGACCTGCTCCGTGACGAGCTTCGACCTGAACGGCGGCAGCACCACGACGGGCGCAACGTTCAGCTGGAGCGGACCCAATGGCTTCACCAGCACGGATGAGGATGTGACGGTGAACACGGCAGGCACGTACGTCCTTACTGTGACCGACCCCACCAACGGTTGTACCCGTCAGGCGAGCGTCCAGATCGGCGCGAACGTGACGGCACCGGGCGCTTCCGCTCAAGGCGGCACGCTGAACTGCAACATCGCAAGCATCCAACTGAGCGGTTCCGGTAACGGCACCTTCGCTTGGACCGGTCCCAACGGCTTCGCCAGCACGGCCCAGAACCCGACGGTGAACGCAGCAGGTACCTACACCCTTGTGGTGACAGGTGCCAACGGTTGCACCAGCACCGCACAAGCCACGGTGATCCTTGATGATGCTGCACCCGGCGCGCAAGCCAACGGTGGCACGCTGAACTGCAACATCGCAAGCATCCAACTGAGCGGTTCCGGTAACGGCACCTTCGCGTGGAGCGGTCCCAACGGTTTCTCCAGCACGGCGCAGAACCCCACCGTGAGCGTGGCCGGTACCTACACTCTCGTGGTGACAGGCACCAACGGCTGCACCAGCTCCGCGCAAGCCACGGTGATCCTTGATGATGCTGCACCCGGCGCACAGGCCAACGGCGGCGTGCTCAACTGCAACGTCAGCAGCATCCAACTGAGCGGCGCTGGCAACGGCACCTTCGCCTGGAGCGGACCCAACAACTTCACCAGCACCGAGCAGAACCCCACGGTGAGCGCAGCAGGCATCTACACCCTTGTGGTGACCGGTGCCAACGGTTGCACCAGCCAGGCTTCTGCCGAAGTGACCTTGGACGAAGCTGTCCCCGGCGCGCAGGCCAACGGTGGCGTGCTCAACTGCAACGTCAGCAGCATCGCGCTGAGCGGTTCCGGCAACGGCACCTTCGCGTGGAGCGGACCCAACAACTTCACCAGCACCGAGCAGAACCCCACGGTGAGCGCAGCAGGCATCTACACCCTCGTG
>JAHBUM010000023.1 GCA_019638075.1 Flavobacteriales bacterium | reverse complement strand
CCTCGAGGCCGCTGAAGTACCGAAGGCCAGCCGCTATGGTGTGGACCGCTTCAACCGGCTGAACGGCATCCCCGATGTGTATGCGCTTGGCGATGTGGCCCTGATGAGCGAAGGCCGGTGGGAGCGGGGCCATCCGCAGGTGGCGCCTCCGGCGATCCAGCAGGCCACGCTGCTCGCGGAGAACCTGATGCGTGAGCAGGCCGGTAAGGCGTTGAAGCCGTTCACGTACAAGGACAAGGGAAGCATGGCCACCATCGGGCGCTACAAGGCCGTGGTGGATGCAGGGCGGTTCCACCTCGGTGGCCTCATCGCATGGCTGGGCTGGATGTTCGTACACCTGATGGCCCTCGTGGGCTACCGCAACCGGTTACAGGTGCTGGCAGGGTGGGCGTGGAAGTACATGAGCTGGAAGAACACCATCCGCCTCATCATCCGCCCTTATGTGCGCAAGGCCTCCATCACGGAGCAGGAGGCATCGTCGCAGCCCACGCGCTGACTAACCCTTCAACTCGTTCCTTTGCACGCCCGCACCCGGCCGTAAGGGTGTGCATTCCGTACCGTCATGTTCCACGATAGACTGCAAGCCCTTCTTGTTCCTGCGTTGCAGGACGCGTTCAGCCAACTCTTCAACCACGCGCTGGATGTGCGCAGCATCGGTTTCCAGCAGACGCGACCGGAGTTCGAGGGCGATGTCACCATCAACGTGTTCCCTTTCCTGAAGATCAGTGGCAAGGGGCCGGAGCAGACGGCGCAGGCCATCGGCGAATTCCTCGTGGCGAAGGTGGATGTGGTGGAACGCTTCAACGTGGTGAAGGGCTTCCTCAACATCGTGATCAGCGATGCGTACTGGCTCGGTTTCCTGAGAGAGGCGGGGGAGAAGGACATCCTCGCGTTCCCGAGCACGGGTGAGAAGGTGATGGTGGAATACGCTTCGCCCAACACCAACAAGCCGCTTCACTTGGGGCACTTGCGCAACATCTTCCTTGGGTGGAGCGTGAGCCGCATCCTCGAAGCCGCTGGCAACGAGGTCATCAAAGTGCAGGTGATCAACGACCGGGGCATCCACATCTGCAAGAGCATGCTGGCATGGCAGAAGTTCGGCAACGGGGAAACGCCCGCCAGCAGCGGCCTGAAAGGGGACAAGCTCGTGGGGAAGTACTATGTGGAGTTCGACAAGGCCTACAAGAAGGAGGTCGATGTGTTGGTCGCCAGCGGCAGATCGAAGGACGAAGCCGAGAAGGAAGCCCCGATCCTGCTGGAAGCACAGGACATGCTGCGCAAGTGGGAAGCCAACGACCCGGAAGTGCGCGCGCTGTGGGAGACGATGAACGGCTGGGTGTATGCGGGCTTCGATGCCACGTACGAGCGCGCGGGTGTCAGCTTCGACAAGAACTACTACGAGAGCCGGACATACGTGCTGGGCAAGGCCGATGTGCTCGAAGGCTTGAAGAAGGGCGTGTTCTACGAGAAGGACGGTGCCGTGTGGGTGGACAACACCGCCGAGGGACTGGATGAGAAAGTGCTGCTGCGCCGCGATGGTACCAGCGTGTACATGACGCAGGACATCGGCACGGCGATCAAGCGGTTCGAGGAATTCCCCGGCCTCTCGAAACTGATCTACACGGTCGGCAACGAACAGGACTACCATTTCAAGGCGCTGTTCATCATCCTGAAGAAGCTCGGTTTCCAGTGGGCCGATGAGCTCTTCCACCTCAGCTACGGCATGGTGGACCTGCCCTCCGGGAAGATGAAGAGCCGCGAAGGCACAGTGGTGGACGCCGACGACCTGATCCAGGAAGTGGTGGACACCGCCCGCGCCGTGACCACCGAACTGGGCAAATTGGATGACTTCAACGACGAAGAGAAGGCCGTGCTCTTCGAGATGATCGGCTTGGCCGCGCTGAAGTACTTCCTCCTGAAGGTGGATCCGAAGAAACGCATGCTGTTCGATCCCGCTGCCAGCATTGATATGCAGGGTCATACCGGGCCGTTCATCCAGTACACCTACGCGCGGATCAGGTCGTTGCTGCGGAAGGGGGGGGAGTTGTCGGTTGCTGGTGGTCAGTTGTCAGGAGCTGCCGGACGAACGCCTGCTGACAACCATCAACTTATCATCGAGGAAAAGGCCGTTGTGAAGCTCCTGCATCAATTCCCCGCCGTGCTGAACGAGGCTGCCACCAAGCTCGATCCATCATCCATGGCGAACCACACCTACGAACTGGTGAAGGCGTACAACAGCTTCTATCAAAGCGTGCCTGTGATGAAGGAGGAGGATCCTGCGAAACGGGTCTTCCGTCTGTCGCTAAGCCGCGCCGTGGCGGATACGGTGCGCAAGGCGATGTGGTGTCTGGGCATCGAGGTGCCGGAACGGATGTGAGATCAACCGGGGAGGTTCGGATCCCTCTGCGCCCCTGCCCGTCCGGCGGCGGGTCTGCGTTCTCTCCCTCAGAACTTCGGGCAAGGCACCACCTTATGCCTGCGGGCCTTCGCTTTGCGGGGCCATTCGTAGATCAGGCTCAGCTCGTGGGCACCGGCGCTCTTCATGGTGAGCTTGCTGATGGTGATGTCGTAGCTGTACGTGATCCGCAACTGCTTGTCGGTCTCGAAACCGGCCATCAGGATCATGGCCTCGCTGTTGCCGTAGCCGGGCTGGTAGGCCTTCGCGATCGGCAGGCCCCGGTACCAGATGCCGCCGATGACGCGGTTGTGCTCGATGTAGCCGCCCACATCGAACTGGTCCCACTTGCCTTGTGCCTTGTAGTGCGCGGCCAATGTCATCTTGGTCCCGCTGCGGATCAGCTTGTGGCCATCCAGCGCGAACCTGTAACCCATGTGTACCGTGGTGCGCATGGGAACGTAGGCCACGCCATCCACCATCAGGCTCGTGTTGGGCCGGTTGATATGGTTGAACGAGGCCCCGGCCCAGAACTGCTCGCTGTAGTACAGGGCACCGGCGGCGACATCGAGGTAGCTGGTGTTGGGCACCATGCCGGCCTCGATCGAGGTGGCGGCGTTGTCGCGGATGATCTGGTCGGCGAAGAGATAGCCATCGGGCGAAACACTGCGCAGGGTATAGCCCGGCCGCACGCCGAAGCGGATCGCCTGCCTGCGGTTCAAACGGGCCTCGTAGCTGTAGCTCATGGCGATGGTGGTGAACGACAGCCCGTAGGAGCCGGCCTTGTCGCGCATCACGAAGCCGCCGAGACCACTGTGCGCGCCCGCGAAATTGTGGTCGTAGGCGAACGAATACGTTTCGTAGCCCGGCTGCACACCCGGCCATTGCAGGCGGTAGTTCAGGGCCACGCGGTCTTGGAACGTGTTGCCGGTCAACGCAGGGTTCAGGTACTGCGATGCCGCGTAGAACTGCGAGAACTGCGGGTCTTGGGCCTGAGCGACCCTCGGCAGCAATGCCAGCAGCAACAGGATGTGCGCGTGTCGGAGTGCCTTCATCGGAACAGGGTCAGGTCACTCAGTTTCTCCACCGTCTTGCCGTCCACGAAGCGGAACCACGTCTGCACCACGTACACGTCCTGCGGGCTGATCTGGCCGCGGTAGTAGCCGTCCCAGCCGATGCTGAGGTCGGTGCTCTCGAAGATCAGTTCGCCCCAGCGGTTGAAGATCCGCATGCGGAAATCCTTCACGAAGCGCACGAAGGGATAGAACACGTCGTTGCTGAGATCGCCGGTGACCCAGTTGCCACCACCACCGGCTCCCTGCTGACCACCGGAACCGTTCGCGTTCGGGGTGAAGGCGGTGGGCAGCACGATGTCATACACCGGGCTGATCGTTACGAACTGGCTGGCCGAGGCTTCGCAGCCATGGTTGTCCACCACGGTCAACTCCACCTCGAAGGTGCCGATCTCGCTGAACGCGTAGCTGGGGTTCATCACCGTGCTGGTGCCTCCATCACCGAACACCCAGTCGTAGCCTGTGATCGTTCCCGTGCTCTGGCTGGTGAAGTCCACGGTAGGTGCGTCGATGTTGGTGGAGTAGGTGGAAGCGGTGAACGCAGCGGTGGGACGGCCGTATGCCCGCACGAGTCCCTGATTGCTGCTGGTGCTGGTGCAACCGAGCGGCGTGGCCACGGTGAGGCTCACATTGTAGGTGCCCTGCTGATAGATCACCTGTGGTGCGGTCACATGGCTTGTCTGCCCGTTGCCCAGGGTCCACGTGTGGACCACGTTGCCGAGGTTCAGGTTAGGGAACTGCACGTTCAACGGCGCGCAGCCTTCGGCGATCACAGGTGGCAGTTGGAAGGATGGCGCGATGTCCAGCCGCAGTCCGATCGTGCGCTCCCTCCGGTTGCCGCACACATCCGTGACGGCCACGGTGATGTTCTGGTCCGCGTTGATCGGCACGGTGTAGGGGCCGGGGCCGGTGTATCCGAGCGGGCTCCATGTGAAGTCGTATGTGCCCGGATAGCCGGTAAGCGATGCGCCTACGGTGGCCACGCCGCCTACGCAGGTGGTCGTATCCCCATAGGTGCGGAAGTCCGCTGTGGCCAGATCGAGCACCGTTACATGCACCGGGGTCGTGGGACCCGCGCATCCGGCTTGGTCCACCACGGTGAGCTGGATGGTCTGCGATGCCGGGAGCGACAACTGTACGGAGGGGTTGAAGCCGAAGCCGCCCCAGTTGAAGATGTAGCCGCCTGCACCGCCCGTTGCCGTGGCGCTGTAGGTGTTCGTCGTGTTCACGCACACGGTGTCGGGTGCGGTCACGCTAACCACGATGGGTGCGGGCTCGTTGATGGTGCCCGTGGCCTGTGTGGTGCAGCCATGCGCATCGGTGATGGTGGCCGTATACGTGCCTGCGGTCAGGTTGGGGAGGTTCGCTCCCGAAGCACCGTTGCTCCATGCGATGGAATAGGAGGGCGTGCCGCCTTGGATGCTCAGGTTGATCGCGCCGTTGCTGCCGTTGTTGCACGTCACATCCGTGCTGTTCACCTGTGCCACCACCAATGCCTGCGGTTGCGTGATGGCTGCGGAGAGCGTGGTGTCACAGCCAAGCCCATCGGTCACGGTGATCGCGTAGGTGCCGGTACCGAGACCTGTTGCCGTGGGTGTGGTCTGCGCTTGCGGATCGTTCCAGCGATACTGGAAGCCCGGTGTGGCTGGTGTGAAAGCGATGGAGCCGTTCAGGTCGCCGTGGCAGAGCGCGTTCGTCGTGGTCAGTGCAGCGTTGAGGAAGCTGTTGGAAAGCGTGATGCGCACCACGTCGGTGACCGGTGGGCAGCTTGGGTTCCCTGTGGTGGTCAGGGTGAGGTCCACGCCGCCTGCGAGTATCTCTGCCGGAGTGGGCATGTACTGGACCGTCAGCCCCGTGCCCATGATGGTGCCCGAACCGCCGCTCCATTGACCGCCGGTCGCGTTCACCACGGCACCCTGCACGGCGATCGGATAGCTGTTCATGCAGCCGATCAGGTCTGGTCCGGCATCGGCGTGGTTCGGCTGGCCGGTCGCGGCGATACTGCCCGATGCGGTGGCAGGCGCACATCCGTTCGCATCGGTCACGGAAACGGTGTAGGCTCCCGCGCCTGCGGTGATCGTTGCGGTGGAGGCGCCGCTGCTCCATGTGTATGCGTAGGGCGCGGTACCACCGGATACCACGGCGGCAAGTGTTCCGTTCGCCGCACCTCCGCATGTTTCATTCGTGCTGTTCAATTGCGCGATGGCGATCGCATCCGGCTGGCCGATGGTCACGTTCAGGATCGTGTCGCAGCCATGTACATCAGTCACACGCACGCTGTGAGCGCCAGCGTTGAGGCCGCTCACCGCTTGTGTCGCAAGGCCGCTTGGGGTCCATTGATAGCTGAAGTCCGTGGCCGGGGTGATCACCGCTGCGGTGCCGCTGGCAGTGCCGTTACAGGTGGCATCGGTATGGGTGGCCGCCATGCCAAGGAAGCTCTGTGGAATGGTGAGCACGATCTCGTCGCTCGCCTGCGGGCACGTGGTGTTCCCTACGGTGACAAGGGTGAGGGTCACGGTACCCGCTGTCCTGTCGCCGGGGCCAAGGGTGTAGGTCGAGTTGGGGAATGTGCCGGAGAACGTTCCATCACCACCGCTCCATGTGCCGCTCGTCGCGTTCACCACGCTCGCGTTCAGGCTGAACGGTCCGCTGTCCGCGCAAACGGTGCGGTCGGGGCCTGCATCGGCGGCATTGGGCAGGCCGGTGGGCGCGATCACTCCTTGACCTGTCGCTGGTGCGCAGCCGTTCGCGTCGGTCACGCTCACCGAATACGTTCCTGATGTGGCGGTCAGCACGGCGCCGGTGCTGCCGTTGCTCCATGTGAACGTGTATGGTGCGGTACCACCGGAAGCCACGGCCGTCAGTGTGCCGTTCGCATCGCCGAGGCACGATTCGGGAGTAGGTGTGATGGACACCATGTCCACTTGTGCCGGTGCGGCGATCGTCACGCTCATCGTCGTGTCGCAGCCTTGGGGATCGGAGATCGTCACCGTGTAGGTGCCCGCCGCCAGGCCTTGTACTGTCGCTGCCGATGTGGCCGAAGGATCGCTCCAGAGGTAGTAGAACTCCGAACTGCCGGGGACCACGCTTGCCGATCCATCCGAACCGTTGTGGCAATGTGCATCCGCATGCGACACGCTGAAGCCTTGGAAATTGTTCGACAGGTCGAACCGTACCGTATCGCTCGCTACCGGGCAGCCTGTATTTCCCGTCGTGCTGAGCACGAGCGTTGCGCTGCCTGCGGCGATCTCTGCTGCCGAAGGCGTGTAGGTGTTGTTGGGCCAGTTGCCCGAAACGATGCCCGATCCATTGCTCCAGCTGCCACCGGTCGCGCTCACCACCGATCCGTGCAGGGCGATGGGCCAGTCGCCATGGCAGATCGTATCGTCGGGACCGGCGTTCGCCTGATTGGGTTGCGGGCCGGAGCCGATCACCGCGTTCAGCGCGCCGGACTGGCAGCCGTTCGCATCAACGATGGACACGGTGTAGCTGCCCGCACCGGCAACGATCGCGTTGGAGGATCCTCCGCTGCTCCATGTGTAGGTGTAGGGTGCCGTGCCCGCCGTCACAGTAGCGGTCGCCGTGCCATTGGCAGTACCGGCGCACGACTCATTGGTGATCGCGATGTCCGCAGCAAGGCCCGGAAGCACTTCGATGGAATACACGTAGGTCTGGAAGGCCGCGATCGGGCATGCGCCGTCGTTCACGTTCACCATCAGCGGGAAGAAGCCGGAAGTGCCCGGCTGCGCGGTCCAGCAGAGCGTTGCCGTGATCGGGTTGGTGCCGGTGTACGTGAAGGTGGCGCCGGGAAGGTTCTGTGCCGCATTGCTGAAGGCGCTCAGTACGTTGCCCGCGTTGGGGTCCGAGATCACCATGTCGAAGCAGAAGTCGCCCGATTCGCACACTTGGATCGAGCGCGGGCCGGTCACGGTCGCAAGGCCTGTCATGTTGGTGACAAGGCCCGTTGCAGCATCGGGCGGGATGTTCGCGCACGGGTAGGCCACGAACTGCATGTCGCGCATGATGGATCCGATCACGTTGCCGTTCGCATCGTACTCGGTCACCCGCACCACCACCACCCAGTTGCCAGCGGTGTTCAGGGTGAAGTTCATCAGGCCCGTCACCGGGTCCAGTGTGATCCCCGGTATGGGCTGCGTCGGCGTGAACGGGTTGGTGTACGGGATCGCCGTGCCATTGACCATCCGCGCGCCGATCAGTGCGTAGGAGAGCGAATCGCCTTCCGCATCCACCGCGCCGTAGCTGTAGGTGACGGGATAGCCGAGGCACACGTAGGGAATGGCCGTGTTGGTGAAGGTGGGCGAGTGGTTGCAGGGCGCCGCCGCGCTGTTCAGCACGGATTCGATGTACATGTGCCGCGTCCCGGGGTTCGTGAGGTTCACGATGGCGTTGTTGCGGTAGATGTTGGTCCAGCTGATCCGCCAGCTATCGCACGGAGGCAGCGTGACGGTCCCGGTATAGATGTACTGCTGGATGCCGGGAAGCGTTCCGCCGTTGCAGGTGCTGCTCGGTAGCTCGATGTCGCACAGTTGCGACAGCTCGGTGGCGCCGCTGTGGGTCACTGTCACATCCCTGTTACCGCAGGGGCTGGTGAGCACAAGGTTGTACGTAGGGTCCACGTTGATCCCCGCACAGTCGCGGTACACCACCAGCTTCAGGCGGTACTGGTTGGGGCCGATGCACTCCCAATAGATCTCGCCACCGCTCATGTGGGTGGCCATGGAAGCCGTTCCGAGCAGAAGGGACAGTATGGCGAGGGTTCGGCGGAGCATTCAGCGGGGCCTTTGGTAAGGCGTCCATCTGTTGCTACGGTGGTTCCCGTAAAAAGTTCCCGATCCCCGATAATGGCCTTCTGAAAGCCTTGCTGTAGTTGTCGGTTGCCAGTTGCCGGTTGTCAGTCTTCTTGGTGGGCACCTGCCTGCCGGAGCTACCGTGTGTACACATCTTTCAAAGGGCCAAAGGCAGTGCCACCGGCAGGCGGGTCTGCATTGAAAAAGAAGATGCGTTCGCTCGGATAGCTTTGCCGCATGGTGGAGCGTGAAGTGGTGCTTCTGCTGGGGGCCGACATCGGCGATCCCGCGAAGCAGCTTGGTGAGGCGGAACAGGCCATCGGCGGGCGGATCGGGCCGGTGCTGGCCCGCAGCCGCGACCACTGGACCAAGCCTTGGGGCTTTCAGGCGGACACCCTCTTCCTCAACCGCACCCTGCTCCTCGCCTCCACTCTTGATCCCGGTGAATTGCTGCGGGCATGCCTCGGTATCGAAGATGACATGGGGCGCGTACGCCCACCCGACGGGCGCATGGCGTCGCGCGTGATCGACATCGACATCCTGCTGGTGGGCGGCGAGGTCATCGACGCACCGGGCCTTGCCGTTCCACACCCGCGCCTGCACCTGCGGCGGTTCGCGCTGGCCCCGCTGTGCGATGTGCTGCCGGCATGGGAGCATCCCACCCTGCACCGCACCGCCCTCCAACTACTCAACGCGCTTCCTGCGGAATGACGCCCGCGCACGCCTACATCGCCGTGGAAGGCCTGATCGGCGCGGGCAAGACCACGCTGGCCCGCCGCCTCGCCGAACGGTGGAGCGGCCGCCTCGTGCTGGAGGAGTTCGAGGACAACCCCTTCCTGCCGCGCTTCTACGAGGATCCCGAGCGGTACGGCTTCTCCGTGGAACTCTCCTTCCTTGCGCAGCGGTATCACCAGCTGAAGCGCGTCACCGAGCAGGACCTCTTCAGCACATGCACCGTGGCCGATTATTCCATCGGCAAGTCGGTGGTCTTCGCCAACGTGACCCTGCAGGCCGATGAATACGCGCTGTTCCGCGACCTGTACCAGATCATGTACGCCGACCTGCCCCGGCCGGAACTGATCGTGTACCTGCACCTGGACATGGCCCGGGTGAAGGAGCGCATCCGTTCGCGGGGCCGGAGTTATGAACAAAGCATTCCCATCGAATACCTCGCCCGGCTTCAGGAACGCTACCTCGACCACCTGCAGAAGCTGCCCGACGACCGCGTGCTGATCGTGGACCTCGAAGACCATGACCTGCTGAACGATGCACAGGCGTACGAGAAGCTGCTGGGCACGCTGGCCTCGGAAGTGCCGAAAGGCTGCCGGGTCATCACGTTGTGAGGGGGGGGGCAGTTGTCAGGTCTCAGTTGTCAGTGCTGGACTTGAGAGTTAGGGCGGGGACTGAGGGGGCAGTGGTGTTCTGAGAAGCTGGTCGCAAAGGGGGGTGAAGGGCAGGCCGGACAAATGGAGCAATGGGAGCAATGGAGGAATGGAACAAAGGGTGGTACCAGCAAGCTTATCAAGCATAGCACGGGCGTTCTTCGGAGGCACCTTTGCTTCATTTGTCCGGCCCCTGCCATTAGCTTCTCAGACACCAGCGCCCTGTCCAGCCCCGAGCGGTTCATAGGTACCGGAACTGACAACTGAGACCTGACAACCGACAATTGACACCTTGCGATACACCCCGCACTGTGAACAAGTGCTTTCAAAGGCGGAAGCGGCCACGCTTTCAGGTAGTTAAATTCGCACCCTAAGATCACGAACCAAGCAGCGATTTCCATGGAAAAGAGTCACCTGAAAGGGCTCGCCCTCATGTCAACAAGCCTGTTCATCCTCGCAGGGTGCGGCGGCATCGGCAAGATGAACAAGTACGTGCAGAACATCAAGTACACGGTGGACCCCAATCCGCTGATCGTGCAGGGTGATTCCGTGGCGGTGAACATCAACGGCAACTTCCCCGGCAAGTACTTCTACAAGAAGGCACAGGTGGAGCTGACCCCCACGCTGGTGTACACCGGCGGCGAAACGCCCTACAAAACGGCCTATTTCCAAGGTGAGGGTGCTGCGGGCAACAACACCGTGATCCCCTACGCCACGGGCAAATCCTTCAGCTATGCGCACAAGGTGGCCTACACGCCATCCATGAAAGAGAGCGAGCTGATGGTGAAGATCCTCGGCAAGCAGGGCAAGGATGGCAAGAAGCAGAAGGAGTTCACCCCGGTGAAGATCGCCGACGGCGTGATCACCACCCCCTACCTCGTGGTGAGCGATGACAAGGTGCTGCTGGCCAAGGACGCCTTCCAGCGCGTGACCGACCACAGCTTCGATGCCACCATCAACTACCTCGTGAACAGCAGCGTGGTACGCCCCGGCGAACTGAACGATGCCGACGTGAAAGCGATGCTCGCCTTCGTGAAGGCCAATGCGAAGAACGCCAACATCGCCTACAAGAACGTAAGCGTGGATTCGTGGGCCAGCCCCGAAGGTGAGTTGAGCAAGAACGAGAACCTCGCCGACGAGCGCGCCAAGAGCGCCCGTGGTGCCGTGAAGAACCCGCTCGTTTCCCAGAAGATCGCCGCCGCGAAGGACGATGCCTTCTACGCCCTTGCCCCGCACGGCGAGGACTGGAACGGTTTCAAGACGGCCATGCAGGCCAGCACCACCGTGCCCGACAAGGAACTGGTGCTGCGCGTGCTGGAGATGTACCCCGACCTGACCAAGCGCGAGGAGGAGATCAAGAACATGGCGGCCACTTATAAGGAGATCGCCGAGCAGATCCTGCCCCAGCTGCGCCGCAGCGAGGTGAAGCTGAACTACCAGCGCATCGGCAAGACCGATGCCCGGCTCACCGAGATGAGCCGCACCACGCCCGACAGCCTCAACGTGGAGGAACTGCTCTTCGCCGCCACCCTCACCAACGACCTCAACGAACAGCTCCGCATCTACAAGGAGACCGAGCGCGTTCACCCCAGCGACAACCGTGGCGCCAACAATGTGGGCTACGTGTACATGCTGCAGAACAAGCTGGATGAAGCTGAAGCACAGTTCACGAAAGCCAACAGCATCAAGGACAACCCGGTGAGCACCAACAACCTCGGCGTGGTGGCCCGCCTGAAGGGCGACCGCAAGAAGGCCAGCGAGCTCTTCGCCAAGGCCACCGCCGCAGGCCCCGAAGTGAAGTATAACCAAGGCATCATCGACATCCAGAACGGCAACTACAGCAGCGCCAACAGCAACTTCGGCAGCACGAAGAGCGTGAACGCCGCCCTCTCCAAGCTCCTCGGCGGTGATGCCGCCGGTGCGCAAAGCATCCTCGATGGCGCCACCGACAAGGACACCGCCACCGGCCACTACCTCGCCGCCATCATCGCCGCGCGCCAAAGCAACTGCGCCGGTGCCGCCAGCAGCCTCGGCCTCGCCATCCAAAAGGACGGCAGCCTGCGCGAGAAGGCCCTGAAGGACCTCGAGTTCCGCAATTGCAAAGGCAGCTTGGGGCTCTGAGCCGAAGCACACTTCTTTCGGAAGCCCCCACCACAAGTGGGGGCTTCTTCGTTCATCTGCGATGTGGATCATTGGACCTCCTTGGGGTCCTGCAGCACATGCCGGGAATAGCCGAACACTGCCCCTCTACTCTGACCCCTTGGATGATACTTCTGTCCAAGGGTAGAAGTGGCGCGTTCAGATCCCGGACCACAGAGTGCCTCAGAAGACCCTCATATATTGCAAGCTGCCAAAGCCTAATTTTAACCATTCAGCACAACCCCATGTCCCGACACGTCACCGGCATCGGCGGACTCTTCTTCCGCTCGGACGACCACAAGGCGCTCGCCAAATGGTACTACCAGCACTTCGGCATCAACAACGAGGAGAACGGCTGGGTCTGGCAGCAGGATGCCGGTCCCACGGTGTTCTCGCCCTTCAAGCGCGACACCGACTACTTCGGCAGCGACAAGCAGCAGTTCATGCTGAACCTGCGCGTGCATGACATCGACGGCCTGCTGAAGAAGCTGGAGGACGGTGGTGTGCGCATCGATCCCAAGCGCATGGACGAGGACTGCGGCCGCTTCGCGTGGGTGTACGATCCGGAGGGGAACAAGACCGAGCTGTGGGAGCCGAAGTGAAGAACACCTATGCGCCTGCATATTCGCTTGATTCGTGAAGAGCTTGGTGAAACCGCCTCTGAGAGCGATGAAGAACTCTTGCGCAGGAGCTTATTGTCGGCCTCCGGTATCGTAACAATATTCTCACTCCAACAACATCACAAAGGAGGCCATTCTGTTAGTCTGGATTTCGATGGCAACCTGGATGAATTGTTGCGACACATTCAGCAGTCCGGCTTCTTACCTGTTCTCTAAGAGCCTGCTCAGGATCTTTTGAGGAGTAGCACGAGAAAGGCGAGCACTACGAATTGTAAGCTGGTGTTGTGTTTGCGCTCGCATTTCTTCCAAAGCCTTCGGCACTTCTCCAGCCATGCGTACGAACGCTCAACGATCCAGCGCTTGGGCATTACGGCGAAGGAGTGTAGTTCGCTTCGTTTGGCCACTTCCACCTCGGCGTCGATCAGATCCTTGACATCTTGGGCGAATTTCTCGCCACTGTATCCGCCGTCGACCAGGATCTTATCCACGTTGGTCAGGTCCTTCTTGGCGCGCTTCAGTGCCCTGATCGCACCGGCCCGGTCGGTCACGTTGGCCGTAGTCACGCACAGCGCATGAACCCTTGGGTATCCACCGCAATATGCCGCTTGATCCCCGAGACCTTCTTGCCCGCATCGTAGCCCTTCTGCTCAGCGGTGTCGGTGTTTTTCACGATTTGGGCATCAACTATGCAGAGACTCGTCCGCTCGTCCCTCCCAAGGTCGACGCGGGCCGCGCCAACTGATTTTAAATAGCGGAATACTTGCACGTGGAGTTGTCGCTCCACAAGCGCGATGATGCGTAGGACGATCCATGGTAAGCCTACTTCCACCCACCCCCCAGCGCCTTGTACACATCCACCATCGCGTTCAGCTGCTGCTTGTGCGTCTCCACCAGCTCGAAGCGTGATTCGAGCGCATCGCGCTGGGTGAGCAGCACCTCCATGTAATCGGCGCGGGCGCTGCGGAACAAATTGGTGGAGATGGTGATGGAGCTGGACAGCGCCTCTACCTGTTGCTGCTGCAGATCGTAGCTGCTGCGCAGGTTGCGGAGGTTCGAGAGCTGGTTCACCACTTCCACGTAAGCATTGAGCACCGTGCGCTCGTAGTCGTACACGGCTTGCAACTGGCGCGCGTTCGCACTGGCATAAGCCGCCTTGATCGCGTTCCGATTGATCAGTGGCGCCACCAGATCACCGGCCACGTTGTAGAGCAGCGATGCAGGCGTCTCCAGCAGATACGCGGCATCGAAGGCGTTGAACCCCACGCCTGCCGTGAGCCGCACCGACGGATAGAAGCTGGCCTTCGCCGCCTTCACGTCCAACTTGGAAGCGGCGAGTTCCAGTTCGGCCTGCCGGATGTCGGGCCTGTACGAAAGCAGTTGCGACGGCAGGCCCACGTGGACGCTGTCCGGCATGAGCGATGAGAACGCCGCCGAGTTGCGCGTCACCGGCTGCGGGTAGCGGCCCACGAGGAAGTTGATGCGGTTCTCCGTCTCCACGATCCGCTGCTGGATGTTGTATTGCAGGCTGCGGTTCTTGAGCACTTCGGCCTCGAAGCGGCGCACGGCCAGCTCGGTGACCTTCGCAGCCAGCTTCTCCTGCTTCACGATGCCGAGCGCATCCTGCTGGATGGCGATGTTGCTGCGCAGGATCTCCAGCTGATTGTCCAGCGCCATCAGCTCGTAGTAGCTGTTGGCGATCTCGGCCACGAGGTTGGTCACCATGAAGTTCCGGCCCTCCACCGATCCGAGGTAGCGCATCACGGCGGCCTTCTTCGCGTTGCGCAGTTTCTTCCAGATGTCCAGCTCCCACGAGGCGCGCGCACCCACGATGAAGTCGGGCACCGGCTCGGGGAACGCGGTGTGCTCCTTCACATCGAGGTGTTGCTCCACGGCGCCGTTGCGCGTGTACTCGCCCACCTTCTCCATGCCCGCAGCGGCGGCGATGTCCACGAAGGGCAGGTATTCGCCTTTGCGGGCGCGGGCCTCGGCCTTGGTGATGGCGATCTCCTGCAGCATGATGTTCAGTTCCTGATTATTCGCCAATGCGCTGTCGATCAACGCGCGCAGATGGGGATCGCGGTGGAACTGCTGCCACTTGATGGCGGCCGCATCGGTGCTGTCGGTGGAGGCCGTGGGATAGGTGGTGGGCGTGTTGCGGCGCGCTTCCTGCGTCTTCAGCGCGGGGACGCACGATGCCAGCGATAGCGCGATCGCCACGGCCGGGATCAATGTTCTGTTCATGGGTTGGGCCAGTGTTCGGTGCATCACGTAGCGGGTCGACCCAATGGGTCGACGCTACGGATGAATCCATCAATCTTTCTTGCGTTTCAACAGATCCCTCAGGCGGTCGTTCAGCGATCGGATCATTTCCTTCGACCGGCTTTCCTCTTCCGCGCTGCGCACGAACCGTTCGGATACGGGTTCGTCCTCTTCATCGCTGATCAGCTTGCGGCCTTGGATCATGGTGGCGAACACGTAGTACAGGCCGGGGATCACCAGCACGCCGAGCACGGTGCCCACCAGCATGCCGCCCAGCGCCGATGAGCCGATGGTGCGGTTGCCGATCGCGCCCGCGCCCGTGGCGATCACCAAGGGGATCAGGCCCGCGACGAAGGCGAAGCTGGTCATCAGGATCGGGCGGAAACGCGCCTTCGATCCCTCGATGGCGGCCTCGAGCACCGTGGCCCCGGCGCGCTGTTTCTGCACGGCGAACTCCACGATCAGCACGGCGTTCTTCCCGAGCAGGCCGATGAGCATGATGATGCCGATCTGCGCGTACACATCGTTCGCGAGGCCCATCACCTTCAGCAGCAGGAACGATCCGAGCACGCCCACCGGCAGCGAGAGGATCACCACCAGCGGCAGCACGAAGCTCTCGTACTGCGCGGCCAACACGAGGTACACGAAGATCAGTACCACGGCGAAGATGTAGATGGCCTCGTTGCCGCGCCGCGCTTCATCGTACGAAAGGCCCTCCCACGCGATGTCGTAACCGCGCGGCAGCGTTTCCTTCGCCACCTCCTGAATGGCCTTGATCGCGTCGCCGCTGGTATAGCCTTCCACCGGAAGGCCGCGGATTGTGGCCGAATTGTAGAGGTTGTAGCGCGTGATCTCGTTCGGGCCGAGGCGCTTCTCGAACCGCATGAACGAGGAGTACGGCACCATCTCGCCCTCCTCGTTCTTCACGAAGAGGCCGGTGAGGTCGGAGGGGTAACGGCGGTATTCCGGTGCCGCCTGCGCGAACACCTTGAAGAAGCGGCCGAAGCGGATGAAGCCCTGCTCGTAGGTGCTGCCGATGAGGATGTTCAGGTTCTCCACCGCCTTGCCGATCGACACGCCCTTCTGCATCGCCAGTTTGTTGTCGATGATCATCTCGTACTGCGGGAAGTTGGCCGCGTAGAAGGTGAACAGGCCGGTGAGTTCCTTGCGCTTCCGCAATGCGTCCATGAATTCGTTGTTGATGCGCTCGAACTCGTGGTAATCGGTGCCGTTGGTCTTGTCGATCATCCGCAGCGAGAAGCCGCCCGACGAGCCGAAGCCCGGCACGGCCGGTGGTTCGAAGTATTCGATCACCGCGCCGAGATCCTTGGTCTTGTGCTCCAGTTCCTCCATCACTTCATGCACGTCCTTGTCGCGCTCGTGCCACGGCTTCAGGTCGATGAGGCAGGTGCCCGCGTTCGATCCGCGTCCCTCGGTCATGATCTCGTAACCGGCCAGCGACGACACCGATTCCACTTCCGGCACCTCCTCGCAGATCTTCTGTAGTTCCTGCGCCACCATGTTCGTGGTCTCCAAGGTGGATCCCGGCGGCGTCTGGATGATCGCGTAGATCGTGCCTTGGTCCTCGCTGGGGATGAAGCCTGCGGGCAATATCTCATTGCTCACATAGATCGCCACGCAGAAACCCGCAAGCAGGCCGAAGGTGAGCACGCGCCGCACCACGATCCGGTTGAGCACCGCCACGTAGCGACCGGTCAGCCGCTCGAACCAGCGGTTGAAGGCGTCGATCACGCGATCGAGGATGGACTTCTTCCGATGCGTGCCGTGGTGCGGCTTCATCAGCATGGCGCAGAGCACCGGCGTGAGCGTGAGCGCCACGATCGCCGAGATGATGATGGAACCCGCCATGGTGATGGAGAACTGCCGGTAGAACACGCCCACCGGACCGGTCATGAACGAGATGGGGATGAACACCGACACCATCACCAGTGTGATCGCGATGATGGCACCGCCGATCTCGCCCATCACCTCCTTCACCGCCGCATAAGGCGTAAGCGCGTGGTTCCCTTCCATCTTGGCATGCACAGCCTCCACCACCACGATGGCGTTGTCCACCACGATGCCGATGGCGAGCACCAGCGCGAACAGCGTGATCAGGTTGATGGACAGTCCGAACAGTTGCATCACGAAGAAGGCGCCGATCAACGACACCGGCACGGCGATGATGGGGATCAACGTACTGCGCCAGTCGCCGAGGAAGAGGAACACCACCAGCGCCACGAGGATGAAGGCATCGCGCAGCGTGTGCAACACCTGTTCGATGGACGCGCTGAGGAAGGTGCTTACGTCGTAGCTCACCTTGTAGCCGATGCCCGGCGGCATGTCCGCGCCCAGCTCCTCCATCTTCGCCTTCACCTGCGCGATCACGTCACTGGCGTTGCTGCCCAGCGTCTGCTTCAGCACGATGGAGGCCGACGGCTTGCCATCGAGACTGGAGTAGATGTCGAAGAAGGCGCTGCCCAGCTCCACGTCGGCGATGTCCTTCAGCCGGATCATCTCGCCCTCCTCGTTGGCGCGCACGATGATCTCGCGGTATTGCTCCGGCGTGTTGAACTGGCCTTGGTACACGAGCACGTACTCCAATGCCTGCGCATCGATGCCGGAGCTCTGTCCGAGGCGTCCGGGCCGCGCGATGAGGCTCTGCTCCTGCATCGCCTCCATCACCTCCTCGGCGCTGATGTTGTAGGCCCGCATGCGGTCGGGCTTCATCCAGATGCGCATGGCGTAGATGCGGCTGCCGAGGATCTGCGCCTGTGCCACGCCGGGGATCCGCTGGATCTCGGGGATCAGCTGCGTGTACGCATAGTTGTAGAGGAAGAGCTGATCGGCGTCCTTGCCATCGCCGTAGAGGTTGATGTACATCAGCATGCTCGGCTGCACCGGCGTGATGATGACGCCCTCGCGCTGCACGAGCGTGGGCAGGTTGGGCATCACCTGGTCCACGCGGGTCTTCACGCGCACGACCGCCTCGTTGGGATCGGTGCCCGGCTCGAAGATCACGCGGATGGTGCCCTCCCCCGCGCTGGTGGCGTCGCTGGCGATGTAGCGCATGCCCTGCACGCCGTTGATCGCCGTTTCCAGTTGGATGATGGTGCTCTTCGTGAGCACGTCGGCGCTGGAGCCGGGGTACGACACGAAGATGTTCACCGTGGTGGGCGCGATCTCGGGGAACTGCGCGGTGGGCAATTGCTTCATCGCGAGCCCGCCCACGAAGAGGATGAGCACCGAGATGACGATGGCCAGCACCGGCCGTTGGATGAAGTTCTTGAACATGGGGTCAGTTCAGGGGTGAAACCCGCCTACGCCAAGGCTTCGACGGGCGAAAAAAGTGAGGAGGGGAAAAGTGCAAGGGTGCCATGGTGGAAGGTGCCATGGTGCAGGGTGCGAGGATGCACCATGGCACCTTCCACCATGGCACTTTACCACTCTGGCACTGCATTTAAACATCACTCGGCGTAGAGGCCCAGATGCTTCATCACCGAATCGGGTGCCACGTGATCGTAACCCACCTTCTCGCCGTCCTTCACCTTGCGGAGCCCTTCGAGCAGGAAGCGTTCGCCCTTGGCCAGCCCGTCGGTGATCACGAAGAGGTGCTGCAGTTCGGGCCCTACGGCGATGCGGCGGGTGTGCAGCACGCTGTCGGCGTCGATCACGAAGAGGTAGCGGTGGTCGAGCACCTCGAAGGTGGCCTTCTGCGGCACCAGCAGCACGTTGTTCAGCGCGGATGCCATGAGGATGTTGCCGGTCTGCCCGTGGCGCAGCAGCCGTTGCGGGTTGGGGAAGGTGGCGCGGAAGGCGATGTTGCCGGTCTTGTTGTCGAAGTCCGATTCGATCGCGGTGATCTCGCCGGTCTGGTCGAAGAGCTCGGTATCGGCCAGCAGCAGTTTCACCTTGGTGCCATGCCCGGCCAGCGCATTCTTCTGGTAGGTGAGGTACTCGGCCTCGGGCACGTTGAAGTACACCCACATGGCGCTGTTGTCGGAAAGCTCGGTGAGCAGGTCGCCCTCCTCCACCATGCTGCCTTTACGCACTTCCAGCCGGCCCATGATGCCATCGAACGGCGCGCGTACCTCGGTGAAGCCCAGATGCGCTTTCGCCATGCCCAGCTTGGCCTTCGCCTTGGCCAGCCGCGCCTTCGCCATGGCCAGTTCGTTGGGCGATACCACGTTGCTGTCGGCGAGCGCCTTGGTGTTGTTGTACTCGATCCCCGCGTATTCCACCTCGGCCTCGGCCTTCTCCACCTCGGCTTGGTACAGCACCGGCTGTATGCGGAAGAGCAGCTGCCCCTCCTTCACATGCTGGCCTTCGTCGGCGAGGATGTCCTGCAGGTAGCCTTCCTCCAGCGCGCGCAGTTCGATGTGCTGCGCGGAATGGATCTGGCACACGTAATCGCGCTGCACGGCGGTGTCGGTGCTCAACGCGGTGGTGGCGGGATAGCGGCCATGTGCGTGGGCTTCATGCTCTTCGTGGTGCCCGCAGGCGGCGAGGAGGATGAGGCCCATGCCGAGGGCGATCAGGGCAGATGGCTTTAGAGCCTGTTGGGGGGCTCTTCGCAGGCGCCCCCCGGCCTCTTTTCCGCTCAGGCCTCCCCGAAAAATGTTCCCGTAGACACCACTACGCGAACATTTTTCGGCATCGCCTGAGCAGGAAAATAGTCTCGGAGGCCATCCTACAAGAGCCCCCCAACAGGCTCTTGGGCGCGAAGCGCGGTTGAACGGCGGCGGCATTTCGGCACCCGCTCGTACGGATGCACCGGGACCCGTGGGTCCTTCAGGTTGGAACATGGAGGAATGGATGATCGGAGAACGAGGTGAACGGATCACGTTCGGGACGGGCGCGATGGCGCCTTGCGGATGCACGGGAGCGCGCAGGGCACGGGCATGCATCGGCGTTGCGTACGTCAGGCGCACGGCAACGCGCCCGGCGTCAGGGCCGGGGCTTCGGGAAGATCAGGGAGCCGAGGGGTGGTAGCCCGCCACCGGCAGCACAGCCGGAATGCGGACATCCTGCGCATGCGGCGGCTCGCTCGCGGGCGTGTCGATCCACGTGGGAAGGAGCAGCAGCAGCACCGTCACCGGCGGCAGGTCGAAATCCACCTGAACGCCGGGCTTGCTCGCAGGATCCTTCACGCCAAGGCTGATCATGTCCACCTGTTGGGTGGGCAGCACCGAGGCTTGCAGCGTGGGCGGGAAGCACAATTGCATCCCCAGCATGACCATGCAGGCCAGCATGAAACGCTTCAACAGGGGATGGATCGTGGAGGGCATGGTGCCTAAGCGGGTGCGAACGTAGGGTGATGGAGGGGCGACAGGGTGGGAATTAACAGATCATTACGAAAAGAAGCGGGTGCTTCGATGAGGGCGATGGCCGGGCCGAGCGGGTATTGCTTGGAGATGGCCCTACGCTGTTGTCAAGGGTCGGTTGTCAGGCTTGCCTGCTGCGCCTCCGCGCCTTGCCTTGCGCCACCGCTAAAGCTTTAGCGCACGCGGTCGCCGTAGCGGCTTCGCGCAGGCACGGTAACTTCAGCGGAGCGGGGTCAGAGGCATGGCTGCTGGGCGGGAAGGTCGAAAAGCTCAAAGCTTCAAGCGCCAAGGAGCCTTTGAACTTGAGCCTTGGAACTTGAAGCTTTGGTGGACTCCCTGCTCTTTCCATCGTAGCCACGGAAGCAGGCATTCCCTGACAACGAACAACTGACAACTGCCTTCCCAAAAAACGGTGCAGGCCGATCGAACCTTCGCCCCCGATCGTGGTCCAAGGCTTCCCCCTACCCGGTAGACTTTGACCAGCGAGCGACAGCGCATCATCGGAGCCTATTGACGGCCGGGGTGTCCACACACCAAATTCGCATCCGCTTAACGCGATGGCAATGAAACGTACGATCCCATTCTTCGCAGCGATCCTCGGTGTGCTCACAGCACAGGCACAGGTCATCATCAACGAGGGCAGCAGCCGGAACCACCGCACCATCGCCGACGAGAACGGCGAATACCATGACTGGATCGAGCTGTACAATCCGGGCAACGACTGGGTGAACCTGCAAGGGTACTCGCTCACCGATGACGCCAACGACCCCGCGAAATGGACATTCCCGAGCATGGGCATCGCCCCGCAGGGCTACCTCGTGGTGTTCTGTAGCGGGAAGGATCGCATGCCACGCGCCGGGCAGACCACGGTGGCAGCACAGGTGAACTACATACCCGTGGCCGGATGGAACACCCACTCCTTCGGCGCGCCTTTCACGTGGGACGGCACATCGAACATCCTGATCGAAATGTGCTCGTGGAACACGTTCGCGTTCACCCTGAACTCCGTGCTGAACCAGACCACCACGCCGTTCGCCTCCACCACGTTCGCATTCACCGATTCGCTCTCCAGGGCGTGCGACCAACAGGTGGGCAACGTATCGCATCACCGGCCGGTGGTGAAGCTCAACGGGCTGACCATCGGCACCAACGACTGGCAGAACAACGGGATCCAATACCCCGCGCCGTACGGCAACTGGGCCAGCGCCTCCAAGCATGCCATGCTGTTCCGGGCCTCCGAGCTCACGGCCGCAGGGCTCACCGCAGGCGACATCACCAGCATCGCCTTCGATGTGGTGGACCCGAACGGTGGCTCCTTCAGTGAGATCGACATCCGCGTGGGTCATGTTCCCGATAACGAGGTAAGCGCAGATTTCATCCCTTGGTACGGCGCCTACCAGTTCCACACCAACTTCGGCCTTGCCCGGGGCGGGGAGACCGTGTACCTGTTCGCGCCGGGCGGCACGCTCCAGAGCCAGCTGCACGTGGAGGAGGAGTTCCCCGACCACAGCAACGGGTCATGGCCCGACGGTTCGAGCAACACCTACCTGTTCGATACACCCACGCCCGGCGCCGCCAATTCGGGCAGCGAGCCATATTCCGCCTACGCATCCACGCCGCAGTTCCTCACGCCATCCACCATCTCGCCCACGGCGCTTACCGTGGATGTGACGAACCCCAACGGCGGCGGAAGCACCGTGCGCTACACGCTGGATGGAAGCGAGCCCACGGCAACATCGCCCCTCTTCATCACCCCGCTCAACATCGCCTCATCCACCGTGGTGCGCATCCGCGCTTTCGTGCTGGGCAGGCTCCCCAGCAAGATCGCCACGGCATCGTACCTGATCGATCCGCACCACCACACACCGATCATCTCCATCAGCACCACCGACGACAACCTGAACGGACCGGAAGGCATCTTCACCCGCTGGTGGCTCGATGATGAAGTGCCTGCGCACGTG
>JAHBUM010000229.1 GCA_019638075.1 Flavobacteriales bacterium | reverse complement strand
CTCGAACAGCGCCTTGAAGTTCCCTTTGCCGAAGCTCTTCGCGCCCTTGCGCTGGATGATCTCGATGAACAGCGTGGGGCGGTCCTGCAACGGCTTGGTGAAAAGCTGCAAGAGGTAGCCCTCGTCGTCGCGGTCCACGAGGATGCCCAGCTCGCTCAACGGACCGAGATCCTCCTCGATCGGGCCCACGCGGTCCAGCAGGCCCTCGTAATAGCTCGAAGGCACCTTCAGGAACTCCACGCCGCGCGCCATCAGGTCACGCACCGTCTTCACGATGTCGTCCGTGGCGATCGCCATGTGCTGCACCCCTTCGCCGTTGTAGAAGTCGAGGTATTCTTCCACTTGGCTCTTCTTCTTGCCCTCGGCCGGCTCGTTGATCGGGAACTTGATGCGGCCGTTGCCGTTGCTCATCACCTTGCTCATCAAGGCGCTGTACTCCGTGCTGATGTCCTTGTCGTCGAAGCCCAGCACGTTCGCGAAGCCCATCACCTCCTCGTAGAACTTCACCCAGGTGTTCATTTGGTTCCAGCCTACGTTCGCCACCATGTGGTCCACGTACTTCAGGCCGACCGTCGGCGGGTTGTAGGCGCTCTTCCACTCCTTGAAGCCCGGCAGAAAGGTGCCCTTGTAGTTCTTGCGCTCCACGAACACATGTACCGTGTCGCCGTACAATTTGATGCCGCTCTTCACCACCTCGCCGTCAGCGTCCTTCTCCACGCGCGGCTCGAAGTAGGGCACCGCACCACGCTTGGTGGTCTCCTCAAAAGCCTTGCGTGCATCGTCCACCCATAGGGCTATCTCCTTCACGCCATCGCCGTGCAGCCGCAGGTGGTCGTTGATCGGGTGCTCCTTCGTCAGCGGCGTGGTCAGCACAAGGCGGATCTTGTCCTGCACCAGCACATAGCTCGTGCGGTCCTTCACGCCCGTCTCCAAGCCCGCGTAGGCGAGGCTTTGGAAGCCGAAGGCCGTCTTGTAGAAGTGCGCCGCCTGCTTGGCGTTGCCCACGTACAGTTCCACGTAATCGGTGCCGAGCAGAGGGAGGAAGTCGGCGGCTCCTTCGACGATCTTCTTCAGTTCGGGGGTTGCGCTTTCAATAGCCATGGCTGTGGTTCGTATTCGTTCGAGCCCCAAAGTTCGGTCATTTCTCCAGCGGGTGGGTGACGGAGGTCATTAGGGC
Source organism: Flavobacteriales bacterium (assembly GCA_019638075.1). GTDB lineage: Bacteria > Bacteroidota > Bacteroidia > Flavobacteriales_F > PHOS-HE28 > PHOS-HE28. Next base: position 3,789 of record JAHBUM010000229.1, on the reverse strand, counting down.
GTGCCCCGGCCCAAATGCGGCCGGGTCGGGCTATTCGCTGCAAGTCCTCGGCCTGATTACAGGCCTGCGGGCTTTCCGCTTCTATCACGCGAAATGCGCGCTCACGTTCAGACCTATTATTCCTCGTCCTCATAGTTGAACTCCACCTTGCTCTGGAGCACGATCTCGGCGATGATGCCTTTGAGGTGGCCATCCTTCACCGCCTTACGGAACCGTTCCTGGAGCACTTCGATGTTGATGACCTCCTCGATGCAGGCCATGTACTTGTCCACGACCGCTTTCACACCGTACTGTTTCTCAGCACCGCGCTTGAGTTGGGCCTTCAGATCAGCGATGGATGCTTCGGACTTGATCACGAACGAGATCGGGTAGCGCTCGATCTTGTCGATGTCCAGGAAGTACTTCTTCACGTCCAGTGTCTCGGTCACTTGGAAGAAGCGGCCCAAGGGCTGCATCACGAAGTCGATCCGCCGTCATTGGCATTGGTGCGACCTGTTTTGAAGAGCTTCAGCCGGTTCTCCTTGATCTGGTCGCGCCGGAACCCGAAGTACACCTTCTGGTCATGGTAGAAGTGCTTCAGGATGGCATAGCTCACGATCTCGAAGAGCCGGGCGTCCACGCTCGGGGCAAGCAGGCCCATGATGAACGTCTCGATCTCCTTGGATCCCTTCCCTGAGATCCTGTTCAGCCGTTCACAGGTCGCGATGAACTCCTCGAACGACCGCTTCTTCACTGCGGTGTAGGCTTGGATGATGTCCAGCACGGCCGGGGCGATGTGTACTTCGCCCCTGCCTTTGCCTACTTTCAGCAGCCGCTCGTTGATCCAGTAGCGCTTGGTCTCCACCACGCGCAGGATCGGTGTGGCCTCCACCTGCGGGAAGAATTTCTTGAACTCCTCGTTCATGCGGTGGTTGAGCGCGTGGTTCTGGAGCTTGCCGCCAAAGGGAAGTTCGCGCTGCCGCTTGAACAGCTTACTGAACTGAACCCCGGCATCCTTCGCGTAGCTGCCCTTCTGATGGAACTTCCGCTGCACGTAGTCTTCAACAAGCACGTAGATGGCATAGAGGTTCGCGTAGCTGCTGCGCGACTTCGAGCCGCGCGCAGCCGAACGTGTCTTGATGTTGATGTATTGGAGCAGGGGGCTGCGCTCGAACACTTCGTCGGCTGCCGACTTGAAATGCTTGGCAAGGATCGCCTTGATCTCTGGTGTGAAAGCGTGGTCCATGCTCAGGGCTCGAACAGGACCAGATGCTGCGCGCTTTCCTTGGGCTGCTCGTAGGTCTTGGGCTTCCGTTGCAGCTTCTCGCCGTTGTACTCGTCGCGTATCCCAAGCCGCCGCAGCCCGATCTTCATGTACTCCTCGTCGATCTCGATGCCGATGGACTTGCGTCCAAGGGACTTGGCGACGAACGACGTGGTGAACGTTCCCGAGAACGGATCCAGCACGATGTCGCCGGGGTTGGAACTGGCGAGGACGATGCGCTCCAGAAGCGTCGTGGGCTTCTGCGTCGGATGCTCCTCGTACTCATCCATGCGGTAGCGCACGCGCGGGATGTTCCACACGTTGCCGGGCACCTTCTGCGTGTTGTATTGCGTGGGCACCGGCTTGCGGTAGTCGATCAGCTTGCGCTTCGCGCCGGTGCGGGCCTCCACCATGATCGCGTCGGCGTTGAAGGTGTAATCGTCCTTGTCCTTCACGCCGAAGAGGATCGGTTCGTAGAGCGAGCCGTAGTAGCGCTTGGCCTGCACGCCCGAACTGTCGTACGACCACACGATGCGCGACAGGATGTGCGCCTTGCTGCGCACGTACAGGTCGAAGTACGGCATGTTCTGCGTGGACGTCATCAGGTAGAAGCTGCCGTTGTCCTTCAGCTTCGCGAGGCACAGATCGATCCAGCGTTTGCACCACTCCACGTAGGCTTCGTCGCTCGGCCAGCGGTCCATGCGGCCGTTGAAGTTCTTGCCGATGTTGTAGGGCGGGTCGGCGAAGATCAGGTCCACGGACTTGTCGGGGACCAACTGCTCCAAGGCAGCGATGGCATCGCCGTGGATCACAGCGTGGCCGTCGTGCTCGTGGGCCATTGGTGTGTGGGAATTGCTCGTCATGCGACTACCTGCTCGCTCCGATCGCATCACTCCACCCAGCTGTTCCAGTACTTCCCGTCGTCGATCTTCAGCGCCTCCTCGGTCACTTGCAGCGGCTTGAAGGTGTCCACCATCACGGCGAGCTCGTCGGTTTCCTTTTTACCGATGCTGCGTTCCATCGCACCCGGATGCGGCCCGTGCGGGATGCCCGCCGGATGCAAACTGATGTGACCCGGACCGACGTCGTTGCGGCTCATGAAATCGCCGTCCACGTAGTAGAGTACCTCGTCGCTGTCGATGTTGCTGTGGTTGTAGGGTGCGGGGATGGCCTTGGGGTGGTAGTCGTACAGGCGCGGGCAGAAGCTGCACACCACGAAGGCATCCGTCTCGAAGGTCTGGTGTACGGGCGGCGGCTGGTGTACGCGGCCGGTGATGGGCTCGAAATCGTGGATGCTGAAGGCGTAGGGATAGTTGTAGCCGTCCCAGCCCACCACATCGAAGGGGTGCGTGGCGTAGATCAGCTCGTGCAGCATGCCCTGCTTCTTGATGAGCATGCGGAATTCGCCTTTCTGGTCGTGCGTTTCGAGGTCCTGCGGACGGCGGATGTCGCGCTCGCAGAAGGGGCTGTGCTCCAGCAGTTGCCCGAACCAGTTGCGGTAGCGCTTGGGTGTGTACATGGGGCGGTGGCTCTCCACGATGAAGTGGCGGTTGTCGGCGCTGTCGAACTCCAGCTGGTAGATCATGCCGCGCGGGATCATCAGGTAATCGCCGTACTGGAAGGGGATGTTGCCCAGCAGCGTCTTCAGCGTGCCGCTGCCTTTGTGGATGAAGATCATCTCGTCGCAGTCGGCGTTCTTGTAGAAGTACTCCACCTTCTTCGCGGTGGGTGCCGAGAGGATGATGGCGACATCGCTGTTCACCAGGATCGGCTTGCGGGCTTCGAGATGGTCGGCCACCGGCGCCACGTTGAAGCCGTGCAGCCGCAGCGAGCGCATGTTCTTCTCCACGGCGATCTTCGGCTGCACGTCCTTCGCGCCCACGATCTCCTTCACCTGCGTGGGGCGATGCACGTGGTAGAGCAAACTGCTCATCCCGTCGAAGCCCACCGTGCCGAAGAGTTGCTCGTAGTAGTGCCTGCCTTCCGGGCTTTGGTGAATGGTGTGCCGCTTGTGCGGGATGTTGCCGAGGGAATGGTAGATGGGCATGTTGTCAATGAGCCGAAGGGCTCTCGTTATGGCTGTCGTTGGGGCGGAGGATCGTCCGCCCGTGCGATGGTGATGAGGATTGATCGGAGCGCGAAATTTCGCTCTCGTCGATCCGCTGATCGCTGATATTGGTCAGCGTTGGGGCGGACGATCGTCCGCCCGTACGGATCTCTGATGCGCCTTCGCCGTTTGCTTCGGCGATCGAAGGATGTAGCGTGCCGTTCCGCGTGAGCAATTCCTCCTCTTCACGGATCCTGCGCCGGAGGCCTTCAGGGTCATTCACGGCCTTGGTCTTGGTGCTGCGCGTGCTGCGGCCTTTGCGCCATGCGCGTTGCGCTTCGATGGGTAGTTGATGGATCTCGCGGCAGCTGGGCGAGCAGCAGTCGGCGTACTTGGTTGCGCAGGCTTCGCATTGCACCAGCAGCATGTTGCAGGTGGCCTCGTGGCAGTTGCTGATCCGGTCGCTTGCAACGCCGCACTGCATGCAGGTGCTCACCAC
>JAHBUM010000228.1 GCA_019638075.1 Flavobacteriales bacterium | reverse complement strand
GAAGGGGAGCGGCCCGTGATACCGGAAGGCACCGGCTACAACCATGCGTATTACCCGATCCTGCTGCGCGATAGCGGGGAGCGCGAGGCCATGATCGCCAAGCTGGCCGCACAGGGCGTGCATGCGCGCCGCTACTTCTTCCCCTCGCTGGACACCCTGCCGTACGTGAAGGCGCAGGCATGTCCCGTGAGCCGCGACCTGGCCGATCGCGCGCTCTGCCTGCCCCTGTTCAATGGCATGAACGAGACCGACATGGAACGGGTGACACGTGTGGCCGTACATCGTTCATCCGTGGATGCCACGGCAAGGCAGGTGTCATGAAGCACAATTCCCACCTCGCCGGGTTCCGGTTCCATGTGGAGCCGGTGGAGTTCAGCCGATCTTCGGACAAGGAACTGCTGCAATACTGCCTCGGGGCCACCCTCTACATGCCGGGCACCCGCGATGTGCTGCACAAGCTGCTGCACAATGGTATGCCGCATATCACCTCCATGGTGATGTGCTTCGAGGATGCCATTGCCGAGAGCGATGTGCAGCAGGCCGAGCAGAACGTGCTGGACCATCTGGCCGCCATCAGCGCAGCGGTGGAGGGCGGTACCGTGCGCGAAGCGGACCTGCCCCTGATCTTCCTGCGGGTGCGCACCCCGGAACAGTTCCGCCGCTTCCTGGGCAGGCTCACTCCCCGCCACGTCGCCGCGCTCACCGGTTTCGTGTTCCCCAAGTTCTACACCAGCAACGCCGCCGAATACCTGGGCCTGCTCGATGAAGCCAACACCACGCTCGGTGCCACGCTCTACGGCATGCCCATCCTCGAAGGGCGCACCATCGCCTACCGCGAGAGCCGCACCGACGAGCTGAAGGGGCTGTACGACATCGTGGAGCCCCACAAGGCGCGCATCCTCAATGTGCGCGTGGGCGGCACCGATTTCTCCTCCATCTTCGGTGTGCGCCGGGGCATCAACTCCTCGATCTACGACATCCTGCCGGTGCGCGACAGCCTTTCAGACATCCTCAACTTCTTCAACCGCGAAGGCGCGGACTACACCGTGTCGGCACCGGTGTGGGAGTACTTCCTCGCACACAAGAAGGACGATCTGCAACACCTGATCCAGCAGGACATCCATCGTTCCCTGCTGAGCCGTGCCCCCATCGTGAACGAGGCCATCGACGGCCTGCTGCGCGAAGTGCTCATCGATAAGGCCAACGGCTTCGTGGGCAAGACCATCATCCATCCCTCGCATGCCGTCTTCGTCAACGCCATGCAGGCCGTTACGCGCGAGGAATACGAGGATGCCATCCAGATCCTCGGCACCGATGGCGGCGTGGTGAAGAGCGCCAAGGCCAACAAGATGAACGAGGCCAACCCGCACCGCAACTGGGCCCGCCGCGTGGTGAACCGCGCCCGCGCTTATGGTGTGGTGGAGGATGAGGCGGACTTCCTGGAGTTGATGCGGGGGTGAGGCCGCCCCATCCCGCGCGTATGAGGATCTTTGCGGCATGACGACCGCTGCTGCATCCCACACCGCGCACCCCTCCCCGATCACCGAAGATCTCGTGGACCGGTTGCTGGCGGCGATGGACCGCATCAACGACAGCGATCGCATGAAGGCGCGCGAGTGCCTGCTCGATCACCTGGGCGTCACGTTGGCCGGGGCGGCGGAGATGGGCGGGGAGAGCGCTTCCATCCGTCGGTTCCTCGGCGATGGCGAAGGACCTGCGCGCGCCATCGGTACCACGGCCACCACCGACCTGTTGACCGCTGCCTGGCTCAACGGCATGCACGCCCACAAGCTGGAACTCGATGACGGCCACCGTTTCGGCATGGTGCATCCCGGTGCGCCGGTGATCTCCGCGCTGCTGCCGCTGGCGCAGGCCAAGGGGCTGGGCACGGAAGCATTATTGCGCGGCATCATCGCGGGGTATGAGGTGGCTGTGCGGCTGGCGATGGCGGTGCAACCGGCCATGAAGCACAAGGGCTATCACGCCACCGGCACGTGCGGTGCCGTGGGTGCCGCAGTGGGAGCGGCGGTGGCCCTGGGTTTGCCCCGCGCTCAGTTGCTGGGCACCATCGCTGCGGCCTGTACGCAGGCGGCGGGCCTGTTGGAGGTGATCCGCGATGGCTCGGACCTCAAGCCCTTCAACGCTGGGCAGGCGGCCCTCCACGGCATCGTGGCGGTTACCATGGGGCAGGCCGGGGCCGCCGGGCCACGCGATGTGCTGGGAGGGCGGCAGGGACTGCTGCAACTCCTGAGCGATGCGCCCCGCCCGGAAATGCTGCACGCCATCGGCAGCGCCCCATTCGCCATCCACGGCATCTACGTGAAGCCTTACGCCGCCTGCCGCCACGCGCACGCCCCCGTGGAAGCCGCGTTGATCCTGCGCGAACAACATGCGCTGCGGCCCGACCAGGTGGCCGGTGTGCAGGTGCGCACCTACGACCTTGCCGTACACCTGCACGATCACCGCCAGGTGCAGGGCGCCGCCGATGCCAAGATGAGCACGCCCTACAGCGTGGCCGCTGCGCTGTGCGCCGGTGAAGCGGGCCTGGCGCAGTTCGCGGAGCCATGGCTGAACGACCCCGCGCTGCACCGCATCATGGCCGTGGTGGACGTGGCCGAGGATGCCGCGATGAGCGCCCAGGTGCCCCAGGTGCGCGCCGCCCGCGTGGATATCGCCCTGACCGATGGCCGGGTGCTGAGCCACACCGTGGACCACCCCAAGGGCGAGCCCGAGAACCCCATCGGCAGGGAAGGGGCCATCGCCAAATTCCAAGGACTCGCGCATCATGCGGGCCTCGGCAGCGAGCGGATCGACCGGATCATCGCCCTCGTACTCGCGCCCGATGGCGATCTCTCCGCCGCATTCCCGCATCTTTGAGGCCCAGAACAGCGACAGATACGATCAGGATGAAAAGCAGCAGGGAGTTCCTCAAGAAGATCGGCATGCCTGCGGGCGATGCTTATGACCTTCCCACGTCGGCGAAACGTTTCCCCGATGGTGCGCAGTACCGTTTTGAGGTGCCCGGCATACAAGGCCCCGGCGCCATGAAGGCGCTGCTGGAACAGATCGATGCCTACGGCCTCACCATCCACCGCGTCACGCAGACCAAGGGCATCATGCTCATGGCCGACAAGGACATCGCCGACATGGTGGCCCTGGCCGACAAGCATCAAGTGGAACTGATCCTTTCCGTGGGGCCGCGCGCCACCACCGACACCAGCGCCTCGGTGAACACGCCCGAGGGCCAGCGCATGGGCTACCGCCTGCGCGGGCAGGAGCAGATCGTGCGGGCCATGGAGGATGTGCGCCGCGCCGTGGCCTTGGGCTGTCGCTCGTTCCTGGTGTACGACGAAGGCAACCTGTGGGTGCTGAACGAAATGCGGAAGGCGGGCGAGATCCCGGCTGATTGCCGCTTCAAGATCTCCGCCCATGCAGGACACGGCAACCCGTGCTCGGGCAAGGTGCTCGAAATGCTCGGCGCCGATTCCATCAACCCCGTGCGCGACATCCAGTTGCAGATGCTCGCCTCCCTGCGCCAAGCCATTGATGTGCCCATCGATGTGCATACCGAGAACCCCGCATCCACTGGTGGTTTCATCCGCCACTACGAAGTGCCCGAGATGATCCGCGTCGCAGGCCCCATCTACCTGAAGACCGGCGGCTCCGTGGCCAAGACGCATAGCTGGGACACCACCGATGCTGATGCGCGTCAACGCGCCAAGCAGGTGAGCCTGGTGAAGCGCATGATCGATCAGTATTACCCGGAGGCCGTGGCGTCGGCGAAGGGGAGTATCGGATAGGAGGCCGGAGCCATGCCCGTCATCCTTCTCACGAACCGTTATAGCGATGAAGTACTGGACGCGGTGGCGCCCTTGGTGCCCACCGGGTTCACGTTCCGATCGCTGAAGACATTGAGCCAGGAGGCATTGGTGGAGGCTGCGGCCGAGGCCGATTACTTCCTTGCGAGCGGACGATTGCGCATCGATGCGGACGTGATCGCTGCGGCACCGCGCCTGCGCATGGTGCAGCGCACGGGCGTGGGCACCGATGGGCTCGATACCGCAGCCTTGTTGGCGCGGGACATACCGGCCTATGTGAACCGTGGTGTGAACGCCCGCAGTGTGGCCGAGCACACAGTGATGCTCCTGCTGGCCACCATGCGGCGATTGCCTGCCGTACACGAACGCACGGTGCAGGGCGGCTGGGCGAAGAACGAGACGGGCCTGAGCATGCGCAGCCTTCACGGAAAGGCCGTGGGCTTGCTCGGCTTGGGCAACATCGGCCGCATCGTCGCACGCATGCTGGCTCCGTTCGGGGTGGATCTCCGTTACCACAAGCCGCAGCGCCTCTCCCCTGCGGAAGAGCAGGACCTGAACGTTCGGTACCAGGAACGGGACGAACTGCTGCGTAACGTTGATGCGCTCTGCATCCTCTGTCCACTGAACGCCGAGACCCGTGGGATGATCGACGGACAAGCCCTTTCTGTGATGAAGCGTGGCGCATACCTCGTGAACACCGCACGCGGAGGCATCGTGGACGAAGCCGCATTGGTCGCGGCGCTGGAGAGCGGGCATCTCGCCGGAGTGGCCACGGATGTGTACGCCCAGGAGCCTCCGGCCGTTGATGCCGCGATCCGTTCGGCGAAGAACGTGATCCTTACCCCGCACGTGGCCGGGCTCACCTTGGAGGCGTTCCTGACGATGATCGCCTCGGCGCTCAAGAACATCGAACGTTTCCATGCCGGAGATATGGAAAGCCTCGCCCCGAACCGGTTGGTATGATGATGGACGCGGGCACATATCCGGCAAGTGGCGGAAAGCCGGTGGCACTGGTGCTTGGCGGAGCGATCGCGCATGTCGGGCTTGTGATCGAACTGAAGAAACGCGGCTATTTCACCATCATCGTCGATTACTACGCCGACCCACCAGCCAAGCGGTATGCGGACGAGCACGTTCGGGAGAGCACCTTGGATCAG
>JAHBUM010000227.1 GCA_019638075.1 Flavobacteriales bacterium | reverse complement strand
TCGGTACGGCGTTCTCCGTCACCGTCACCGTGGCGGTGGCGTTCGTACAGGGCGCCGTGCCCGTCACCGTGTAGGTGTACACGCCCGAAGCCATGGTGGCCGGATCGTATATCCCGCTGGCGATCGTCGCTGCGCTCTGGTCGGTCCATGTGCCGCCGATGGCCGGGGTGCCACCCAGCCCCGTGGAAAGCGCGACCGGGGTACTGGTGCTGCATAGCGTAAGTGTGCCGCTGGTGCCGGGGTTGGGTGCCGCAGCGCGCGTTACCGTGACCGTGGCGCTCGCCGGTGGACAGGGTGCCACACCCGGAACGGTGTAGACGTATGCCCCCGGCGCCATGGTGGCCGGATCGTACATGCCACCGGGCGCGGCAGGGCTCCACGTGCCACCCGCCTGCGGGCTGCCTCCAAGGCCGGTGGTCAGACCTACCGGGGCGGCGTTCGAGCAGAGCGTGAGCGTACCATCGGTACCGGGGTTCTGCCCCCCGGTGGCGCTCACCGTCACCGTGGCCGTCGCGCGCTGGCAACCGTTGCCCACCGTGTAGGTGTACACACCGAACGGATCGCCCGGCGGGGTGAAGGTGCCATCGTGTACGACACCGTTGGGATCGGTCCAGACGCCACCCAACTGCGGGCTGCCACCAAGTGCCGGGAAAAGCGCCGTGGGGGGACTGCCAAGGCAAGCGGAGAGCGTGCCGTTGTTGCCCGCGTTGGGCGGTACGGCGGGCGGCTGCACCACGGTAACGAGTATCGCAGCGGAGGCCCGGTTCGAGATCGGGCAGGAGTTATCCTCGGCCTGGACCTGGATATTGGCCGGAGAGTACGCCGGATCCGGTGTCCAGCAAAGCCTGCCCACCGCAGGGTTGGTGCCTGTAACGGTGAGTGTGGCACCCGGCAGCAGCGCAGCGGCGTTCGACGTGAGGGTGATCACCGAGCCGGGGTCGGCATCGGTAAAGGGGATGTCCACACAGAACGGGATCCCGTCGCACACCTCCACGGCTCCGGCACTTGCGATGAACGCGTTCGAGCCGTTCGTGAGACCGGTGGTGACAGGCGGGCTGGTAGCGCAGTTCTGCACCACGATCAGGAAATCCCGCATGACCCTGCCAATGGGCACACCACTGGAGTTGAAGGTGGTCACTTCCATCACCACGATGTAGTTCCCCGTGACGGTGGGAGTGAACGATAGCTGCCCGTTCGTGGGGTCCAGGGTGATGCCCGGAATGGGCTCAGCGGGGCTGAATCCGGGGCGATAGCTGATGCTGGCGGCCTGATGGGGCGACGTGGATACCAGGAACAAGCCGGGGACCAGTGCGAACTGCATGGTGTTCCCGTCGGGGTCGGTGAAGCCGGGGTTGTACGACACCGGCTGGTTCACGCACACGAAGGGGATGGAGTTGTCCGCTGGCACGGGCGATGCGTCGCACACCCCGCCCGCGTTGTTCACGGTGGCCTCGAAATACATGCACGGCGCTCCCAGAACGTTCTGCGTCACGTTGCGATCGCAGTTCTCCCAGCCGATGGTCCAGTCGTTGCAGGGCGACAGGTACACCGTGGTAACGAAGCGGTAGTGCCGGATCCCCTGAAGAAAGCCACCGTTGCACGTGCTTGATGCAAGGGAAGCCGAACAGAGCTGCGAAACCTCCTCGGTAAGCACCAAGGGCACGTTGTTCACCGCGAAGGAGACACCGCAATCGTTGTTCAGGATCAGGTTCTGCGGCTGAAGTGCCGCCCCCGAGCAATCCACGAACAGATCGAGCGTGATCTGGTAGAAATTCCCGCCGACGCAGGCATAGCTGATGCTTCCGCCCGAAAAATGGGCCGCACGCGCGACAGTGGAGGACAGGGCCACCACCAGCACGAGCAACAGCGGGAGAGCGGGCCGGCCTTGGGACATGGTGCTACGACGAGCCAACACCCGAAAAGGTTGTTGGAAAGTCTGCGAAAATATCCATGGAAATACCTGAAAAGCAAGGAAAAAAGCACGTTCCCGGGCCATGCCCGATCGGGACACCAAGGATGGTGCATGAAAATAGCCCTTCAATTAACCCACAGGGAACATGGCGGATACGGCCTGTCCGATTACATTTGACACCCCTTCGTCCTCACCAACAGCACCCGCCCCCGGCAGCTTCCACACCGTGGGGGAAGCTTGGGCGGTCCAGACCTTCCGCAGCCACGCCGATGACCAGAACCCTGCTCGCCACCACGCTTTGCGGTGCCCTCGTACTTGGTGTCAACGCCCAATCGGACACCACCCTCGTGGCACCCGCGCCGCCCGACACGGGCCAGGTGAACCGGCCCCAACTGCCGGTCTTCACCATCACCTCCGATGACCTGGATTCGGAGCTTGGCTCGCAGGACATCTCCGGCCTGCTGCAATCCTCACGCGATGTGTTCACGGCCGTTGCGGGTTTCAATTTCGGCTCGGCCCGCTTCCGGATCCGCGGCTACGACTCGGAGAACACCCTCGTCACCATCAACGGCGTGCTGGTGAACGATCTGGAGACGGGCTGGGCGCAATGGAGCAGTTGGGCGGGCCTGAACGATGTGACGCGCTCCATGCAGGTGCATACCGGCGTGGCGGCCACGCGGTACAATTTCGGCGGCATCGGCGGCTCCACGGACCTGAACGTCCGCGCAAGCAGCCTTCGGAAGGGCATCCGCGTCTCCTATGCGTCGGCCAACAGGGCCTACCGCAACCGCCTGATGGTGACGGGCTCCACGGGCATGATGAAGAACGGCTGGGCGTTCAGCTTCAGCGGATCGCGCCGCTGGGCCGAGGAAGGCTACGTGGATGGCACCTCCTTCAACGCCTATGCCTACTACCTCAGCGCCGAGCATAGGATCAACGAGAAGCACACCATCAGCTTCTCCGGTTTCGGGGCGCCCATCGTGCAAGGCCGCGCTGGCGTAGCGGTGCAGGAGGCCTACGACCTGGCCGGCACCAACTACTACAACCCCAACTGGGGCTACCAGGACGGCGTGAAGCGCAATGCGCGCATGACCTTCGACCACAAGCCGCTGTTCATGGCGAGCCACTACTACAAGCCATCGGAGGGCGTGCAGTGGAACACCAGTTTGTTCTACACCTTCGGACGCGATGGCTCGTCGGGCCTGAACTGGTTCGACGCAAAGGACCCCCGCGCCGATTACTACCGCTACCTGCCCAGCTACTACGAGGATACCGACCCCGCGTTGTTCGCGCAGCGGCAGGAACTGTGGCGTTCCAATGAGAACGCGCGCCAGATCGACTGGGATCAGCTGTACTTCGCCAACGGCAAGAACCTGTACACGGTGGAGAACGCCAACGGCATCCTGGGCAACTCCGTCACCGGCAACCGCAGCAAGTACATCGTGGAGGAGCAGCGGGCCGATCCGAACCGCGTGGGCCTCAACAGCGTTTACGACAAGCCGTTGAGCAATGACCGCCACCTCACCGTGGGCGGCAGCTTCAACCTTCAGCGCACACATTACTTCAATACGGTATCCGACCTGCTCGGCGGTGACTACTGGGTGGACATCGACCAGTTCGCCGACCGCGATTTCAACGACACGCTGATCTCCCAGAACGACCTGGACCGCCCGAACAGGCTGGTGGAGGTGGGCGATGTGTTCGGCTGGGACTACCACATGAACACGCGCCTGGTGAACGTGTTCGGGCAGTTCGAGAAGAAGTGGCAGCAGGTGGAGGTCTACGCAGGTGCCAGCATCGCACAGACCTCGTTCTGGCGCGAAGGCAACGTGCGCAACGGGCGCTTCCCGGAAACCTCGAAAGGCAAGGGCGACGTGCATTCGTTCCTGAACATCGGCATCAAGGGCGGCGGCCTGTACAAGCTGAGCGGACGCCAGTTCATCGCAGCCAACGCCGCCTTCCTCAGCCGCCCCCCGGCCACCAACGTATCGTACCTGAGTCCGCGCATCCACGATGGCACCATCTCCGGCCTCACGAGCGAGAAGGTGTACACCGGCGACATCGGCTACGTGGTGCGCTTCCCCCGCCTGAAAGGCCGCGCCACACTGTACTACACCAAGATCTACGACCAGCTCTGGTCGCGCAGCTTCTACCACGATGAGTACCTCACCATCGTGAACTACAACATGACGGGCGTGGACCAGATCAACCGTGGGTTGGAGCTGGGCGTGGAGGCCAACCTCACCAGCACCTGGCAGATGACCGCCGTGTACGCGCAGGGCGACTATCGCTACGCCTCGCGCCCCACGGCCACCATCACGCGCAACAACAGCCCGGAGATCTTCGCCGAAGAGCGCACCATCTACTGGAAGAACTACAAGGTGGGTGGCATGCCCCAGACGGCCGCCTCGCTCGGCTTCCGCTACAACTCGCCCAAGTTCTGGTTCGCCGGGGTGAACGCGAACTGGTTCGGCGACATCTACCTGGACCCCAACCCGGACCGCCGCACCGAACAGGCCGTGGACAACCTGGTGACCAGCGACCCGCAATGGAACGCCCTGCTGGTGCAGGAGAAGCTGGAGAACAACATGACCGTGGATGCCTTCGCGGGCAAGTCGTGGATGATCCAGCGCAAGTACCGCGTGGCGTTCAACCTCTCGGTGAGCAACGTGCTCAACAACAAGGATTTCAAGGTGGGCGGGTTCGAGCAACTGCGGTACGACCGCATGGATGTGGACCGCTTCCCACCCAAATACAGTTACCTCTTCGGGCGGAACTACTTCGCCATGTTGACCTTCAGCTTCTGATGCCCATGCAACCCTTTCCCATGAAGAACTTCCGCATCGCAGTGCTCACCCTCGCCGTGGCCATGGTGGCCGTGGCCTGCAAGAAGGAATTCGATACGCCGCCGAAGCGGGTACTGCCGGTCGGACAGGTCTTGACCGTTGCCGAACTGCGCTCCCTTTTCACGGGCACTGCCAAGCGCTTCGGAGGCGACAGCTCCGTGTACGCGGTGGTGACCGCCGATGAACAGAGCGGCAACCTGTACAAGAACATCTACATTCAGGATCACACCGGCGCCATCGTCATGCGCCTGTT
>JAHBUM010000226.1 GCA_019638075.1 Flavobacteriales bacterium | reverse complement strand
AGCTTCGCTCGTCCTGGAATTATTGCAATCCATCATTCGTGAAGATGATGACGGAATTACGCAGCCAACTGACCGAGTTGAAGGAGCTTTTGCGGATTGGAGGAGAACACCACTTGGTCGAACAGATCGGAGATGCCCTTGAGGGTTCCGATGCTACACTGAGCGGCTACCTTGTTTCCAATGAGCTGTGGGGAGGCGCAGGATCCATAGCGGATCAAGCATTGACCGGCCGGGAAGACCTGAGAGGGCAGCTTGAAGATCTGATGATCCGAATTGGCAGAACGCAAATGGGGATGCAGATGAAGAATGTGCGCACAGAGATGTGGGTTGACGCATTTGAGAATTGGAAGAAGAGCAGATAGCACACTATGAGCCAGAACGGATCCAACCAAGCCCCCGCCTTCACCCACCTCATCGATCTCGCCGCCGAGCGCTTCGGTGGCAAGGTCCTGTGGTGTACCGATGACTTCTTCGCCGAGAAGGAGAACCTGATCAAGCCGAGCAAGCCCATCTTCATCGCCGACAAGTACACCGACCGCGGCAAGTGGATGGACGGCTGGGAGAGCCGCCGCAAACGCACGGAAGGGCACGACATCGCGATCATCCAGCTCGGCGCTGCGGGCACGATCAAGGGCTTCGATGTGGATACCGCACACTTCCTCGGCAACCAGCCACAGGCGTGTTCCATTGAGGCGTGCTATGCCCCTGATGGTGATTGGGAAAAGGCTTCGTGGTTCGAGGTGCTTCCAAGAACGACCCTTGATCCGGGGAGCCAACATTTCGTGGAAGCCAACGCGCAACACGCAACAGGCCAACTCGTAACGCATGTGAAGCTCCACATCTATCCCGATGGCGGTGTGGCCCGCCTGCGCGTCTACGGCGACGTGCAGCGCGACTGGTCACGCGTGAAGCCCGATGAGGTCGTGGACCTGGCCGCCGCGCAGAACGGCGCACTGGCCGTGCAATGCAACGACATGTTCTTCAGCCACATGAACAACCTGCTCATGCCCGGCCGGGGCGTACACATGGGCGACGGCTGGGAAACGAAACGAAACCGCACGCCCAACAATCGCGACTGGGTGATCGTGCGGCTGGCCCACAAGGGTATCATCAGGAAGGCGCTGATCGATACCGCGCACTTTAAGGGTAACTACCCCGACACGTTCACCTTGGAAGGCACGAACAGCGCCACCGATGATCTTTCCAATGCGCAGTGGAGCCCCATCATCGAACGCACCAAATTGCAAGCCGACCACGAGCATCCCTACGAGCAGGAAGTGCGCTGCGCCGAACCCGTCACGCACGTGCGCCTGAGTATCTTCCCGGACGGTGGGGTGAGCCGGATGCGGCTGTGGGGGACCATCGCGTGAAATACAGGTGGAACGCTGATGACACTGATCAAGCAGATGTGCGCTGATAAATGCAAGGTTAAAGGATGACACTGGACCAGCTCAATCGGTTGAGCGAGGGTGAGGCCACCGCCGCCTTCACGCAATGCTGCGCAGCCCAACGCTGGGTGGAGCGCATGGTGATCGACCGCCCGTTCGAGAGCTTGGCCGAAATGTTGGAGATCAGCGACCGCATCTGGGAGGAATGCGACGTGGATGACTACATGGAAGCCTTCGAAGGCCACCCGCGCATCGGTGATGTGGACAGCCTCTCGAAGAAGTACGCGAACACCAAGGGCTGGGCCGGTGGCGAGCAGAAGGGCGTGGAAGGCGCCGACCGCGCCGTGCTGGAACGCCTTGCCCAAGGCAACACCGACTACGAGCAGAAGTTCGGGCACATCTTCATCGTGTGCGCCACGGGCAAGAGCGCTGCGGAAATGCTGGCCTTGCTGGAAGCCCGCATGAACAACGATCCCGCGCACGAGATCAATGTGGCGGCTGGGGAACAGAACAAGATCACGCGGATACGGTTGAAGAAGCTTCTGGTCTAGGTTCACCACAGAGACACAGAAAGCACAGAGAAATGCAAAATGAACTGCGGATGGACGTTGGTACACTTGGGTTATCCCCTCTGTGTCCTCCGTGCCTCTGTGGTGAAGTATTGAGCGAATGACCACCATCTCCACCCATATCCTCGACACGGCCCGTGGCATGCCTGCCCGTGGCGTTCGTGTTACACTCCAACGATCTGCCGGGCCTGACCAATGGGACGACCTCGCCATGGGCAGCACCAACGCCGATGGCCGCATCCCCGACTTTGTGCCGAAGGACGTGACGTTGACCGAAGGCATCCACCGCATGCGCTTCGATGTCTCGGCCTACTTCAGCGAGCACAGAACGAAGAGCTTCTACCCGTACATCGAAGTGGTCTTCGAACTGGGCAACGATGGGCACTATCACGTGCCGTTGTTGTTGAGCCCGTGGGGGTTCTCGACGTATCGGGGGAGTTGAACACGCAGTGGGGAAAGGGTGAATGGGTACGGCTCTCTCGCTCTGTCACCCTTTCGCCGCATTCATTCGGATATTTGTATCACCATGGGCACTCTCGCCGACATCCTCACCGTCCTCCGCCGGGAACGTGCGCGCCTCTTTGCCAAGTACGGCTTGAAGAGCATGGCCGTGTTCGGCTCGGCAACGCGCGATGATTTCCGGCCCGACAGCGATGTGGACATCATGGTGGAGTTCGAGCGGCCGATCGGGATCGAGTTCGTTAGCCTTGCGGATGAACTGGAGGCCATCGTTCAACGCAAGGTCGACCTAGTGACGCGCGGGTCCATCAAGGATCGCTACTTGCCCTACGTCTTGCGAGACCTCAAGTATGTCTGAGCGCAGCGACAGGCAATTGCTACTCGACATGCTCGAAAGCATCGATCGTGCGGTTCGTTACATGAAGGGCTTGTCCTTGGAGCAGTTCGAGAAGGACGAGCAGGTGGGTGATGCGGTTATGCGTAACATCCAGATCATCGGTGAAGCAGCCAACCGCACGAGCAAGTCATTGCGGGAAGCGACACCCCATCTCGAGTGGTCCAAGGTCATTGGCATGCGCCATCGCTTGGTACATGACTATTTCGAGATCGAAGAAGCCATCGTTTGGCGCGTTGTCACTGACTATTTGCCACCGTTAGCGGAAGAGTTGAAGAAGATCTTGGATGGCGGGGTGGAGTGAGTAGCAGAAGATGTTCGAAATGGGCAGCGATAGGCACTATCACGTGCCGCTGCTGCCGAGCCGGTGGGGGTTCTCGACGTATCGGGGGAGCTGATGGAATTACAGTTCAGGACCTATTCCATAGAGGTCCCAATTGTTGAGATCGCCTATGAAATTGGAGGCGAAGGCCAATAGGGATAGAGCTTTGAGGCTGTTAATCTCAGTGCCATAGCTGAAGGAAAGGCCATGCATTACCTCATGTCGATTGAGGTCGCTGAAGTACTTCAACTTCTGAGTATGGTGGACATCAATCGCGCTCTTTACGCCTAGAACAGCTTTCGTAATGACTCGGCTTTTTTGAGTGCCTAGGTAATGGTGCCGTTCTTTGGTCATAAGTTGTCCGTTGCATACTCCATCAGCCAAAGACAGGAAGAGGATGGTAGAAGCGAAGAACATGCCTTGGGTATGTGCGTCGAAGGACTCTGAGATGATTCTCGTACGGTCGGCATACTTGTCAAGCAGATCCTGCCGTATTCCTGAAAGCTGATCTCGATAGTGGGCTAGAAGAACTTCTTCGGCTTCTTGAAATTGTCCATCTCGGACTTTCGCAAGGACGCCCCAGAATTCGCCTATTAGCATTCTGGAGCTTAAATACCATCCATGCTTTGCAAGGGTGGCGGCATGCTCATTCTCAAAGGCCTTTTGCTTGGGAAGCTCATTCTCCAAATAATCACGGGCTTGACTGCGGAGTTTGTCCTCCATCTCCCCAATGATCTCGGCGAATGACTTCTCCATTGAAGGTTCAAATCTATGCGGCATTTCGCGTGAGCGATTGAAGCGGAAACCCCGCAAGCCCTGTCTTCAGGGCGCGGAGTTGCAGCGGAAAGCGCAACGGTGTGCATTCAACACCGGCACGCCCACATCTTGAACGGCACATCAGCCAGAGTTCCGGAAACGAGTTCCGATCTTCACCCTCGCACTCTGTTACCCTTTCACGCTTTCTCGCACTCATGAACTTCAGCGTTCCCACCAAGGACAAGTCGCGCATCCTTGATACCCTAGGCAAGGCCAACAAAGCCTTCCAGGCCATTTACCCCGGCGACCGCCCCGAGCGCCAGCCCGTACACACGGTCTACGGTGGCGCTGATCTCTTCCGTGCCGACAGCGCGAAGAAGATGGCCGATGCCGCCCTGAAGACCCTGCTTGACAACGCGGTTGATTTCACCGAGTTCGCCCGTGCGCTTGAGATGCCCGGCCACGAGAAGTTGCCGAAGAAGCCCGCCGACATCGCCAAGCTGGCCAAGCGTTTCGAGAAAGCGAGCGGCAAGACCAAGGACGAACCCGGCTGGCTCGCCTACGCCACCTACAACAAGGTGATCCACAAGCTGCGCACCGAGGCGCTGGAGGATTTCCGCATCGACTTCGAGGACGGTTTTGGCAACCGCAGCTGGGAAGAGGAAGACGCCACCGCCGTGCAGGCCGCGCTGGAAGTGGCCAAGGGCATGAAAGCGAAGTCGCTGCCGCCCTTCATCGGGATCCGCATCAAGCCCTTCACCGAGGACCTGAAAGAGCGTGGAGCACGCACGCTGGACATCTTCCTCACTACGCTCGCCAAGGCAACGAACGGCAAGCTGCCCGACAACTTCGTGGTGATGCTCCCGAAGGTGACGATCCCCGAGCAGATCACCGCGCTGGTGCAACTCTTCGAAGCGATCGAAGCCAACACCAGGATCCCGAAGAACGCGCTGAAGATGGAGATGATGGTGGAGACCACGCAGGCCGTGATCGGCGCGGACGGCAGCAACCCGCTGCGCACGTTCGTGCTCGCCAGCAAGGGCCGCATGATCGCCACGGCCTTCGGCACCTACGACTACACCGCAGCCAACAACATCACCGCGAAGTACCAGGACATGGGCCACGCCGTCTGCGATTTCGCGCACATGATGATGAAGGTCTCGCTCGGCGCCACCGGCATCTGGCTCAGCGATGGCGCCACCAACGTCATGCCCATC
>JAHBUM010000225.1 GCA_019638075.1 Flavobacteriales bacterium | reverse complement strand
CGAGAACCAAAGTACGGATCGTCAGCGTAGCCGTTCGATCACCCAGCCATAGCGAAGGGCAGCGCTGCGAAGCGATACCCCTGTCCGGCGAAGTGCGCAAGCACCGCAGGCAGCGCCACACGCAACCGTGCCTCCGCCTTCAGGCTGTCGTGGAACACCACGATGGATCCGGGGCGGGCATGACGGATCACGTTGCGTGTGCAGCGGGCGCCATCCAGCCGGGTGTCGTAATCGCCGCTGAGCACATCCCAGAGCACGATGCGGTAGGTGGGGCGCAGGGCCTTTGACTGCGCACGGGTAAGACTGCCGTATGGAGGCCTGAACGCCGGTGTGCCGGTGAGCGGCTGCGCAGCCGATACGTTGGCGAGGTAGTCGGCCAGCGGTGTCCTGCGCCCGCGCGGATGGTCCCACGTGTGGTTGCCCAGGCCATGGCCTTCCGCCCGTATGCGGTCCACGATGGCCGGATGTGCTGCGCAGTTCCGCCCGATGCAGAAGAACGTGGCTTTCGCTTCGTGGCCCGCCAGTTCGTCGAGCACCCATGGCGTCACCTCCGGGATGGGGCCATCGTCGAAGGTGAGGTGGAGCACCTTCTCCCGGCCGGGCATGCGCCACACATATCCCGGAAGGAGCCATTGCAGGATCCGGGGTACGTGGGCGGGCATCATTTCAGAACCGTACGCGCTGGGTCTTGCGGCCGGAGCGCATCTCCATCAGTTTGCCTTGGTATTGTTCCTCCACGGCATCGAAGCGTTCCTGCATGGATGCGCCGAAGGTGCTGTCCGTACGGGCGGCCGTCATGGTGAGCCTTCCCATCACGGCGTGGCTGATGGCCATGTCATCGCTCAGGCGCTCGGCGAACTTGCTGTCCAGGCTGAGGTAGTAGGCCATGTTCTCCTCCATGATGGTGAAGAGGCGCTCGGCGAGGGTGTTCGCCTTCTCGTTGCGGCCCAAGGCGTAGTAGGCTTCCACCGTGGGGAGCATGATGCGGTCGTAGGGCACGTTGCGCTCGGGCATTTTCGCGAGGGAAAGGTCCAGCACGTTCTCAGCTTCTTCCTTGCGGCCCTCCGCGATCAGGGCTTCGGCGAGGCTGCTCAGTTGCAGGCGCAGGTTGGTGGTCATGCGCAGGATGTTCTCGTCGAGGTAGATGTCGCCTTCCGTCTCCATGTTGCCCCACTTGAACTTGTTCATCACGTTGTTGTACATGATGTCCGTTGCCACACGGCCGTTCAGGTTGGGGTTGCGGTTGGGCGAATATGCGGGCACCAAGCGGTAGGTGAGGCCCTCCAGCTGGAAGTGGTCCTGCAGGTTGATGTAGCTGTCCGGCCCGGTGGTCACGGCGAAGTAGATGGGGCGCTGCCAGTTGTTGTTCGCCAGCATGTCCAGCACCATCAGGTGGTTCTTCAACAGCACCTGGCGGTCGATCTTCCAGTTCACGCGGGGTATCCACGTGGTGTCGCCCGGCTGCAACGTGCCCGATCCGAAGACGGCGGCGCTGTCGGCGGCAAGGCTGAACATATCCGTGGGGAAGTACGCATCCTTCGTCCCGCGCTGGAACAGCACCTGCATGTTGCGATCGTTGGTCACGAAGGCCATCATCTCCTTCAGGTCGCGGTAGGTCTTCCCCTGCGGGATCAGCGCCACCACGTCGCGCGTTCCCTGGCGGTATTTGCCAGGGTCCATGGTGATGGGTATCGGCTCGCTCTCGTAGGCCTTGCGGCGCATCTGATCCACGTACCAATCGGTGTTCAGCAGGCTCAGGTTCACCACGCGTACATCGGTGCGGATGCCCTCCACCTCCTGCGCGTACCACAGCGGGAAGGTGTCGTTGTCGCCGTTGGTGAAGAGGATCGCGTTGGGCGCGCAGCTTTCGAGGTAGTCGGCGGCGAGATCGCGCGCGGGCATCCGTGTGCTGCGGTCGTGGTCGTCCCAGCCATCGGCCACCATCACGGCAGGCACGATAAGGCCCAGCGCGGTGGCAAGCACAGCCTGCACGGTGCCGTTCTTCATCACCCTGCCCAACAGGTGGAACAGCCCCAGCGCGCCGCCACCCAGCACGGCCATGTAAAGGATGCTGTACGACATGGAGTGGTCGCCATCCCATTCCACCACGTACTTCAGCACGCCCAGCCCGGCAGCGGCGCCAACGGCCATGCCAAGCTCCTTCTGTGTGATGGTGCGCGCCGCATCGTACAGCGCCAGCACGCCCAGTCCGATCCACACCGCGAACGCATAGAACGACCCCACGTAGGCATAGTCGCGCTCACGCGGCTGGTAGGGGTACTGGTTCAGGTAGATCACGATGGCGATGCCCGTGAAGAAGAACAGCAGCATGGTGACCGTCCAATCCTTGGGGTTGCGCACCAGTTGGTACACGAGGCCGACCATGCCCAGCAGCAGCGGGAGCAGGTAGAACTTGTTGTAGCCCTTGTTCTCCGTCATGCTCGAAGGCAGATGCTCCTGCGAGCCAAGGCGCTGCTCGTCGATCATGTCCACGCCGCTGATCCAGTTGCCATCCGTGATGTTGCCATGGCCCTGTATGTCGTTCTGCCTGCCGGCGAAGTTCCACAGGAAATAGCGCCAGTACATCCAGTTCATCTGGTAGTTCGCGAAGAAGCTCCAGTTCTCGCCGAAGGTGGGCTTGTAGATCACCGTGGGCTTGCCTTCGCGGTCGGTGGCGCGCATGGGGCGGCCCTTGAAATCGCTCCATTCCTTGTACGCATCCACGTGGCTGCGCTGCGAACTGTACATGCGCGGGAACAGCATGGTGAACTCCGGTTCGTACACCACTTCCGAGCCCTTGCGCGCATCGGTGATCACGTACGCATGGTCGATCGTGTGGCCGGGGTTCTCCTCCACGAAATGCTCCGCGCTCCAGCCGTCGTACTCGTTCTTCACCAAGCGGCCGTCCTTCTCGATCCGGTACACGGCGGTGTATACGGGCGTGCCATCCTTGCGCTCGCTGGAGTAGGGCGAATCCCAGAACTGGCCGATCAGCAGCGGGCGGTCGCCGTACTGTTCGCGGTTCAGGTAGCTCACCAGGTTGAACACGTTCTCCGGGTTGTTCTCGTCGATGGGCGGATTGGCCAGGCTGCGGATCACCGTCATGGCATACGTACTGTAACCGACGAGGATCACGGTGACGCCCAGGATCACCGTGTTGGCGATCACGCGGCCGGTGCGCTGCGTCCACCGCAGGCCGAGGACGATCAACGTGGCCAGCAGCAGGAAGTAGAAGAGGTTCCCGGTATTGAAGGGCAGACCGAGGTCGTTCACGAAGAGCAGCTCGAACCTGCCGGCCAGCTTGGCCACACCGGGGATGATCACGGCCTGGATAGTGCCCAGGATGATGGCGCTGATCACGAAGGCCGTGATGATGCCTCTGGGTGTGGTCTCGTAGCGCTTGAAGTAGTACACCATGGCGATGGGCGGGATGCACAACAACGCCAGCAGCTGTACGCCGATGCCCAAGCCCAACAGGTAGCAGATGAGGATGAGCCAGTGCGTGCTGTGCGCCTCGTGCGCCACGTTCTCCCATTTCAGGATGGCCCAGAACGTGACCGCCGTGAAGAGCGAGGACATGGAGTACACTTCCGCTTCCACCGCGCTGAACCAGAAGGTGTCGCTCCACGTGTAGGCCAGCGCGCCCACCACGCCGCTGCCGAGGATGGCGATGAGGCCGCCCATGCTCAGCTCCTTCTCGTTGCGCGTCACCAGCTTGTGGGCCATGTGCGTGATGGTCCAGAAGAGGAAGAGGATGGTGAGCGAGCTGCACAATGCGCTCAGCGTGTTGATGGCCACCGGCACGTTCTCGGGCGAGACGAACGCGCTGGCCACACGGCCGATCATCATGAACAGGGGCGCGCCCGGCGGGTGGCCCACCTCCAACTTGTTGGCCGTGGCCAGGAATTCACCGCAATCCCAGAAGCTGGCCGTGGGCTCGATGGTGGATACATAGGTCCAGGTCGCCACGAGGAACCCCAGCCAGCCCGTGATGATGTTCAGCTTCTTATAGTTCATGCGGAAGGGGTCGGGAATGCGGTAAGGGCCACACGTTCAGCCGGAAGGCAGAGGGTATGGGCGGCGAAAATACCGATAACTCCCGGCTGGGACACGCCCGGCGTTTGGCCGCATGCTCGGATCGTTTACTTTTGCGCCGCTTTGGTGCCAGCCAAAGCGGTATTGGCCGATGGTGTAACTGGCAACACGTCTGATTTTGGTTCAGAAGAGTCCAGGTTCGAGCCCTGGTCGGCCAACAGGAACGACAAGGCCCCGCACGAGCGGGGTCTTTCATTTTGAACAGGACCCAGACCTGCGCCGGGTCTCTCGAAGAGGAGCCTGCGCTTCCCATGCGAAGAGCGCAGATCCCTTTCTTCGCCCTCGCGAAGCCGCTCCGGCGTAGCAAGGCAGGAGACCCCTACGCAGGTTCAAGGTCTCCTCGCAGAAGAGGTATGTACCCAGCCGCATCACCGTTCGTGATAGAACCGCACTTCTTTCCCAACTTGCCCGCCATGAGATCCTCAAGCGCCCTCCTGGTGCTACCGTTCGCAGCGTTGCTTACCGGCTGCGCCTCCATCCTTAACAGCAAGGACCCCGGCTTGGAAGTGCTTTCCGATCCGCCGGAGGCCACCGTGTTCGTGAACGGGAGCCAGCGCGGCACCACGCCGTTCCGCTACGTGTACGACCCTGCGGACGGCCGGGAGGTGAACTTCGAAGTGCGCAAGAGCGGCTATGGCCCTAACACCTTCTCGGTACGCCCCCGGATGGACAACGGCGTGCTCTTCGCCGATGCCATGCTGCTGGGCATCCCCTACATCGTGGACCGCAAGAGCCCGGCGCTGTACGAGATGCCGACCACAAGCTATTCCGCCAACCTCTACAAGGAAGCGCCTGCCGATGTGCAACGCCAATTGGTACCGGTGGGCACCGTGAACATGGCGTTGGGCGACCGCCCCGATCTTGGCAAGGCCGATGGCACGCGCATCACCACGGGCAGCGATGGCCTCTTCCGCGACCTCGGCTACCCGGACGCGTTGACGAACGCATTGGTGAGCGGCCTGCGGAACACATGGGTGGATGCGAAGCTGACACGCCCCGGCACGCAGAAGGGCGATGAATTGATCCACCGGGCGAAGA
>JAHBUM010000224.1 GCA_019638075.1 Flavobacteriales bacterium | reverse complement strand
TGGAGATGGAGGCCCGCCACGAGATCGAACTGCACAGCTACGTGCTGAAGCTGCAGATCGAAGGGCGCGTCTGCGGCGATCTGGCGCAGAACCACATCGTGCCCACCGCCATAGCCTACCAGAACCGGCTGTTGGAGAACGTACGCGGCCTGCGCGAAGTGCTCGGGGCCGAAAAAGCGAAGAAGGCGGGTGCCATTCCGATAAAGTTGATAGAGGAGATCAGCGAGCACATCGGCCGGATCGTGACCTTGGTGGAGGAAATGACCGAGGCCCGCAAGAAGGCCAACAATCTGGAGGATACCCGCGAAAAGGCCATCGCCTACTGCGACGGGGTGAAGCCCTTCTTCGACCGCATCCGCTACCACAGCGACAAACTGGAGTTGCTGGTGGACGATGAATTGTGGCCCCTGCCCAAGATGCGCGAGATCATGTTCACCCGGTAGGGGAGGGCAGTAGCAGTTGGCAGGAGCATTGCCTCCTGCTCCTGCCAACTACCCCTTTCTCGGAACAATTCCCACAAGGCCGATGTGAACGTTCCGGCCGATCGTTGCGTTTGCCATTTCGGGATCTGCTTATCTTCGCCCGGAACCGGAAAACCGACCTCTCACCCACACGCACGAGATGACCACAAGGAAACTCCTTGCCAGCCTGTTCGTCAGCATCGTTTTCGCCTCCACGGCCGCAGCTCAAGGAAAGCTCGCGGAAGAGGCTGATGATGCCTTCAAGAAAGGCTTCTACTTCAACGCCATCGAGCTGTACAAGAAGGCCTACACCAGCGAGCGCACCGCCAGTGTGAAAGCGGGCCTCATCTTCAAGGTGGGCGAGGCCTACCGCGCGTTGGGTGATGCCCAGCAGGCCGCCGTATGGTACGACAAGGCCAACAAGGCCCAGTACGCCGATCCGGTCACCTACCTGTACATCGGCGACATGCTGAAGCAGGAAGGCAAATACGCCGAGGCCATCGCTGCGTACAACCGCTTCAAGGAGAAGAAGCCGGGTGATGCCCGTGCCGATGCGGGTATCGCAGAAAGCCAGCAGGCCCAGAAGTGGAAGGATTCCCCCACCCGCTACAGTGTGGCCCCTGAAGTGTTGCTGAATACCCCGCAATACGACTTCACCCCGGCCTTCGGTGATAAGAAAGATCAGCTCATCGTCTTCACCAGCACGCGCCCCGGAGCCACCGGCACCGAAACGGACCAGATCATCGGCGAGAGCTTCAGCGACCTCTTCACCAGCACGCGCGACCGCCTCGGGAAGTGGAGCGAACCCACCAAACTGCCCATCGCCATCAACACCACCGGCAACGAGGGTGCGCCCATCTTCAACAGCAAGCGCACCATGATGTACTTCACCCGCTGCCCCATGGAGAAGAAGAAGGTGTTCGGCTGCGACATCTGGGTGAGCAAGAAGGTGGGTAACAACTACGCCGAGCCGGTGAAACTGGCCCTGCGCCCCGACAAGAACGACACCATCACCATCGGCCACCCCGCCCTTTCCAAGGATGACGATGTGCTCGTGTTCGCCAGCGACATGAAGTGGCCCGGCCACAAGGGTGGCAAGGACCTCTATATGGTGAAGCTGAACAAGGATGGCATGCCCACCGGTAGCCCGGTGAACTTGGGCGAGGTGAACAGCGCCAAGGACGATATGTTCCCCTTCCTCCATAACGACGGCAATCTCTACTTCGCCTCCAACGGTCGTGCTGGCATGGGCGGCATGGACATCTTCCGCGCTGCGAAGTCGGGTGAGACGTGGACGGGCGTGGAGAACATGAAGTCGCCCATCAACAGTTCGTCCGACGATTTCGGCATCAGCTTCCAAGGCGACGAGGACCGTGGGTTCTTCACCAGCAACCGTCCGGGCGGAAAGGGGCAGGACGACATCTGGAGCTTCCACATGCCCAACATGGTCTTCGCTCTACAGGGCACTACCTATGACAAGCTCACAGGCCAGCCGCTGCCCGGTGCCAAGGTCAGCGTGGTGGGTACCGATGGCAGCAACTTCAGCGCCATCACCGATGACAACGGCGGCTTCGCTTTCGTGGAGAACGGCAACGACCGCTACATCAAGGAGAACGCCAGCTACAGCATCCTTGCCGAGAAGGAGGGCTACTTGGTGGTGAAGGATCAGATCACCACGGTGGGCCTGAACGAAAGCACCACCTTCGTGAAGGAGTATTTCCTGCAACCAGCCGCGAAAGGTGGTGTGGTGAACCTTCCCAGTGTGATCTACGACGTAGATAAGTTCGATCTGCGTCCCGAAGGCAAGGATTCGCTGGAGATCGCCTACCAGACCTTGGTGGACAACCCGACCCTGGTGGTGGAACTGCGCTCACACACGGATGCCCGCCCCACGCGTACATACAAAGGCGGTAACAAGGAACTGAGCCAGCTGCGTGCGCAGAGTTGCGTGAACTACCTGATCCAGCGCGGCATCGACCCCGCTCGCTTGGTGCCCGTTGGCCGCGGTTCCGATGAGCCGATCATTGCCATGGACGTGATCAAGAAGATGGCGACCAAGGAGGAACAGGAAGCAGCGCACCAGCGCAACCGCCGTACCGACCTGAAAGTGCTGGGCTACGATTTCGTACCCAAAGCCAATTAGCTACGACCTTGAACGGAAGAGCATCCGCCGGTAGGTGGATGCTCTTCTTCATTTAGACCCATGAGTTCCGACCGCTACGCCCAGCGCGGCGTTTCCTCCGGCAAGGAGGATGTCCATAAAGCCATCGCCAACATCGGCAAGGGCCTTTATCCGAAGGCGTTCTGCAAGGTGGTGTCTGATGAGCTCACCGGCAGCGCCGACCACTGCATCGTGATGCACGCCGACGGCGCTGGAACGAAGAGCGCGCTGGCTTATGCGTATTGGAAGCAGACCGGTGACATCAGCGTGTGGCATGGCATCGCGCAGGACGCCATCGTGATGAATTTGGATGACCTGCTTTGCGTGGGCGCCACGGACAACATCCTCCTCAGCAGCACCATCGGCCGCAACAAGCGCCTGATACCCGGCGAGGTGATCGCGGCGTTGATCGAAGGTACCGAAGCCTTCCTGCAACGCATGCGCGATCTCGGCATCGGGATCCGCAGCACGGGTGGGGAGACGGCTGATGTGGGCGATCTCGTGCGCACCGTTATCGTGGACAGCACGGTGGTGTGCCGCATGCGCCGCGACCAGGTGATCGACAACGCCCGCATCCAGGCCGGTGATGTGATCGTGGCGCTGGCCAGCTACGGACAGGCGACCTACGAGGATGGCTACAATGCAGGCATGGGCAGCAACGGCCTCACCAGCGCCCGGCACGATGTGTTCGCCAGGGAACTGGCTTCGGCCTTCCCCGAAACGTACGATCCCGGCACACCAGCAGAACTCGTGTACAGCGGTCAGGCCGCATTGACCGATCCGCTGCCGGGTACGCCCCTCGACTTCGGCAAGGCCGTGCTCTCGCCCACGCGCACATACGCGCCGGTGGTGAACGCGGTGTTCCAAGCGATGCGTGCCGAGGTGCACGGCATGGTGCATTGCAGCGGTGGCGCACAGACCAAGGTGTTGCACTTCGTGGATGCCCTGCGCATCATCAAGGATGATCTACTGCCGATACCACCGCTCTTCGAGGCGATCCAGCGCATGAGCGGCACAAGCTGGCAGGAGATGTACAAGGTCTTCAACATGGGGCACCGCCTGGAGTTCTACGTCCCACAAGCCCGCGCGCAGGAGATCATCGCCATCTCGAAGTCCTTCGGCATCGAAGCCAGGGTCATCGGCCGGGTGGAAACCGCTCCAACGAAGGAGGTCGTCCTCACCAGCCCGTACGGCACCTTCATCTACCATTAAGCGCCCGTCTACAACAGGCATTCATCTGCGAGATCCGCGCCATCTGCGGACGTGTTCCTCCCCATGTCAGACCTCCTCTCCAAACTCTCCGCCCTGTACGATCGTCGCGAAGAGATCGGCAAGCAGCTCGCCGACCCCAGCGTGATCGCCGACCAGAAGCGTTTTGTGGAGCTGAACCGCAGCTACCGCGATCTGGAGCCCATCACGCTGGCCTTCCAGCGTTTCAAGCGGCTGCACGATGATCTGGCCGGTGCCGACGAGATCCTGCGCACCGAGAAGGATCCTGAAATGCTCGATATGGCCCGCACCGAGCGCGACGAAAGCCGTACGGCCATCGAAGCGATGGAGGAGGAGGTGCGCCTGATGCTGGTGCCGAAGGACCCCAACGACGCCCGCAATTGCACGGTGGAAGTGCGCGCCGGGACCGGTGGCGACGAAGCCAGCCTTTTCGCCGGTGATCTCTACCGCATGTATACCCGGTATTGCGAGGGCCTGGGCTGGAAGGTGGAGGTGGCCGACGTGAGCGAGGGCACCGTGGGTGGCTACAAGGAAGTGGTCTTCAACGTGATCGGCGAAGGCGCGTACGGCGTGCTGAAGTTCGAGGCTGGCGTACACCGGGTGCAACGGGTCCCAGCCACCGAGGCCAGCGGCCGCATCCACACGAGCGCAGCCACGGTGAACGTGCTGCCCGAGGCCGAAGAGACCGATGTGGACCTGAAGGAGAGCGATGTGAAGATGGAGACCGCACGCAGCGGCGGCGCCGGTGGCCAGAACGTGAACAAGGTGGAGACCAAGGTGCGTCTTACCCACATCCCCACCGGGCTCGTGGTGATGTGCCAGACCGAACGCAGCCAGCTCGGCAACCGCATGAAGGCCATGCAGATGCTGCGCACCAAGTTGTACGAGGACAAGGTGCGCGAGCAGGAAGCCGCCGTGGCCGCCCAGCGCAAGAGCCAGGTGAGCAGCGGCGATCGCAGCGCCAAGATCCGCACCTACAACTATCCGCAGAGCCGCGTGACCGATCACCGCATCGAATTCACCGTACACAACCTGCCCCAGGTGATCAACGGCGATCTGCAGGAGATGATCGAGGCGCTGCAACTCGCCGAGCGCACGGAAAAGCTGAAGGCGGAGGCGGGGTGACCTGTCGGATAGGCGGGCCGCCTGTCCGACTTGCATGCCTCTCCCCAAACTGATAACATTGCTCCCCTTGAGTTCCGAAACCTCATTGACCATGCTCCCCCGCATCCGCCCTGTTCTCATTTGCACCCTGCTTGCCCTGCTGCCGTGCCGCATGCAGGCCCACACACCCAGCAACGGCGATATTGATCTCGCCCGCCTCAAT
>JAHBUM010000223.1 GCA_019638075.1 Flavobacteriales bacterium | reverse complement strand
AGGGGCTTACCTTTTAGTTCGCTCACGTCCATCAACGGGCAGTCCTGGTTCGGTGTGGAGCCGATGGCGAGCTCGCCGTTGCGCTCCACCAGCCATGCCCAGCCGCTGCCGAAGCGTTTCATGGCCGCATCGGTGAACACCTCCTTGAACTTGTCGAATGAACCGAAGCCCGCGTTCAGTGCATCGAGTACTTTTCCTTCAGGAGAGCCCTTTCCACCGGCGTCCATCACCTGCCAGAAGAAATTGTGGTTCCACGTGCCGCCGGCGTTGTTGCGCACCTTGGCACTGAAGCCGCTGATGCGCGCCAGCAGATCCGCCTCGTCCTTCGCCACCACACCTTCCGCCGCGATGGCCTCGTTCACGTTCTTCACGTAGGCCGCGTGGTGCTTCGTGTAGTGGATCTCCATCGTCTGCGCGTCGATGGCAGGCTCCAGCGCGTTGTAGGCGTAGGGCAGCGCGATCTGCGTCAGTTGAAGGGCGGGCGCGGCGGCCGTGTCCGATCCAGAGGCATCACTTCCCGATGTGTCGCTCTCGCCTACGCTGTTGCATGCGGCGGCGTTCGCCAGCACGGGTCCGGCCACGAGCGCTCCGATGGAGGCTTTCAGCGAACGGGAAAGGAATTGTTTGCGGTCCATCGTGAACGAATAAATGATGGGCCGAAGGTAAGCCATCGTTACGGGCCTATCTTTGGGCATCATGAGGGTACCGCTTCGCTATCTGAACGATGCCAACGGCAAGTTGGAGGCCGTCCAAGTGCCTGTGGAGGAATGGCACAAGCTCGTGGACAAGGCGACCCGCTACGAGCAGATGATGAAGATGCGGTCCACGCTCACCGAAGCACTGCGCGAGGTCGATCTGATGCGCAAAGGCAAGCTGAAGAAACAAAGCCTGACCGAGTTCCTGCGTGAGCTATAAGGTCATTCCCACACTTCGGTTCAAGAAGGAGGCGAAACGGCTTTCCAAGCGGTATCGCTCACTTGGAACGGACCTCGCCGACCTCGATACCCAACTTGCCGAAAACCCCGACAGCGGTACGAGCTTGGGCGGAGGCTTGTACAAGGTGCGTTTGGCGATCGCCAGCAAGGGCAAAGGACGGAGCGGTGGTGCCTGGGTGATAACCTATCTCGTAACAGCCGACGGGGAGGTCTACTTGCTTACGATCTACCACAAGTCCGACCAGGCCAGCATCGATACGAAGACGCTGCGCAACGTAGTGGCCGATATCGAAGCGGCCCGGAAGAGATAGGGCTGTCCGAGGTCAGCGGCACTCGTTCGTTGTGGAGCAGGCCCACTCACCACGAAGTCTGACAACGAACAACTGACGGCTGCTACGAAAAGCTCACCAGCAACTGCCCCTTCTCCACAGCTTTGCCCTTCTCGGCATGCACGGTAGCCACGGTGGCATCGCCGGGGGCTTTCAGCATGTTCTCCATCTTCATGGCTTC
This sequence comes from Flavobacteriales bacterium, assembly GCA_019638075.1. Taxonomy (GTDB): domain Bacteria; phylum Bacteroidota; class Bacteroidia; order Flavobacteriales_F; family PHOS-HE28; genus PHOS-HE28. The sequence continues at coordinate 3,857 of JAHBUM010000223.1, read as the reverse complement.
CAGCACGAGGATGGGGTCGTTCTTCTTCACGGTATCGCCGGGCTTCACGAGGATGTTGAGCACCATGCCGGGCATCGGGGCCTTGATCTCCTTCACCTTGGTGGCGGCCTTGTCCAGCCCCAGCGTGTGCATCAGGCGCGAGCGGTCGTCCTCCAATTGCACGGTGTAGGTGTGCGCACCGATCCGCAGGCGCACGGTGCCGTTCTCCCGGTCTTCCTTCAGCACCAGCACGCGGTGGCTGCGGCCGTTGCGCACCAAGCTGAAGGCCGAAGGGCCGTTGCGCACAAGGTCGGCACTGTTCTCACCAGCGGGTGTCCACGGCGCAGCGGGTGATGTGCGCTCCAGCACGATGGCTTCTTCCTTGGCGTTGATGGTGGCGTGGAGTTTGGCCATGTCCTCGGCTCCGCTCGGACCTACATGGCCAACTCGGAGGGCGGAAAGATAGGTTCCCCGCGGTTGGCTGTATGCTGCGGGTGTGGTGTAGCTTTGGGGCATGAGCACCAAGGGCAGTGGTTTCGTTGTGGTCAGGGCGAAGGCGGCACGGGATCGTCGTTCGCTGGAAGAGCTCCTCCGGTCGCATGGGCTTGAGGCGAAGGAGATCCCGCAGGACGAATTGGAGGATCTTGGCCTACTGATGGCGATGCTCGCTTCGGACCGCACGAAACGCGTGTCGCGAGAGACCATCATGCGCAAGCTCTCCCGCTGATGCGGCTCGACCCGCTACGTAGTTTCTCGAGGGACATCGATGCGATCCCCGACGCCAAGCTGAGACAGCGCCTGAAACTGGTATTGTTGGCTATTGAGGCGGCCGGGAACATCCAGCAGGTGCCTCATGTGAAGAAGATGAAAGGGCACTCAAAAGCATTCCGCATCCGCGTGGGCGACTTCAGGCTCGGCGTGTTCGTGGAAGGAGACACGGTCCAACTTGTGCGTTTCCTGCATAGGCGCGAGGTGTACCGCTGGTTCCCGTGATAGGCTTACGCGTCGAACAATCCCTCCTTCGCCTCCTCATACCCCTCATCCACCGCCAGCACGCTTTGGTTGCGCGCGGCCACGGCGAGCTTGTCGCACAGTTCGTTGAGCGGGTGCCCGTTGTGTCCGCGGATCCACTGGAACTTCACCGTGTGCTGGCGGTATATCTGTAGGAAACGCTTCCACAGGTCGGGGTTCTTCACCTTGGCCCAGCGTTTCTTCTCCCAGCCGAAGAGCCAGCCCTGTTCCACGGCATCCACCACGTATTTGCTATCGCTCACCACCAGCACGTCCATGCCGGGAGCCTTCAACGCCTCCAGCGCGGCGATCACGGCCATCAGCTCCATGCGGTTGTTGGTGGTGCGCCGGTAGCCGCCCCATAATTCCTTGCGGTGCGGGCCACTTTCCAGCACAGCGCCATAGCCGCCCGGTCCGGGATTGCCACTGGCGGCGCCGTCGGTGTGGATGGTGATCTTCATGCGACTTGCGAGGAGGGCAAAGAACGAAATACGTTCCCCTTTTTCAGGAATGGGGGAACAATTGCGTGATGTTCGCCGCGAACAATTTCACCGCGATGGCGAGCACGATCACCCCGAAGGCCTTCTTGATGATGATGAGGCCCACGCGGCCCAGTAAGCGCTCGATGCGCGAGGTGAGCAGCAGCACCAACAGCACCGGGACCATGTTCAGCAGGATGGCGATGAGGATGTTCACCGATTGGAATTCCGCGCGCAGCGACAGGATGGTGGTGATGCTGCCCGCACCCGCGATCACCGGGAAGGCGAGGGGCACCACGCTGTACACCTTGTTGTCGTCCTTGCCGTCGGTGAGGCCGGGGGCTGAAAGATCCTCCTTGAACAGGCGCACACCGAGGATCATCTCCAGCGCGATGAAGAACAGCACCAGCGCACCGGCCACGGCGAACGAGCGCACATCGATGCCCAGCAGGTTGAGGATGCCTTCGCCCAGATAGAGGAAGGAGATCATGATGCCGAGGCTCACGAGCACCGCGCGCGCCGGGTAGATACGGCCCGCCTTCTCGCGCACCTGCAACACGATGGGTATGCTGCCCACCACGTCTATCACCGCGAAGAGGATGAGGAAGGCCCTGCCGATCTCGCCGAGGTCGATCATGCCGCAAAAGTGCGAAGCGCCTAACCCACGGCCGGAACAAGGCCGGACACGATCTCCTCCACCACCCGTGGATAGTGCGCATGCTCCAGCCCGTGGATCCGCGCGGCGAGGGCCTCCGGTGTGTCACCGGCCAGCACCGGGCATGCGAACTGCGCGATGTGCGCCCCTTCATCGAACCGCTCGTTCACGTAGTGGATGGTGATGCCGCTTTCCGCCTCACCGGCCGCGATCGCCGCCGCGTGTACGTGGTGGCCGTACATGCCCTTGCCTCCGTACTTGGGCAGCAGCGCGGGGTGGATGTTGATGATGCGCTGCGGATAGGCCGCCACCATCTCCACCGGGATCAGGCGCAGGAAACCGGCCAGCACCACCAGTTCGATCCGCTGGCCCTGCAACTCGCGCAGCACATCGCCGGAGCGCAGTTGGGTGCCATTGAAGAGGTACAGCGGCACACCAAGGTCCCACGCACGCTGAATAACCCCGGCCTGCGGCTGATCGCACCCGATCAGGGCCACTTCAGCCGCAGTGTGCCCCTTGAAGTGCTCCACGAGGCGCTGGGCATTGGTGCCGCTGCCCGAGGCGAGGATGGCGATCCGGACCATGTTCAACGGGTGCGAAGATCGGCTGGAAGCAGGAACAGTTGGCAGGGGCAGGAGCAATGCCACCTGCCCTTGCCCCTGCCAACTGTTCCTGCTCTTGGCCCTATCCCCGCCCTGCTAACCGCCCTTTGCCCAGTCCAATTACAAGCCGATCCCCCGAACCATGAACAAAGGCCGTGGGATAACACGGTGGGGGCTGCCGACCCGCCCCGCTGTTGCGCGTATGGAAATTGTCTTTCTTTGCACCCTGTTCAACCAACAACGCACGGACATGTCGGATATCAAGTCAAGGGTCATCGCCATCATCGTGGACAAGCTCGGAGTGGATCAGGGCGAAGTCACGCCTGAAGCGAGCTTCACGAACGACCTTGGCGCTGACAGCCTCGATACCGTCGAGCTCATCATGGAGTTCGAGAAGGAGTTCAACATCGCCATCCCCGATGACCAAGCCGAGAAGATCCAGACCGTGGGTCAGGCTGTGGACTACGTGGAGAAGAACGCGAAGTAACCCACGCGCCGCATGCAGCTCAGACGCGTGGTCGTCACCGGTCTGGGCGCGCTCACTCCCCTCGGGAACACCCTCAAGGAGTACTGGGAGGGCTTGGTGAGCGGCCGTAGCGGAGCTGCGCCCATAACGCGCTTCGACGCCAGCAAGTTCAAGACGCGGTTCGCCTGCGAGGTGAAGGGCTTCAACCCCGAAGACTTCATAGACCGCAAGGAGGCCCGCAAGATGGACCCCTACACTCAGTTCGCCGTGGTCTGCGCCGATGAGGCCATCAAGGACAGCGGCTTGGACCTGGACAAGGAGGACCGCGACCGCATCGGCGTGATCTGGGGCAGCGGCATCGGCGGGCTGAAGACCTTTCAGGACGAGTGCATCGGTTTCGGAAAGGGTGATGGCACCCCGCGCTTCAACCCGTTCTTCATCCCCAAGATGATCGCGGACAGCGCGGCGGGCCTCATCAGCATGCGCAACGTGCTGCGCGGGCCGAGCTACGTGACGGCCAGCGCCTGCGCCAGCAGCAACAACTCCATGATCGACGCCTTCAATTACATCCGCCTCGGCACCTGTGTGGCCGTGGTAACGGGTGGCAGCGAGGCGGCGATCTATGAGGCGGGCGTGGGCGGCTTCAACGCCCTGCATGCCATGAG
>JAHBUM010000222.1 GCA_019638075.1 Flavobacteriales bacterium | reverse complement strand
TGAAGGAACCGCTGTTGAAGGCGAGGGTGCCGCTGTGGCCATAAGGGGCCGGTCCCGTCACCTTGGCGGACCAGTTGATGGCGCTGGCAGCGGCATCAACGGTGTACGCATGCTCGGCAGCGGCGGCAGCAGCGATGCTATCGGCCGTCGCTTTCTCTTTCTGGGCCTTGATCTCGGCTTCGCTGGGACCGCAGGCTACGAGGGCTACGGCTGCCAGAGCGACAACGGACAGAACGGGGGAATTCATGTTGTTTTTGATTGTTTGGGCTGCAAAGGAAAGGAGAATTTTATTCCCATGGAAAATACATGGATCTTTTCGACCAATACGCCACTTTTACCAACGAAACATGACGAACGTCATGTCGTTGTGTCCGCCTCAATACGATGTCAGCGGCCTGCTCTCCCGCGCCGCCCGCCGCAGCAGGGGCGAAGGCCGGTAGCGGTCCTCGCCGTATTCGGCTTGAAGGCTTTCGAGCTTTTCCAGCCAATGCCCGGCCCCTTGTTGATCGGCCCACGCCAGCAGGCCCGCCGGATAGTTCACGCCCTTGGTCATGGCAAGGTCGATGTCCTGTGCTGAGGCCACTTTCCAGAAGAGCGCATCGGCGGCCTCGTTGATGAGCATGGCGAGGATGCGGTCCACGATGACCTTCACCTCCGCAGGGTCTCCTGAAAGGGACCCTGCGGCTGCACGTCTTTGAACCGCAGGGTCCTCTGCGAGAGACCCTGCGGAGGTTTGAGAGGTTGGAGGCAGGATCGCCCCGTTCGCGTCATACATATAATAGCCGCGCCCGCTCTTTCGCCCCAGCCTTCCGCTCTCCACCTGCCGCTGCTGGGTGAAGCTCGGCTTGTAGCGCGGATCGAAGAAGAAGGCTTCCCACACGGTCTTGGTCACGGTGAAGTTGATGTCGTTGCCGATCAGGTCCATCAACTCGAACGGCCCCATCTTGAAGCCGGCGCTCTTCATGGCCGCATCGATCGTGGGCATGTCGGCGATGCCCTCTTCGTAGATGCGGATCGCCTCCCCGTAGAACGGCCGGGCCACGCGGTTCACGATGAAGCCGGGCGTGTCCTTGCAGATCACCGGCGTCTTGCTCCATGCCTGCATCAGGGCGTACATGCGCGGTGCGAGCCCGGCGTCGGTCGCCAAGCCGGGCACCACTTCCACCAAAGGCAGCAGGGGCGCGGGGTTGAAGAAGTGCATGCCGATCACCCGCTCGGGCCTTGCGCATGCCGCTGCGATGGCGGTGACGCTCAGCGACGAGGTGTTGGTGGCGAGCACGGCGCCGGGGCCGAGCACATTTTCCAGCTCCGCGAAGAGCTTCTTCTTGATGCCGAGGTCTTCGATGATGGCCTCGATCACCAAGCCGCTGCCCGCAAGTTCCTTCAGGTCGGAAGCGGGCCTGATGCGTTGGTGGATGGCGTTGGCGGCATCGGCGGTGAGCTTGCCCTTCTCTACCAGCCGATCCAGCGTTCTGTGCAGCCCAGCCAGCGCCTTGTCCACGGCTTCGCGGCGGGTATCGAAAAGGATCACGTCATGTCCGGCTTGGGCCGCCACCTGGGCGATGCCGCTGCCCATGGTGCCTGCGCCGATCACGGCGATCTTCATAGTGCTATCCATGTGTTACGCGCCGTAGCTGTTGCCAAGGCGTGCGGCGAAGATCGGGAGCGGGAAGGGAAGAACCGATGGTCGCGGAGTTGACGGGAATGCGTTACGGGTTCGGCCACGCACAAGCCTTGCGCTCGTTACGTGTTGGGTGTTCGGTGCCACCAACACGTAACTTGGGTTCAACCCGTAACGCATTCCTCGTTCCCAGCCGCCTTCACAGGCCGTTCTTCAGCAATTCCTGTCCGATCAGGCGGGTCACCCGCGCACCATCCGCGGGGGCCAGGTGGTTGCCATCGGTAAAGGTCCATGCTTTGTCGTCTGCGGGTATTTTCAGGTAGCGCACGTTCTTTTCCTGTGCCAGCCGTTGCATCACGCCATCGAATCCGGGCATCATTTCGTCCTCTATCCGCAGTATGCTGCTGTGTATCGGCAGCCGCACCAGCAGCACCGTGCCATGCTCCTTCAAGAGGTCGATGGTCATGCCCAGATAGCCCAGCCGCCATGCCGAAGGCAGCATGTTCTTCAGGCGTGTGTTCCGGTATTCATCCACTTTCCTGCTGGTCCTTTCGGCGACAGCCTGCGCGGAAAGGTCGAGGTCGGTCTCGAGCCACCCGTCCTTGTGCAACGTCAACCGGTCATCCTCCTTTCGCGGGTCGGGCAGGATGATGTTCAATAGCGGCTTGTCATACTCTTTCAGCAGGTATTCCACATTGGGGTCCATGTGAACGCAGGCGAGCGTGGCTATGAACGTGCCATCCACTTCCTCCTTCCCGGAGCGGATGGTCTTCTTGTCGCCAGCGATGCTCCAAGGGTCCACCGCAAGGACGAAAACACCGTTGCGGGCATCGGGGTCGAGCTTCTTGCGGATGCTCTCGTAGTATGCCTTGCCGTAGTTCGAGTAGCCGATCGCGAAGCCGTAGTTGAAGGAGCGCACAGCGTGCCCGCCGGCGTTCAGGATGCTGTCGAGCACTTGGGGCTGGATGCCTTGGGCGGCACGCGATGTGCCCAGCACCATGCTTGCCTGCCGGGGTGTGGTGAAGCGGAGGTAGAACGGATCGGTGCGCCCATCGGCACTGTACAGCGTAACGATGAGGATGGTGAACGGGAGCACCATGAACAACGTGAGCCGTTTGAGGAAGGTCGCCATCAGAACTGGAAATAGATGAACGTTTCGCTCTTCCCGGTGAAGCGGAAGATCAGGAACATGATCGCATAGTACAAGGCCCAGCGTGCCGCACGTGGCCAGGTGGCCCCGATCCCCTGCAACCCGTACTTCCCGCGCCTGCCTGCCCACTCCACCAGCAGGAAGAAAGCAATGAAAGCCGCCAGCCGCATGGAGAATTTCTCAGGCATGCTGAACAGCGTGGGGGAGAGCATCCCCCCCAAGTAGCTGAACGCCTGACTTAGGTCCGCCGCGCGGAAGAAGACCCATGCCACCACCACGGCGGTGAACGTAAGGGCCATGCCGAGGGCTTCCCTCAGGCTCGGCAGCGCGCGGTGTTCCGCAACGATGCTCATGTTGGAGCGGTTCCTTCCGCTCAGCAGCACAGGGAGGAAGTACAAGGCATGCAGCGCGCCCCATGCGATGAAGGTCCAGTTGGCGCCATGCCAGAAGCCGCTTACCAGGAAAATGATGAAGGTGTTCCGCACCTTCAGCCACGTGCCGCCACGGCTGCCTCCGAGCGGTATGTACACATAGTCCCTGAACCACGAGGAAAGGGAGATGTGCCAGCGCCGCCAGAACTCGGCGATGTCGCGCGAGAAATAGGGGAAGTTGAAGTTCTGGAGCAGTTCGATCCCCAAGATCCGGGCCGTACCCAGCGCGATGTCCGAATAGCCCGAGAAGTCGCCGTAGATCTGGAAGGCGAACAGGATGGCGCCATAGAGCAGTGTGCTGCCGCCGTATCCGGCATGCCCGTCGAAGATCAGGTTCACGAACTCCGCCGCATTGTCCGCGATCACCACTTTCTTGAACAGCCCCCAGAGCACCTGCTTACAGCCGTCCACCACGTTGGCCAGTACGAACTGGCGTGGCCGCTGGATCTGTGGCAGAAGGTGCGTGGCCCGCTCGATGGGGCCGGCCACCAGCAGGGGGAAGAAGCCCACGAACAGCGCATAATCAACAGGATCGGTGGTGGGCTTTATGCGTTCGTAGTAGATGTCGAACACGTAGGAGAGGCCGTGGAAGGTGTAGAACGAGATGCCGACCGGCAGGACCACGCTGAGGAATACGGGATGGGCCTCGAAACCCACACTGCTGACAAGGCTTGCGAAGGACTCCGCGAAGAAGTTGTAGTACTTGAACACGCCGAGGAAGCCCAAGTTGATGCCCACGCTGATGATGAGCCAGGTCCTTTTCAGGGCCTTGGTGGGCACGCGATGGATCTGCAACCCGCTGAAATAGTCGAGGAACGTGGAGAAGATGAGCAGCAGGAGGAAGCGCGGGTCCCAGCAGGAGTAGAAATAGTAGCTCACCGCGAGCAACATCACGTTCTGTAGCCGCAGTGATCCTCTGGTAACGAACCAATACAGCACGAACACCACCGGGAAGAAGAGCGCGAACTCGAGCGTGTTGAAGAGCATGCGGCGAAGATCGGGAGCAGTGTCGGAAGACGTTATCGCTTTTTCGGGTGGATGCGTTACGGGTTCGGCCACGCACAAGCCCTGCGCTCGTTACGTGTTCGGTGCCATCAACACGTAACACGCAACTTGGGTTCAACCCGTAACGCGTTCCCTCATTCCCCCTTGTACACGGGCTTCCGTTTTTCCAGGAACGCCTTCACGCCTTCATTGTAATCGTAGCTGCGCCCCGCGAGGCTTTGCAACTCGTTCTCCACGTCCAACTGACCGTCGAGGTCGTTCTTCTCGCTGCGGTTCAGCGCCTCCTTGGTCAGGGCGATGGCCTTGGTGGGCATCTGGGCCAGCTTGGCGGCGAGCGCATTGGCCTCGTTCAGCAGTTCGCTGTCGGGCACACAGCGCCAGATCATGCCTTTGGCCTCGGCCTCCTTGGCGCTCACCTTCGGCGCAAGGATCATCTGTCCGAAGGCTTGCTGCATGCCCACCATCCGAGGCAAGGTGAACGTGCCGCCGCTATCCGGGATCAGGCCGATATTGATGAAGCTCTGGATGAAGTTGGCGCTCTCGGCGGCCAATGTGAGGTCGCAGGCGAAGGCGATGTTGGCCCCGGCACCGGCGGCCACGCCGTTCACGGCCGCCACCACAGGCTTGGGCAGCTTGCGGATGCGCCGCACGATCGGGTTGTACTGCGTGGTGAGGATGTCCTCGATCCTGGTGTCCGGCGCAATGGCCTCGGCGAGGTCCTGACCCGCGCTGAACGCACGGCCCTCACCGGTGAGCAGCACCGCACGCACTTCCTTGTCCAGAAGGCAGGCGTCCAGCGCATCGATCACTTCCAGCGACATTTCCCGGTCGAAGCTGTTGAGCTTGTCCGGACGGTTCAGGGCGATGGTGGCAAGGCCGTCGGTGACGGAGAAGAGGATCTTCGTGTAGGGCATGGGGTAAAGATCATACAGGGAACTACTTGAGGAGTAATTCCCCGGAGTAGTTCCATTGGATCCAGTCCTCCCGGCCATGGAAATACACGCACTTCCCTTTGGGAGCCTGTGCGTCGCTGTTGCAGCCGCGCGGTCTGTACCCATGATACATCGTTACGGTGCCATCGAGCACAGACTGTTCC
>JAHBUM010000221.1 GCA_019638075.1 Flavobacteriales bacterium | reverse complement strand
GCTGCAATGTGCCGCAGGGCGCGTTCTACCTGCTGCCCGATGTGAGCGCGAGCATCGACGGGCGCACGATCAAAGGCTCGGTGGACCTGAGCCTGTACCTGCTCGACAGCGTGGGCGTGAGCCTCGTGGAAGGCGCATCGTTCGGGGCCGAAGGCACCCTGCGCATCAGCTACGCCACCAGCGACGACAAGCTCACCGAAGCCATGGCCCGCGTGGCACGCGGCATCGCGCAACTGAAAGGCGCATGAGCACGGGCGTGGACCGTTTCCTGGAACAGGCGCGCAACACCACCGTTCTGGTGGTGGGCGACGTGATGCTGGATGCCTACCTGTGGGGCCGCGTGGACCGCATCAGTCCCGAAGCACCCGTGCCCGTGGTGCATGTGCAACGGCGCAGCGCCCGGCTGGGCGGCGCCGCCAACGTGGCGCTGAACCTGAAGACGCTCGGTGCCACACCCGTGGTGGTGAGCACCATCGGCACCGATGCCGCCGGGCAGGATCTGGAACGCTGCTTCCTTGATGCCGGGCTGGACAATGTGGGGCTGGTGCGTTCGCCACAGCGGCCCACCACGGTGAAGACCCGCGTGATCAGCGGGCACCAGCACGTGGTGCGCGTGGATGAGGAGACCTCCGACGACCTCTCCCCTGCGGATGAGGCCGCGCTGCTGCAACGGATCGAGCGGATCGTGAGCGGGCGCAAGCCCACCGCGATCGTGATGGAGGATTACAACAAAGGCGTGCTGACGGCGAACACCATCGAACACGTGCTCGCGATCGCCGGTCAGGCAGGCATCCCCGTGGCGGTGGACCCGAAGCTGAAGAATTTCCTGCGCTACCGTGGCGTGGCCCTGTTCAAGCCCAACGTGAAGGAATTGCGCGAAGGATTGAAAGTGGATGTGCGCGGCAGCGACCTCGCCAGTGTGCGCGCCGCCGTAAGCCGCCTGGAACAGGAGCTTGGCAACAGCGCCACCATGGTGACGTTGAGCGAGCACGGCGTATATGTGCATGATGCGGATGGCGAACACCACATCGCCGCACACCCGCGCAAGATCGTGGACGTGAGCGGTGCCGGTGATACGGTGATCGCGGTGGCTACGCTGGCACTGGCGCAGGGGCTGCCGCTGGACCGGATCGCCGCACTGTCCAACCTCGCGGGTGGGCTGGTGTGCGAGGAAGTGGGCGCGGTGCCCATCGACGTGGAACGCTTCCGCCACGAAGCCGCGCAAGCCACCCTGCTGCCATGAGCGTGAAACCCTACGAAAGCGATGGCTCCAAGCGCGAGCAGGTGGAGCGTATGTTCGATGCGATCAGCCCGAAGTACGACCTGCTGAACCGCGTGTTCTCGCTGGGCGTGGATCAGGGATGGCGGCGGAAAGTGATCCGCATGGTGGCCGCAGAGCCCGTGGAGAAGCTGCTGGACGTGGCAACAGGCACCGCCGACCTCGCCATCATGGCTACGAAGGCCGCGAAGCATGTGACCGGCGTGGACATCTCCGACGGCATGCTGGCACACGGCCGCGTGAAGGTGGAGCAGAAGGGCCTTCAGGACCGCATCACCTTACAACAGGCCGACTCCGCCGCGCTGCCCTTCGCCGATGGCGCGTTCGATGCCGTTACCGTGGCCTTCGGCGTGCGCAACTATGAGGATTTGGACAAGGGATTGCGCGAGATGCTGCGCGTGCTGCATCCCGGCGGCAGGCTCTTCGTGCTGGAATTCTCCAAGCCGCAGCGTACGCCCATGCGCCAGTTGTTCCGCTTCTACTTCCACCGCGTGATGCCCTTCGTGGGACGCTTGGTGAGCAAGGACAGCGCCGCCTACACCTACCTGCCCCAGAGCGTGGATGCCTTCCCCGAAGGGCAGGCTTTCCTCGATATGCTGACACAGGCCGGTGGCCGAGAAGCGAAGGCAAGGCCGCTCACCGGCGGCATCGCCACGCTGTACACCACACGCAAATAGCGCAGCCACACACGGATCGACGCCTACTTTCGTTGCCTCTACCGATGCCGTCCATCCTGCGCTCCATCCTCGCCCCGTTGCTGCTCATCGCCGCAACAGGAGGCGCCGTCGCCCAGAAGCGGATCAAGGTGGAGAACCTTCCCAACTTCGATCTGCACCGTTTCCACTTCGGTTTCCACCTGAGCTACAACACGAGCGACTTCCAGGTGACGCTGGACCCGCAGGCCCCGTTCCGCGATTCGCTGCTCGTGCTGAGCCATGCCAGGCAACCGGGCTTCGACCTCACCATGCTGGCCTCGCTCAACGTGAACCCCTTCCTGAGCCTGCGCTTCTCCCCCACCCTCTCCTTCCAGGAACGCCTGCTGACCTATTCCTTCCGCCAAGCCGACAATACCACGAAGTATTTCCAGAAGCCGGTGGAGAGCACCTACCTCCAATTCCCGCTGCTGCTGAAATACCGCAGCGCGCGCATCAACAACTTCGCGGTGTACCTGCTCGGCGGCGGCAAGTTCAGCATCGACATGGCTAGCCAGAAGGACGTGAACAACGCACTGGACGACGAGATCGTGGTGAAACTGGACAAGTACGATTACGCAGCCGAAGTGGGCGGCGGCATGGACATGTTCCTCACCTACTTCAAGTTCGGCATCGAATTGAAAGCGGCCTTCGGCATACCGAACCTGCTGGTGGATGACGGCACGCGCTTCAGCACGCCGATCCAGAGCCTGCGCTCCAAGGTGTGGATGCTCACCTTCACGTTCGAGGGGTAAAGCGCGGTTGTCGGTGGTCAGTTGTCAGTGGCGGTACTTGGAATGTGATCACGTTGTCCGCCACGCCATTGCCACCAAGGAGCGACAATCAAGGAGACTGACAACTGACCACCGACAACTGAGCACCGCACATGGACCGCACCGTAGACATCGCCTTACCGCCCCGCGAGGCATCGGACCCGGTGTTGGTGCGCGAAGCCGCTGCCGAAGCCGCTGCGATCCCGCTTGAGGCCGTCCGTACGGCGCATGTGCTGAAACGCTCGATAGACGCGCGCAGCAAACACCCGCTGATCCGGTTGCGCGTGCAGGTGAGCGATGAAGAGGTGAACGTTGAACAGCCACCACTGCAACTGCCCGATGTGCATGGCGCCCGGCCTGTGATCGTGGTGGGCTGCGGCCCGGCCGGGCTGTTCGCGGCACTGCGGGCGATCGAACACGGCCTGCGCCCGATCCTGCTGGAGCGTGGCAAGGATGTACGCGCCCGCCGACGCGACCTCGCCGCGATCAACAAGGAGCACGTGGTGGATCCGGACAGCAACTACTGCTTCGGCGAAGGCGGCGCGGGCACCTACAGCGATGGCAAGCTGTACACGCGCAGCCACAAGCGCGGCGACATCGCATCGGTGCTGCGCACGCTCGTCCACTTCGGCGCTTCGCCGGACATCCTCGTGGATGCGCACCCGCACATCGGCACGAACAAGCTGCCCGGCATCATCACCGCGATGCGCGAGGCCATCATCGCCGCCGGTGGCGAAGTGCATTTCAACACGCGTGTGACGCGGTTCGAGGTGGATGCAGGCCGCATACGGGACGTGCAGGCAGCCGATGGGCGCACGTTCAATGCCGATGCGGTGGTGCTCGCCACGGGGCATTCGGCGCGCGACATCTTCGAGCTGCTGCACGCGAACGGTGTGCGCATCGAGCGGAAGGACTTCGCACTGGGCGTACGCATCGAACATCCGCAATCCATCATCGACGCGGCGATGTACCACTGCACCGTGCGCGATCCGTACCTGCCACCGGCCAGCTACAGCTTGGTGCAACAGGTCAACGGGCTCGGCGTGTATTCGTTCTGCATGTGCCCCGGCGGCATCATCGCGCCCTGTGCCACAGCGCCCGGCGAGGTGGTGACCAATGGCTGGAGCCCGAGCAAACGCAACAACCCCTTCGCCAACTCGGGCATCGTGGTGGGCCTTTCCGCGAATGAGCTCGAACACCAAGGCGATCCATTGTCCAGCATGCACTACCAGCGCCGCATGGAACAGACCGCGTGGAAGGCTGGAGGCATGCGGCAGAGCGCACCGGCCCAGCGCATGGACGATTTCATCAACGGCCGTGTCTCGCGCGACCTGCCCGCATGCAGCTACCCGCCGGGCATCGTGCCGTACAGCATGGACGAGGTGCTTCCACCGGAAGTGGCGGGCCGCCTGCGCGCCGGATTGAAGGAATTCGGGAAGAAGATCCGTGGCTACCGGACGAACGAAGCGGTGGTGGTGGCGGTGGAGTCGCGCACGAGTTCGCCGGTCCGCATCCCGCGCGACCCGGTCACCATGCAGCACGTACAGGTGGAAGGGCTTTTCCCCTGTGGCGAAGGCGCGGGGTACGCAGGCGGCATCGTGAGCGCGGCGATGGACGGGCAACGCGTGGCGGATGCGGTGGCGGTGCGTTACGGTGCCGTGCGCTGAGGCCGCGATCAACGGGCACTACATCAGCTGATCCTCCCCCACAGCGGTTTTCCGCGCTTGCGTTCCACAAGTTCAGCAGCGATGGGGGCGTTCTTCGGATCGGCCAGCTTCGGATCCTTGTCCAGCAATCGCATCGCCACTTGTCGCGCCTGTTGAAGCAGCCCTGCATCGGCCACCAGATCGGCGATGTGCAGCTCGGGCAGGCCGCTCTGCTGGGTACCCATCAGATCACCCGGCCCGCGCAGGCGAAGGTCCGTTTCGGCGATCTCGAAACCGTCGTTGGTGCGCACCATCGTGCTGATGCGTTCGCGCGCGTCGTTGCCCAGCTTGTCGCCGGTCATCAGGATGCAGAAGCTCTGTTCCGCGCCACGGCCTACGCGACCGCGCAACTGGTGCAGCTGCGAAAGGCCGAAGCGCTCCGCGTTCTCGATCACCATCACGCTCGCGTTGGGCACGTCCACACCCACCTCGATCACGGTGGTGGCTACGAGGATGTTCGTCTCGCCCTTCTTGAAGCGCGCCATCTCGTAATCCTTCGTGGCCTGATCCATGCGGCCATGCACCATGCTCACCGCGTATTTCGGCAGGGGGAAGCGGCGCGTGATGCTCTCGAAGCCATCGGTGAGGTCCTTCAGTTCCACGCCCTGCATCTTCTCTGGATCGCCCTCTTCGATCAGCGGATACACCACGTACACCTGTCGCCCCTTGGCGATCTCCTCTTCAAGGAACCCGAAGACCGCGTTGCGCGAACTATCGAAGCGATGCACCGTGCGGATGGGCTTGCGGCCCGGCGGAAGCTCGTCGATCACGCTCGTGTCCAGATCGCCGTAGAGCGTCATCGCCAGCGTGCGCGGGATGGGTGTGGCGGTCATCACCAGCACGTGCGGCGGCACCTCGCTCTTGGCCCACAGC
>JAHBUM010000220.1 GCA_019638075.1 Flavobacteriales bacterium | reverse complement strand
GACCACAAGATCTTCAAGCTGGAGCAGAACTACCGCAGCACGAAGACCATCGTGGGCGCGGCCAATTCGCTCATCGAGAAGAACAAGGACCAGATCAAGAAGGAGATCTGGACGGACAACATGGAGGGCGAGCTGATCCGCGTACACCGCTCGCTCACCGACAACGATGAAGGGCACTTCGTGGCCAGCAGCATCTTCGAGACCAAGATGCAGCAGCAGGTGCCGAACAAGGGTTTCGCGATCCTGTACCGCACCAACGCGCAGAGCCGCAGCATGGAGGAGGCGCTGCGCAAGCAGAACATCCCCTACCGCATCTACGGCGGCACCAGTTTCTACCAGCGCAAGGAGATCAAGGACCTGATCAGCTACTTCCGGCTGGTGTGCAACCCCAACGACGAGGAGGCGCTGAAACGCATCATCAACTACCCCACGCGCGGCATCGGGCAGACGACGATGGACAAGCTGATCGTGACGGCGGCGCGGCTGGAGATGAGCATCTGGGATGTGATCCAGAAACACCCGGAGGAAGTGGACGTGCATGGCGGCACACGCAAGGCCCTCGGCGATTTCGTGACGATGATCGGGAGCTTCCGCACCATGATCGAGACGCACACGGCGCATGGGCTTGGCGAGTACATCGCACAGAAGACGGGCATCCTGCGCGACCTCTTCGTGGACAAGACACCCGAAGGTGTGAGCCGCTACGAGAACATACAAGAGCTGCTCGCGGGCATGAAGGAGTTCAGCGAGGCCAACACCGAAGGCACCGACCTGCCACGCACGCTGAGCGACTTCCTGATCGACGTGGCCCTGTTGACGGATGCCGACAACACCGACCCGAACGACAACGACCGGGTGAGCCTGATGACGATCCACAGCGCGAAGGGGCTGGAGTTCCCTTACGTACACATCGTGGGCATGGAGGAGGATCTTTTCCCCAACCTGATGAGCGTGCAGAGCCGCGCGGATCTGGAGGAAGAGCGCCGCCTCTTCTACGTCGCCATCACGCGTGCCGAGAAACGCGCGACACTGAGCTATGCGATCAGCCGCTACAAGTGGGGCAACCTCACCGCCAGCGAACCCAGCCGCTTCATCGACGAGATCGACCCGAAGTATCTGGAGATGCCTGCGCAGAACGAGCGCGGTGCGTTCAGCAGCGGGCATTATGTGCGGCCGGGGACGCCGCCGTGGGCCAGGCAGTCCGAAACATCGAACCGCCGTTCGCTCGGCCTTGATCACGGCGATGAGGATCGCGCGGCATCGAAACCGATCTATGGAAGGGAGCGGAGCGCACCGGGGTTGGGGAAATCCAATGCGGCCTCACCCCCGGCCCCTCTCCAAAGGAGAGGGGAGTCGCCCCCTGCTGCACGGCCTGCGAAGCTGAAACGTATCTCAAGCGCAGGGGCGCCGATGGAAGCGACCAGCTCGCTCGGCGGTGGCTCTTCGGGCATCGAAGAAGGCATGACCGTGACGCACGAACGCTTCGGCAAGGGCAAGGTGCTGAAGGTGGAAGGCAACGCGCCGGACCTGAAGGCCACGGTGTTCTTCCCCAGCGCCGGGCAGAAACAGTTGCTGCTGCGTTTCGCGAAGCTGACGGTGGTGGAGGGGTGATGGCATCCGGCTTATCTTTGTTGAAGCCATGGCGCACCTCAACGACCTGATCTCCGTGGATCCCGCAGTGCTTTCGGGCTGCCCGGTGTTCGCGGGTACGCGCGTGCCTGTGGAGTCGCTGATCTGGCACTTGGAGAAAGGAGCCACCGTTGATGAATTCGTGGAAGACTTCCCGAGCGTGCATGCCGATCAGGTGAAAGGCGTGCTGGATCTGTTGGGCGGTAACGGAACAAGCCCCCATAACGGACCCGGCATGAACTCAGGCTTCAACCTGAACCCAAAGGCGCACGTCGGATAGCACCACATCGGGACACCTCACTACATTTGGGCCACCTCCGCAACACGGAGCAGGGCTTCCGGCCCGGCATTCCCGCAGGAACGCCACCACGCTTTCTTCCGCATGAGCACAGCAGCACCGTTCGATTACAACACCTCGCGTCCCCGTCTGATCATTCCCGAATACGGCCGCCACGTGCAGCGCATGGTGGAGCACGTGATGGAGATCGAGGACCGCGAACAGCGCACGCGCACCGCCAAGGCCATCATCCAAGTGATAGCCCGGCTGAACCCGCAATTGCGCAACAGCGAACACTTCGAACGCACCCTCTGGGACCACCTCTACATCATGAGCGAGTTCAAGCTGGATGTGGATGGCCCCTTCCCCAAGCCTGCCCCTGAAGAACTGGAGAGCAAACCCAAGCGCGTTCCCTACCCGCAGACCCAGATCAAGTACGGCCACTACGGCAAAATGGTACAGCGCATGATCGACCAGTGCGTGGCCATGGAGCCCGGCGAAACACGCGACGCCTACACCACGGTGATCGCCAACCAGATGAAGAAGCAATTCCTCGTGTGGAACCGCGACACCGTGCCCGACCCGCTGATCCTGAAAGACCTCGGCGAACTGAGCAAAGGCAAGTTGCGCGTGAAGGAGGATGTGCAACTGGCACAGACCGCCGACCTCCTGCGCACCCAGCAGAACGGTCCGCGCAACGAGGTGGATACCCGCAAGCGCCACAACAACAACGGTGGCGGCGGAGGCGGTGGAAAGAAGCGGAACCGCAACCGGAAGAAGAACCGGTATTGAGCTCAAGGGGCAAGGGGCAAGTACCCGTCATTGCCCCTGCTCCTGCCTACTGCCCCTTGAACTCTGACCCCAAGGTGACAACGGCCTGTTGATACGCGGGTGGCGTACCCTGCCATTCTGCCCGCGTGTTGGTGTTGCTTCGCAGCATATCTCTTCCGCCGAGGGTTTCGGCGTTCACCAAAACACCTTCGCCGAAGGCTTCGGCGCTCAAAGTGGGAAGTTTCAAGATCGTCGGCGGCCGCAGGCTGAAGGGTGAAGTGGTGCCGCAGGGTGCCAAGAACGAGGCGTTGCAGATCCTCTGCGCCGTGCTGCTCACCAGCGAACCGGTCACCATCCACAACGTGCCCGACATCGTGGACGTGAACAAGCTGATCGACCTGCTGCGGGCGATGGGCGTGACGGTGGAGAAGCTCGGCACGGGTTCGTACCGCTTCCAAGCGAAGAGCGTGAACCTCGAATTCTTCCTCGACCCCGAATACCGGCGCATGGGTGGCAGCTTGCGCGGCAGCGTGATGGTGGCGGGCCCGGCACTGGCGCGTTTCGGGCGTGGCTACATCCCCAGCCCCGGTGGCGACAAGATCGGCAGGCGGCGGATGGACACGCACTTCACGGGCTTCGAGCGGCTGGGCGCCACCATCAAGTACGACGAGAACGACGCCTTCTACCGCGCCGAAGCGAAACAACTGAAGGGTTGCTATATGCTGCTCGATGAGGCCAGCGTGACCGGCACCGCGAACATCGTGATGGCCGCGACACTGGCGGAAGGGCGCACCACCATCTTCAATGCCGCCTGCGAACCCTACCTGCAACAGCTCTGCAACATGCTGGTGCGCATGGGCGCGAAGATCAGCGGCATCGGCAGCAACCTTCTTCACATCGACGGCGTGAAGGAACTCGGCGGCACCGAACACCGCATGCTGCCGGACATGATCGAGATCGGCTCATTCATCGGCCTCGCCGCCATGACGCGCAGCGAGATCACGATCAAGAACGTGGCCTACGACCAGCTCGGCGTGATCCCCAACGTGTTCCGCACGCTCGGCATCACCGTAGAACGCCGTGGCGACGACATCCACATCCCGGCCCATGAACACTACGCCATCGAACCCTTCCTCGACGGCAGCAACCGCGTGATCAGCGATCACCCGTGGCCGGGCTTCACGCCGGACCTGCTGAGCATCGTGCTCGTCACCGCCACACAGGCGCGCGGCCACGTGCTGATCCACCAGAAGATGTTCGAGAGCCGCCTGTTCTTCACCGATAAGCTGATCGAGATGGGCGCACAGATCACGCTCTGCGATCCACACCGCGCACTCGTCATCGGCAAGGACTTCGAGAAGCCGCTCCGCGCCATCCGCATGACCAGCCCCGACATCCGCGCCGGTGTGTCGCTCCTGATCGCCGCGTTGAGCGCCGATGGCACCAGCACCATCGACAACATCGAGCAGATCGATCGCGGGTATCAGGACATCGAAGGCCGCTTGCGCGCGTTGGGAGCGGGGATCGAACGGGTGTAAATGCCAGTCGGCAGTTGGCAGCAGGCAGTCATGCACCTATCGTTGTCTTCACGGCCCGCATGGGTTCCGTGACCAACGGGGCATGACGACCGCAAGCGGCTACTGCCTGCTGCCATCTGCCTGCTGCTGACTGCCGACTGCCTGCTCTTCACGCTCCCTGACCAGCCATCCCATTCCCGGCACGATCTTGGCTTTCTGCCGAGCCTCATCAACCCGCTACCTTCGCGCCATGGAACTCCGCACACTCATGTCGAAGACACGCATCGCCATCAGCGCAGCCGTGGTGCTGCTCGCCATCTATGGTTTCGCATCCCGCGTTTCGGACAAGACCGGCAAGGCACCCGATGACGGCAACGCCCAAGTGGGCACGAACATCGGCAACAAGGCCCCCGAGCTGGCCTTCATGAACGCCGATAGCACCAAGGTGATGAAGCTCTCGGAACTGAAAGGCAAATACGTGTTGATCGACTTCTGGGCCAGTTGGTGCCGCCCCTGCCGCATGGAGAACCCCAACGTGGTGGCCGCCTACAACAAGTACAGCAAGGCCAAGTTCAACGATGCCAAGGGCTTCGAGGTGTACAGCGTGAGCCTCGACCGCAGCCGCGACGCATGGAAAGCCGCCATCGTACAGGACGGCCTCGCTTGGAAATACCACGTGAGCGACCTGCTCTTCTGGAACTCCAAGGGCGCCCAGCTCTACGGGGTGAGTTCCATCCCCATGAGCTTCCTCGTGGACCCCAACGGCATCATCATCGCCAAGAACCTGCGCGGCATGGCGCTGCATCAGGAGCTGGACAAGCATGTGAAGAGCCTCTGAGCAGAGAGAAAGTGCAAGGGTGAAAGAGTGCGAGGGTGGAAGGGCGGTCCGGCTCGTACCCTCGCACTCTTTCGCTTTCCCCCCTCCCCTGCGGATCGACAGGTTCTTCGCTGCCTCTCAACACCTCAAGCGGGCACCACGGAACCTCCCACAGCTTCCTCCTCCGGCATGCCAACCTGTCCGGCCGTATGCCGTGGCACCCGAATTGCCGACCGGCTGCGCCGGAACGCCGGAAAACACAGCCCCCAATGGCCATGAGGAACCCGTTCCGCCGCACCCCTAAGGAAAAGCCCGCCATGG
>JAHBUM010000022.1 GCA_019638075.1 Flavobacteriales bacterium | reverse complement strand
ATGCTGAGACCTCTTACCGGTCGGTTCGAAGATGTTTCAGTCTGCGAGGCTCCAGAAGTGGTTTTCATTTCCAAACAGTTGGAATGGCCGATCACCGAGGACGAAGGGGCTAATAGGGCCCATGCGCTCGCGGAGTTGTTCCCCATCTATGACGCTTGGCTGCGGGCAGCACAGGGACTCGATGACAGAATGCCTCTACTACTGGGAAAGCTTGAAGAGTATCTGGCCCGGCCTCATGAAGAGGACGAAGAGGTTCGATATGACAGCCAAGAGCAGGTTACCTTGGATATCGCCTCACTTGCGATCGAACGAACGATCGCACTTCCTGCGAAACGTTATCAGGTCTTCCAACGCGATGGATGGAAGTGTGTGTCTTGCGGAAAGAACCCGGTAGAGCACGAGATCATCCTACACGTTGACCATATCGTCCCCAGATCGAAGGGCGGCACGGACACATTGGAGAACTACCAAACTCTTTGCGACCTGTGCAACTTGGGCAAGAGCAATAGGGATGACACTAACATTCGAGCGCAACATCACAAGTGAGGCCCATTCACATTGTCCTCTGCAATGAAGTTCTGCGTTGAACCGCCTGCCCCTCCACGCTTTCGCGAATAGCCCCAACATGGCTTTACCTTCCCTCCCAAGAAGACTTCTGCGAAAACACCTCAGACTTGTGGCCCTGCCTACTTCCCAAGATCGGCTTTGTAATGTTTTCTTGGTAAGGAACCATTACCAAGATGACCCGACATAGCCCATAGCAAGCCCACCTACGCGCCCTACGACCCGTTCATGGCGGCGTGGTTCAAATACTGATGATGAACGCTGTGGAACACCCCATCGAACGCGGTGCTGTGCATTGGCTGAAGGCCGATGGGCCGGACGGCACAGTGCAGGACTACGCACATCCATACGTGGTGGTGCAGGATGACGTGTTCAACCGATCGCGGATCAGCACGGTGGTGGTGTGCGCGTTGACCACGAACCTCGGCCGCATCACCGAGCCGGGCAACGTGATGCTGGAGCCGGGTGAAGGCGGCCTGCCGAAGCAGAGCGTGGTGGTGGTGTCGCAGATCCTCTCCGTGGAAAAGGACCGGTTGGGTGAACGGATCGGCATGCTGACCCCGCAGCGTGTGGAGCAGATCATGGAAGGGCTTCGGTTCCAGCAGCGGAGCTATTTCAGCACTTAGTTCCTACCCACTCCGCAGCAATTTCTTCAAGATCACGATCTGCCCAAGGTGGTAGTGCGTGTGCTCGATGATGCCGTGCAGGTTGCGGTACCATGTGCCGTACTTGGTATCGGCCATGTCGGTGTGCAGTCGGTCATCGGGTAGCTGCTCAACGAGTGCGGCGAAGTGTTCAGCATCGGACCAGACTTTGCCAAGCAGGCTTTGCCAGTCGGCCTCGGTATTGATCGGCGGATGCGTGAAGCTGAACTTGTCGTGCGCATCGAGCGGGCCACCTTCGAGCACTTTCAACACCGCAGCCACGAAATAGTTGATGTGGAAGGTGAGCACAGCGATGGTGTTGAAGCCCTCGCGCTTGTGCAGCGCCTCTTCCCACGTCACATCCTTCAAGGTATCGCGCAGGTTCACACTGGTCCAGTTGCCGCCGAAGTGGACGTGGCGGAAGTGTTGGGCGATGGCGGCAGCGGTGTTCATGGCGTGAAGCTATCACCATCCGGCGCCTGACGAACATCAGGCGGGCATCCGGGATCGCAAGCTATCTTCAGCGCATGGAAGCGACCCTATTCTACAAGGAACTCGGACGGCTGTTGTACGCGATCGCCGCCGTGGACGGCAAGGTGAGCAGCAAGGAGATCGACACGCTCAAATGGGTGGTGAAGGATCTGCTCGTTCCGGTGGAGGCTGGCACCGACCATTTCGGAACGGACACCGCCTTCGTCACCGAATTCGAGTTCGATACGCTGCTGGACCGCGACATGTCCGCAGAGGATGCCTACGCCTCGTTCACCGCGTACATCGCGCAGCACCGTTATCATCTCGGCAAGGAGCGTCGCGAGCTGATCTATACCTGTGCCGATTCCGTGGCCAATGCCGTGCATGGCGTAAGCGCGAAGGAACTGCCGCTGCTGATCGACCTGCACCGCACGCTGGGTTAGAGCCCGATCACGCCGCCTTCTTCTTCACCTTGGCCGTTTCCTTGCCCGTCATAAGGGCGCGGTGTTTCATGCCCCAATCGCGCATGGCCGCGATCACGGGACGCAGCGTGTGGCCGTAGTCGGTGAGGGCGTACTCCACGGTGACCGGGATGGTGGGCAGCACCGTGCGCGTGACCAGTTGGTTCTGCTCCAGATCGCGCAGCTCCTTGCTCAGCATCTTGGGTGTGATGTTGCCGATGTCGCGCACCAGCTCCATGAAGCGCGATGGTCCTTTCGCAGCCAGCGCCATGATGATGAGGATCTTCCATTTGCCCGACAGCAGCTCGAGCGTGTCGCGCGTGGGCAGCAGCTCCGAGATGCAGCGGATGCGGTCGTGTTGGCCGGTATTCTTCCCCATGATGATGAGCGATAGGCCCCAAAAATAGTACGAGTATACTGAAGGACAGTGGTTTCTATTTGTATATCAGTATCCTCTATATACTGCATGGGGTCGAACTTTGCGCCTCCAACAACGACCCCATGTCACACAAGATCCTCATCACCGGCGCCAGCGGAGGCTTGGGCGGCGGTGTGCTCGACAACCTGCTGAAACTGGTGCCTGCCGACAGGCTGGTGGCCCTGGGCCGCAACGGCGCCAGGATGGAACGCTTCGCCCAAGCGGGAGTGGAAGTGTGCATTGCCGACTTCGATGATGCCGCCGCCACGGAAAAAGCGTTGACCGGCATGCACACCGTGTACCTCGTGCCCACGGCCGCACCAAACCGCATGGAGCAGCACCAGCGCGTGATCGACACCGCCAGGCGCACGGGCGTGCAACAGTTCATCTACTCCGGTGTGATCCACCACGGGGAGGTCGGACAGGGCGCCATCGTGAGCGACCACCAGCAGACCGAGCAGGCGATCATCGCCTCGGGGATCCCCCACACGCTCGTGCGCAACGCCCTTTACCTCGATGTGCTGCCCATGATCCTGGGCAACGCCGCCGGGACCGGCGTGTTCGCCTACCCGGTCGCACCCAACGGCGTATCGCTCGCCAGCCGCGCCGACATGGCCGAGGCCACTGCGCGCATCATCGCCGATCCCGCGCTGCATGGTCGTCCGCACGCATTGTCGTCGCCCACCGCCATCACCTACGCCCAAGTGGCCGAGGCATACAGCCGCGTGATCGGCAAACCGGTGCGGCACCACGATGTGAGCATGGACGAGCACCAGCAGCACTTGATCGCCGCAGGCATCCCCGCGCCCATGATCCCCTTCATGGTGGGCATGGCGCGCGCGCTGGCCGAAGGCGTGATCCGCGAACCCGGCAACACGCTCGCCGACCTGCTGGGCCGCACACCGAAGACCGTGGAGCAGGCGCTGCGCGAGGCCGCACCCGCTCCCGTGGGCTGCCACTGAACAAGAACAACAACGAACCATGAACAAGAACATCATCGCCGCTGCCATCGCAGCCCCTCTTCTCGCCTTCACCGTTGCCAACAGCGAATGGAAGCTGGACAACGCGCACGCCAAACTGCGCTTCTCCATCACGCACCTCGGCATCAATGACGTGGAAGGCTCGTTCAGGACCATCGACGCCACGATCAGCGCGCCCAACGCGAACGACCTCACCGGCGCGACCATCACCTTCACGGCCGATGCCAGGAGCATCGATACCGACAACAAGATGCGCGACGAACACCTGCAGGGCGCCGACTTCTTCGATGCGGCCAAGCACCCCGCCATCAGCTACAGGAGCACCAGCGTTACGAAGGTGAGCGGCGACAGGTACAAGGTGCAGGGCAACCTCACCGTGAAGGGCGTGACCAAGCCCGTTGAGTTGACCGCCACCGCCCGCTATGGCGTGCATCCGATGAACCAGAAGAGCGTGGCCGGTGTGAAGGTGACGGGCACCATCGACCGTACACAGTTCGGCATAGGCAGCGGCATGGGCGGCGCCACGTTGAGCGATAACGTGGAGATCACAGGCAACGCCGAGTTCGTGCAGCAGTAAGCCGACCACGGATCATGTACGAAGCCCTCCGGCGATGACCGGAGGGCTTCGTGTTCCCGGCCGGTGGCCGTAAGTTCGTACGCTCTTCATTCAAGCCCTCCAACACATGATAGCGACCGAAAAGACCTTGGTGGAAGTATTGGCCGTGCTGCGCGAGCGCGGCTACACGAAGGACTTCAACCTGTTGGAGGAGAACCTCTCCTACACCGCAGGCGGCCCGCCGGTGGACCTCGCCGACATCGTGATCGACAAGTCGTACCGTTTCGCCGCAGGCAACGACCCGGAGGACGAGGCGATCCTCTACGCCATGCGCAACGTGAAGGACGGCGCGAAGGGCGTGTTCGTGAACGCTTATGGCGTGTATTCGGACAGCGGCGCCGACCGGGTGATCGCACGGATCAGCGTGCAGGAGGACGACAACGACGATTGGTGCAGCCCGGGTAAACCCAACTGCTGAACCGACCGCTACGCCCGCCCGCCAGCGCCATCCCGCAGGAACTGCGCCGCCAGTTCCATGGTGATCGCAGGAGCCTCCTTGTGCGGTGTATGCGCCGCGCCGGGGATCATGTACTTCAGCGCGCGATCGCCCACGGCGGAAACGATGGCATCCACCTGCGCCTCGGTGCCATATTCATCATCCACGCCTTGCAGCACGAGGAGAGGGCAATGGATCGCCGAGATCTCCTGCGTGATGTTCCAGTCGCGGAAGAAGGGCGCCTGCCACGTCCTCGCCCATGCGTGGAAGAGCGCGTCGGTGCGGTCGCCGTGGTGCTTCATCAAACGCTGGCGCAGACCGGTGGTGGCGTACTGGCGCTCGGCCGCGCGGATGCCGTTCAACGTCACCTCCTCCACGAAGACGTGTGCCCCTTCTGTGATCATGGCCGCGATGCGTTGCGGGTATTTCGCAGCGGCCAGCAGGGCGATGGTGCCGCCATCGCTGTGGCCGAAGAGCACGGCTTGCGTGATGCCTTCAGCCTCCAGCAAGGCGTTCAACACATCGGCCTCCCGGTGCATGTAACGTGCATCACGCGGCTCCGGGCCGAAGGGATCCGAACGGCCGTAGCCTTGGCGGTCGTACACCAGCACATCGCAGCCCACGGCCTTGCCGAGTTCCTCCGGGAAGTCGCGCCACGTGGTGATGCAACCGAGGGAATCGTGCAGGAGGACCAAGGTGCGCGCACTGGGCGGTCCACCCAGCGGACACCGCACCACCGCGAACTGCACACCCGCTACCTCCACCGTTCGTATCGGATCGCTCATTTCAACAACGCTTCGATCTCCGCGCGCGCCCCGGCCCGCTCCGCCTCACCGATCGGCTCCCGCTCCAAAAGCATCAGTGCTTTGCGCAACACCTTCTCCGCCGCTGACCGGTCGGTGCCGAGCAGGGCTTCGCCGAGGTACCAGTTCATGGTCACATCCTCTGGATACAGTTCCGCGCCCCGGCGGTAGATGGCCAGCACATGCTGCGCGTACCCACTTGCATCATAGCGCGACGCCAGTCCGTTGATCTCGGCCACTTCCCACGGCAGCTCGGTACTGCGGAAACGCAGGCTCGCTTCGACCTTGCGCATCTCCTCCTCCGGCGTGCCGGGCACACGGACCAACTGGTACTCGTCGTTCACCGGGGCCAGACTGTCGCGCAACGAGAAGTCCATGAACAGCGTGGACAACAGTTCGGGAAAGGCGATGACCGGCAGCGACGTATGACCGGCGGTCGGGTACTCCCTCAGCACCATGCGACCCTTCTGCGTGGGCAGCGTGTTCCATGCGTTCATCAGCGTGGCATGGTGCCCGCCGTCCTTGCTGCGATCGGCGCCACCCACGGCCAACAGCACGTCATCGTTCCCCCGTTCGCGCAGCTGCGCAGCCAGCGCGGGCAGGTACGCATCCACGCGATGCAGCGGTGAAAGCGCGATCACGGCATCGAAGGCATCGGGCGCCTGCTGCTTGGCGTGGAGCGCGAAGGAGGCCGTGAACGAGTGGCCGATCAGCACGGTGTAGTCGCCCGGGGGATAGGGCTTGAGCAGCGGCGGAAGCTCATCCGTGAGCATGCGCAGCAGCGGAAGCACGTCCTGTTCATCGCCACGCCCGGCGCTTTCGCGCACCCGGTCGGCATGCGGCACCACCACCGTGATGGCCTGCGGCACCTCGTGCGTGTATTGCAGGTAGCGGATGTCGTTCAACACCGGCTCCACGAACCAATCGTGCTGGCCATCGAGAACGATGAACACCGGCATGCGCACCTGTTCCGAAGCAGCATGGAAGAACTGCGGCGTGTGGACGATCACCATGCGCCCGGTGCCGAACGCGGTGGAATGGAAGCGGAGGGTGTCGGTGGCATGGGCCAGCACCGGCACAGCCAACAGGATCATGACGACAGGAGCGCGCATCACGGCCCAAAGATGGGGTGTTGGTGTATTGCCCACGGCATCCATCGTGTATCCATCCTTCGCGCTCCACATACCTTCGTCGCATGCGCTTCATCCTGCTCGGCCTCTGCGCCCACTTCACCCTTGCACAGGCGCAGACATGGAGCCAGCTTGCAGACTTCCCCGGCACGGCGCGGGATGATGCCGCCGCATTCAGCACCGGCACAAGCATCTGCATAGGCACCGGCATGGAGGTGGGCTGGGGCTTGACGAGCGATTGGTCCCGGTACGATGCCGGCAACGACACGTGGCACACCATGGCCGCGCTGCCCGCGAGCGGCCGCCAATATTGCACCGCGTTCAGCGTGGATGGTATCGGATACCTGTTCGGCGGCACCGACGGCTCCGGCTGGCTGAACGAGCTGTGGGCCTATGATCCGCAACCGGATGCGTGGCAGCAGCGCGCATCGCTCCCCGGCACAGGGCGCTCAGGTTCGGTGGCCTTCGTGATCGACGGCAGCGGCTACGTCACCAACGGCCGCACCGGCGCCAGCACCCTATCCAACGAATTGTGGCGCTACGATCCCGCACAGGATGCGTGGACCGCATTGGCCCCGATGCCCGGCGAGGCACGGCAGCTCGCAGCGGCGTTCGCGATCGGCGGACATGGCTACGTGGTGGCGGGCGCGAATGAACAGGGCGCGATCACGGCCACCGCATGGCGTTACGATGCCTTGAGCGATGAATGGGATGCGATCGCGGACCTCCCCGATGCGCGCTTCGGAGCGGATGGCTTCAGCGGCGGCGGCAAGGGCTTGGTGATCGGCGGCGCGGCCAGCTTGGAACTGTTCCTCGACGCGGCCTACTGGTACGATCCGCTGTTGGATGAATGGTCGGCGGCGCCTGCGCTTGCGGCCGCGCGCAAAGGCGGCTCGGGAAGCGTGGTGGATGGCGACATCTATTTCGGCACCGGTGTGAACGCCACGCAACGGTTCAAGGACTGGCACAAGCTCACCATGCCCGTGGGGATCGATGCACACGCGCTCGATACGGCACCACGGCTTCATCCGCGACCCGTCACGGATGTCGCGATGCTCGATCTGCCCGGCGGCCTGCGGATCCACGATGCAACGATCATCGACCTGCAAGGGCGCGTTGTGGAACGCCTTGTCCCACAGGCGTTGCAACGGCCCATCGCACTGGCGCATCTGCGGCCGGGCCATTATGTCCTGCACATCAGCCATGCGGAAGGCGCCTTCCGCGAACGCTTCCTGCTCATTGGCACACCCTGACCGACCATGCACTTCCTTCACTCCGATCTGGAACGATACGCCGCATCGCACTCCGCACAGGAACCACCGTACCTCACCGAACTCGCAGCGGAAACGGGCTCCTCCACCGAACTGCCGCAGATGTTGAGCGGCCATGTACAAGGCCGTTTCCTCAGCCTGTTGAGCCACCTCGTGCGCCCCAAGCTCGCGTTGGAGATCGGCACTTTCACCGGATACAGCGCATTGTGCATCGCAGAAGGACTTGCGCCCAACGGGATCCTGCACACCATCGACATCTTCAACCCTGTGGCGGCGATCGCCGATCGGTACTTCCGCAAGGCGGGCCTCACCGATCGCATCCGCCAGCATATCGCGCCAGCGTTGGAAGTGATCCCGCGCATCGAAGGCCGGTTCGATCTGGTGTTCATCGATGCCGACAAATCGAACTACACGCGCTACTTCGATCTCGTGGTGGACCGCATGGCACCGGGCGGCCTCATCATCGCCGACAATGTGCTCTGGAGCGGGAAGGTGCTGGAACCGGATGCTTCGCACGATGCGGACACGCGCAACCTGATCGCCTACGCCGAACGCGTGAACACCGATCCGCGCGTGGAAAGCGTGCTCCTGCCCTTGCGCGATGGCCTGCTGGTGAGCAGGCGCCGCTGATGGCGAGTATATTGGCACGCGGATGATCGACCTGCGCTCCGATACCATTACGCGGCCAACGCCCGGCACGCGCGAGGCCATGGCGGCCGTTGGCGTTGGTGATGATGCCTTCACTCCATATCCGATGGAGCAACGCCCCACGCCGGAAAGGATCGGACCCACGCGCAGCCTGATAGAACCCGCCACCTGCCCATGACGGAGAAGGAACGATCCGGACGGCTGCTCTTCGCCGGCATCGCGGCAACGCTGCTCGTGGCGGCCGTGCTGCTCATCTGGGCCGCGTTCCGTCAGGAGAAACGGCGGATCGAACTGAGCGAGCATTCCATCCGATGGACCCGGCAACTGCTCCACCTGAGGCTGGATGGCTTCTTCCATGAAGTGGCGGAGGACCTGCGCGAGGAGGCCGCCGCAGTGGAAACCAGGGACAGCATGGTGGTCTTCGACCGATGGTTCCCGCTGATGGACACCCACTGGCCCATCATGTCCATCCGCCTTGCCGACGAGAACGGCAATGAAACGGCCCTTGAGCGCGAGGACAGCACCTATCTGCTCACACGGACGTACCGCGGATCGAAGGATGGCCCTCCGATCAGGATGCGCTATGGGAGCGGCGGGCCAGCCCACGCTGTACAAGGCCCATGGCTCGAGGCTGACAACGATCCCCGCGAACGGGTGTGGTTCAGCAAGGCATTGGAGGATACCGACGACGAGCCCAACTGGACATTGGACATGGGCGACACCAGCCGGTCCGTGCTGCATGTATCGCACCTGATACGGAACCGGGTCCACGGCGAGCCGTACCGCATCATCTTCTTCTCGTTGGATCCGAGGAGATCCCCGTGGCTGGACACGTATTCCGCGACATTGCTGCAGGCGGGCATCCTGCTCATGAACGATGAAGGCCAGCCGCTCATTCGCGCCACCCCTCCCGGCGACGAGGACGTATCCACTGCCCTCGATGAGGCGCGGGCAGCGTGGATGACCACCAAGACCAAGAGTTCATTCCCCGTGGAGACGAGCCTGCATGCCTATCGCTTCTCCGTGGCCCCGTACCTGCTCCACGGCCAAGCCCTGAACACGGCCGTGCTGGTGGATCCGGCGGACATGGACCGATGGCTGAAGCCCGAGCGGAGCACATTGTACATCGCCGCCGCCGTGCTGGCCCTGCTGATCCTGCTGCTGGCGCTGGCATGGAACCGCAAGCGCCGGTCCGATGAGCGCATACGGAAACAGGCGCGGCACAGCCGTTCGCAGGAACTGAAGCTCGCGAAGGCCCTCGGCGAGCGCGAAGTGCTGAACAGGGAGGTGCATCACCGGGTGAAGAACAACCTGCAGGTGGTGAGCAGCCTGCTCAACCTCCAGGCCATGCGGCTGGACGAGGGGCAGGTGAAGAACGAATTCCTGCGCGGCAAGCGCCGGATCGACACGATCGCGCTGGTACACCACAAGCTCTACGGGCTTTCGGATCTGCGGAACGTGGACCTTTCACTCTTCTTCAACGACCTGGTGAAGGCACTGGCGGAGATGCACGTGCCGCAAAGCCGCTCGGTGAGCCACGAGATCAGCACCAACAAGATCAGGGCGGATCAGGACACGGCCATCGAACTCGGCATCATCCTGTGCGAGCTCGTGGCCAACACCTACCAGCATGCCTTCCCCTACGCCACCGGCGGCCATGTGGAGATCAAGCTCCAAGCCGTGCAGGGCGATCTGTACCGCCTCGCCGTGAAGGACAACGGGAAGGGCATCGGCGATGGCGAACACCAAGGCGCAGGCAAACTGGGGCTGGAGATCGTGGAGGCATTGACCGAACAACTGAACGGCTCGTTCCACATGCACGGGCAGAACGGCGTCCTGTTCGAGGTGCTGTTCAGGATGCAGCACGAAGTGACCGACACGGGCCGGGGACACGCCGGGAGCGAGGAGTGATGCCGTTGACCGCTTCGTAATACAAATACGCCCACCGATCTCACAGATACTCCTATCGGTGAGATCGGTGGGAAATAAATGAGGCCGGGCTGAAGGCCCGGCACATCCTTCTGTCCGGTATGTATCGGGCCTTCAGCCCTCCCTGAGCGCGCGGGGATCTTGAACCCATGGCGTTGCCATGGGCTGATATGTCACGGGCCGTTGGCCCTATGAAAGACGTGTAGTAGCCTGTCTGCCGACAGGCAAGCTGCCGAGATCACGAAAGAGGCCTACTGTAGACTTTCAGAACGTCGTTAGGACTTTTCTGGAAGTCACATCGGTCTGATCACCGGATCCACTCCACCTCCACGCGACGCTCGCCGGGATCGCGGCCGATGCTGCGGCTGTCGCCGTAGAAGTTCACCATGAGGCGGTCGGCGGAAATGCCGCGTTGCATGAGGTAGTTGCGCACGGCGCGCGCGCGCTGCTCGCTGATGAGGAGGTTGGAGACGGCATCGCCGCTACGATCGCTGTAGCCGGTGATGAGCACGCGATGCTGCGGCACACGCGCAAGCTGCTCGAACACCTCGTTGAGCAGCACACGGTGCCCGGTATCGAGCCGAACCGATGCCCGCGCGAACCGCAGGGTGATGTTCTGCCCCACCAGATCGCTCAGGTCGGCCGAGGGGTTCTCGGCGATCGTCCGGGCATTGCCTTCGCGCACTTCAAGCTCCAGACCGGTCAACCGGTCCTCGATGTCCTCCATGCGGTCGCGGATGGCCCAAAGCTCCTTCCGCTGATCCATGCGGTCGATGCGGTCGTTGATCGCGTCCAGTTCGGCCTTCAGCCAGCGGTCGCGCTTGCGGATCTTCTGCTGCACCTCCGGTGTGTCCAACGCCGGTGCGCTGTTGCCCCCGTCAGACTGATCCATCGCAGCCATCAGGCGTCCGGCGAGCCGGGGATCAATCCCGCCACCACCGGTATCGGCCAGTTGCAGGTCCAGCGCGCAGAGGTAGTTCTGCTCATCGAACACGGTGCCACAGGTGGAGTTGATGCGCACCTGCGAGCCGGGCTCGGCAACGCCCTTTCCCAGCACGGCCACGGAAGCGAGCGGAAGCAGATCGGCGCGCAACTGGCGTTCGAGTTCCTCCCGCTGGCTGCGCACGTAGTAGTAGATGGCGAGGTACTTGTCCTGTTCCTCACCCGCATCCACACCATGGCGCGCCTGGCTCCAATCGATGTGTGTGAGGCGCGAGAGCTGCATGCGCGTGGGTTCGCTGAGACCGCCGAACACGCCCGATGCGCCAAGGTCCTTCGCGGCGGCCTTCACCATGGCGTCGATCTCGCTCACGAGCTGGCCGCTGGGCACATCGCTCACCACGCCGTGTTTGGTGAAGCGCACACGCGCATCGAGGTAGGCGCCGATGCCCGCTTCCATCAGGCGGTCCAGCATCAGCCGCGAATTCCCGTCGGGCTGCGCCGTGCGCTGGATCTGGAACTGCGCGGCAGCACCGGGCACCCCGCGCCACACGGCTTGGAACAGGGGATCCGGCGCATCGGGATCATCCGAGCGGCCCTCGACGATCACGTTGGCGCCGGTGCTCTCCCCCACCAATTGCAAAGGCGTTTGCGCCCACGCCGGGAGAGCGAGCACACCGAGGAGCAGAAGAAGTGCGGAGCGGCCCATCGTTCAGGCCACGAAGCTACCGGGTCAGGAAAGGCAGGGCCAGTGCCGGGAAGGGAAAGATCTCAACGATCGGGGGCCTCCGCCACGGACTTTTCCACCATGGGCCTGCGCTCCATGGCCCATTGTTCCGCAGCAGCACGCGAATCGAACACGCGGAAGGGAAAGGCAGGGCGCTCCACGTGCCTGAACAGCTCGGCCTGCGCGCGGCCTGGTGCATCGGCGGCCAGCAGCGCCACGGGGTGCCCGTGCGCTCCGCAGACGCGGCGGAGCAATGCGCGGGCATCATCGGCCACCGACGCCTGGGCGTTGAACTCCATCACCACCGGGGCTTTGCCACTGCGATCCAGCGCGGCCACCAGCCGGATGAATTCCTTCATGTGCCGCACTTCGACACGGGCGCCGGGTGCCAGCACGAAACGGAGCAGGCCATCCTCGCGCCACAGCTCGAAAGGTTGCTCGAACGGAAGGTGGTGGTGGCTTTGCATGGCGCAACATACACTGCTGCCAACTTGCGGGGATCGGAAGTGACGGCTGGTTGTCCACAACGATCTCCACCGTGTTCACCGCAACGCCTCGGGAATGGGATCGCCGATGGCTGCATCGGGCAGGGCACAGCCCACGATCATGGCGATGGTGGGCGCTATGTCGGTGATGGACACGCGGCGCACCACTTCGCCCGGCCTGATCCCCTTCCCCATCATCAGCAGGGGCACGTGGGTGTCGTAGTTCCATGGGGAGCCGTGGTCCGTGCCGCGCTGGCGGGCGTTGGAGTAGGCGGCGAGGTGCGATGGACGCATCACGTAACACACATCGCCGCTGCGCAGGGGCATGAAGCCGCGCTGGATGCTGCGGCGAAGGCCCGTGGTGTAGGTGGTGCGGGCGAGGTCGGCAGCCGTGACGGCATCGGCGATCAGCGGGTGCTTCAGCAGTTCATCGGCCGTCGCGCGCTGCACAAGGGCGGGATCGAGGCCGCGCACGGTGATGAGGGAATCGTTGAGGAAGAGCTGTTCCTTCAGCCGCCTGCGCACCCACTTCCCCGCGCCGAAACGAGCGGAGAGCGCGCTGTTCACACGGTCCACAAGATCCTGCACATCCACGTAGCCCGCGCTGGCCTGCTGATCGCGCAGGTAGGAAGGCACATCCACCGCAGCGTGATCGGCGGTCAGGAAGAGCGTGTAGTTCCCCTTGCCCACTTTCGCATCCAACGCGTTCAACACACGTTCGAGCTCGCGGTCCAGCCGGAGGTAGAGGTCTTCGATCTCCAACGAGCGCGGCCCCATCGCATGGCCCACCTCATCGGGCGCGCTGTAACTGATGGCGAGCAGATCGGTCACATCGTCGCGGCCCAAGGCTTCGCCATCCAGCGCGGCCAAGGCCATGTCGGTGGTGTAGGTGTTGCTGGCGGGGATGAAGCGGAGCAGCACGGTGCTGTGGTCCGATGCCTCGTGGATGGCCTTCACATCCAAGGGCAATGTGGCCCCGGACGATCCCGTGAGCGGTTCCTCGTACGGATTGTCATCGGGCAGCGGCGTACGGTAGCGTTCGCGCGGAAGCAATAGCTGCCACGGCTCCTGAAGGTATTTCTTCGCAAGGCCCTTCGCGTTGAAGTCCTTCACCCACTGCGGCAGTTCGCTCATGTACCACGTGCTGGTGGCGAAGTACCCATCGGTGCCCTCGAAGAACCAGTATGCGGCATCGCCGGTGCGGCCGATGGGCAGGATGGCGCTGCGGTCCTTCATGGATACGCCGATGGTCTTCGACCGGCCTTCGGTGCTGCGCTCCAGCTCGTCGGCGATGGTGCCGCTCAGGAGGTTCAGCGGCGAGCGTTGTCCCTTGTAGCCCGCCGCGCCCACGCCGGTGACGGCATCGTCCTGCACGCAGTAAAGGCCGCCGCCGGTGCCGCGCACGAACATGTCGTTCGCCACGATGCCGTGGTGCATGGGCGTGGTGCCGGTGTACACGCTGGCGTGGCCGGGTGCGGTGTGCGTGGGCGCGTAGTCGTAGTGCGTGTTGCGCATGAAGGCGCCTTCGCGCACCATGCGCCTGAAGCCGCCTTCGCCGAAGTTGTCCCAATAGCGGTAGATGTAGTCCACGCGCATCTGGTCCACCACGATGCCCACGACCAGTTTCGGCGGCGCCTGCCATGTGGGCTGGGCCGTGGCGCTCACGGCCATGCACGCCATCATCCAGCCGAGGATCCTGTGGCCCATGCGGGTGCCACGTCCGATGATGCGTTGGGTGGTGTGGATCATGCCGATGCCGTGGTGAAGTGATGCACGACGCGCCGGAAAAGCACCGCGAAGATGGCGCCGATGGCCGCACCGTACAGGCCGCCCACGAGCACATCGCCGGGGTAGTGTACGCCGAGGTAGATGCGGCTGTATCCCACCAGCGCCGCCCACGCGAGCAGCGCAGGGATGGCCCAGCGCGGTCTACCGCCCAACACGCCGATCATGAACAGCGCGATGGCGAAGTGGTTGCTGGCGTGCGAGGACACGAAGCCGAACCGGCCGCCGCAGCCGTCCTTCACCAGATGCACCAGACCTTGGAGCGTTGGCTCATGGCAGGGTCGCAGGCGTTGAACCGTTTCCTTGAAGAGCACCACCGAGCCCTTGTCGCTGCACAGGATCATGAGGCCCAGCACCGGCACCGACCACCACAGGCCACGCCAGCCGAAACGCCGTTGGAGCAGGAACAGGAAGAAGAGGTACAGCGGGAACCACGTGGCCATCTCGCTCACCAGCAGCATCGGCCCATCGGACCAAGGCGCGTGCCAGCCGTTGATCGCCAGAAAGGCGGCGCGGTCCATTTCGGCGAGGCGCTGAAGCATGCGGGGCGAAGATCGGAAGAGAAAGAGTAGCGAATGCTGAGTGGCGAGTAGCGAGTGCTCCTTGACGGAAGCACTCGCTACTCACCACTCGCTACTCGCCACTCCGCATTTCCCCGTGCAACTTCCTCCAGAGCTTGTCCTTCAGCGTATCCAGCCCGCTATGCGCCACGCTGCTGATGAACACGTGGTCCACGCCTTGGGGCAGATCCTTCTTCATCTGTTCCATCATCACCTCGTCCAGCATGTCGCATTTGGTGATGGCGAGCAGGCGGTCCTTGTCCAGCAGCTCGGGCGAGTACTGCTCCAGCTCGTTCAACAGCACGTGGTAGTCCTTCTTCGCGTCGGCGCTGTCGGCGGGGATCATGAAGAGCAGTACGCTGTTGCGCTCGATGTGGCGCAGGAAGCGCAGGCCGAGGCCCCTGCCTTCGTGCGCGCCCTCGATGATGCCGGGGATGTCGGCCATCACGAAGCTCTTGTGGTCGCGGTAGGGCACGATGCCGAGGTTGGGCGTGAGCGTGGTGAAGGCGTAGTCGGCGATCTTCGGCTTGGCGGCGGTGATGACGCTGAGCAGGGTGCTCTTGCCCGCGTTGGGGAAGCCTACGAGGCCCACGTCGGCCAGCACCTTCAGTTCCATGACCACCCACTTCTCGATGCCGGGTTCGCCGGGCTGGGCGTAGCGCGGGGTCTGGTTGGTGGCGCTTTTGAAGTGTTGGTTGCCCTGGCCACCGCGCCCCCCTTTGAAGAGGATGTGCTCCTCGCCGTCCTTGGTCACCTCGCACAGCACTTCGCCGGTCTCGTCGTCCTTGATCACGGTGCCGAGCGGCAGTTCGATGACCTGATCCTCGCCGCTGCGACCGCTGCATTGGTTGCTGCTGCCCACCTCACCGTCCCCGGCGATCACGTGCTTGGTGTAGCGCAGGTGCAGCAACGTCCATAGCTGGGCATTGCCGCGCACGATGACGTGCCCTCCCCTGCCGCCATCACCGCCGTCGGGGCCGCCCTTGGGCATGTACTTCTCGCGCCGCAGGTGGCTGCTGCCCTTGCCCCCCTTGCCGGAGCGGCATTCGATGCGGATGTGGTCGATGAAGTTCATGTGCGGGCCTGTCCGCCTGTGGCGGGGCGCAAAGGTGGGGAATGGCGGGCGGATGGATCCATTAAGGCAGCGTTTCGCGGGGAGGCGCTGTCTGGGGGTGAGGCCATCTTATCTTCAACCTCTCCAACGCCCAACCCATGCGCGCACTTCGGAACCTCGCCCTCTGCCTTACGCTGTTGATGGCCGCGAGCCATGGCAATGCGCAGGTGTTCATACCTGATCCGATCGAACGGGACTTGCTGAATGGCTTGATCCCCGGCATCGTGGATGTCGGCGGGATGATGGATACGTTGCATCCGGGGATAGCAGCACTGGATTCGGCCGTGTTCACGCTATCTACCATGCCTTCTGAGGTGAACTTCCATGGTACCCCGTACTTGGATGCGCTCACATGGATCGCATTCGCAACCAGCTGGCAAGCCCCTGCTGCAACACAACCATCGACCATCACCATAGAAGGTCTCCCATCATCGTTGCGCGAGTTGCACCTCAACTTGCGGAACGATGCAGGATTGGCGTTGCATCTACCCCATATGCCCGCGCAAATGGACAAGTTCACCATGAACAACATCGCGCCCGCCCCTTCCCCTTGCACGATCGCCGGGTTCCCTGAGCAATTGGAGCGTATGGAACTTTGGGGAGTGGACAACATCTTCTGGTCAGGGACCGGTCATGTGAACTACACGTATCTCTCGTGGGCTATCGGATCCTACGAAGTCCACCTTCCATCGTTCTCCACCAACAGTTTGAATATTCAAGGCTGCTCTGTTGCACTACTGGACCTGAGCCAAGTAGAAACGCTTCGCATGGACCTGAGCTTCTGCTCAGATGGAGGGGATATCCGTTGGCCTTCCGCGATGGAACAGCTACATCTGGACATGTGCTACCAACAAGGCATCTGGGGGCCGTTCCCATCAACCCTTCGACAGATCTACATGGACATGACCAGTGTCCAGTGCATGCCGTGGCTCCCCGATGGTTTGGATATGTTGAGTTGCTACCCATTTTTCGGGATCGGATGCTTCAACAACTGGCCCTCGTCCCTTGCTCATGCATTTCACTTACTTGGCCCAGATGAAGAGTATGTAACTCAAGCAACCGCCAACTACTGCTCCGTCCTCAACAGCACGTGCCCCGGCCCCAACCCCGGCATCGCTGGCCGTGTGTTCCGAGACCTCGATAACAACGGCCAGTACGATGCGGGTGAACCCGGCCTGCCGCAAGCCAGCGTCACCCTCCAACCCAATGGCAACATGGTAAGCTGCCAACCCGATGGAACATGGGAGATCGGCGTGCTGCCCGGTGTGTACAGCATCACCGCTGCCAGCAACTACCCATACATACAAAGCATAGCGCCCGCCACGCACAGTGCTGACGTGAGCGTGATGGGCAGCGCGGACACCGATAACGATTTCGCCGTTGTGCTGATGCCCGACGTGCAGGATCTGCGTGTGCATGCGAGCGCCGCCCCCGCCCGCCCCGGCTTCGACAACCACGTGTACCTGCGCTGCGAGAACTACGGCACCACACCCGTAGATGCCGAACTGACCTTCACCTTCGATGCCGACCAGACATGGCTGGGTAGCTCGATCGCGCCGAGCGCCATGACCGGCAACACCGCCACGTGGAACTTCCCGGCCATGCCCATCGGGGCCGTGCGCAACATCGTGGTGGAGTTGAACACCGCAGCAAGCGTTCCGCTGGGAACGGCGATCACACACGCCCTGACCGCCGACCCGATCGCCACCGACGAAACACCGCTCGACAACACCTGCACCTTCACCGACAGCGTGATCGGCAGCTACGACCCCAACGACAAGCTGCTCTCGCCAGCCGTGCTTACGCCCGATGAAGTGGCCGCCGGTGACAAGCCCATCACATACACCATCCGCTTCCAGAACACCGGCACCTACCATGCCGAGCGCGTGGTGATCCTCGATACGCTTTCCACCGATCTGCAATGGAGCAGCATGCGCTTCATCGCCAGCAGCCACGACCAGTACTGGTACATCACCGATGGCGTGTTGCACGTGATCCACAACGACATCATGCTGCCCGACAGCACCGCCGACGAAGCCGGAAGCCACGGCTTCTTCACCTTCAGCATGCTGCCCAAGACCACCCTTGGCAACGGCAGCACGATCGCCAACATCGCGCATATCGTGTTCGACTTCAACGAGCCGATCATCACGCCACCCGCCGTGTTCACGGTGGACATCGGCGCGGGGATCGCTTCAGCACCGGGCACCTCCGCGCTGCGCCTTCTTCCCAACCCGGCGCATGACCGCATACAGGTCACGGCCGATACAGCACTCCCCTACCGGATACTGAACGCGCTTGGGCAGCCCATGCAACAAGGCATCGTGGTGCCGGGCGTCTGGTTGGATGTGCAAGCGCTGCCCGCAGGAGCCTACATCATGGAAACGACGGAGGCCGGTGCGCGCACCAGCCTCCGGTTCCTGAAGAAGTAGAAGAACTCAGCCGATGGCCTTCACCAATCGTTCGGTGATCTCGCCCAGCGAGCCCACGCCGTCGATGCCCTTGAACTTGCCCTGCGCGCCGTAGTAATCCTTCAGCGGCGCGGTCTTATTCTCGTATTCGCGGATGCGGTTGCGGATGATGGCTTCGTCCTGATCGTCGGAACGGCCGCTGGTGGCACCGCGCCCGAGCAGGCGTTTAACCAGTTCCTGTTCGGGCACTTCGAGCGCGAGCATGGCCACGATGGGCTCGCTCTTCGCGTTCAGCATTCCATCCAGCGCCTCGGCCTGCGCCTTGGTGCGCGGGAAGCCGTCGAAGATGAAGCCCTTCGCCTCGTGGTGCGCTTCGATCTTGTTGCGGATCATGCCGATGACGATGTGGTCGGGCACGAGATCGCCGCGGTCCATCAGTTCCTTGGCCGCGAGGCCCAGTTCGGTCTCGGCCTTGATCTCGGCGCGCAGCAGGTCGCCGGTGCTGAGGTGGACAAGGCCGAAACGCTCGATCAGGAAGGCGCTTTGCGTGCCTTTGCCGGCCCCCGGAGGACCGAAAAGGACGAGGTTGAGCTTGCTCATGCGTCTTATTGGATGATGCGGAGGATCCCCGGCAGGTTGCGCCCGAGGCCATCGTGGTCCAGACCGGAACCCACGACGAAGGCGTTGGGGATGCGCACCGCCACGTGCTCGATGGGGATGTCCTGCTTGTAGGCGTCGGGCTTGAAGAGCAGGGTGGCGATGCTGACGCTGGCCGGGTGATGGTCGGCGAGGGCATCGAGGATGTGCTTCACGGTATTGCCGGTATCCACGATGTCCTCCAGCACTACCACGTGGCGGCCTTCGATGCGCTCGTTGAGGCCGATGAGGTCGGTGACGCGGCCGGTGCTGCTGGTGCCGAGGTAGCTGGCCACCTTCACGAAGGTGATCTCGCACTCGATGTCCAGCCGCTTCATCAGTTCGGCCGCGAAGAAGAAAGCGCCGTTGAGCACACCGATGAAGAGCGGGCGCTTGCCATCGTACTTCACGCGCAGCTCACCGGCCAGCCGGTCCACCGCCGCATTCACCTCGGCTTCGGGTATGAAGGGCTCGAACTCGAGGTCGTGCAGTTTCACGCGGCTCATCGAAATGTGGTCTACAAAAGGAGGGCGCGAAGGTAGTACACGGGGGGTGGGGGGCATTGTCGTCCTCGGGGTTATTGAGAAGCTATTTGCAAAGGGGGAGCAGGGCAAATGGAGCAATGGGACAATGGAGGAATGGAGCAAAGGGTGGTACCGGCGAGCTTATCAAGCATGGCACGGGCGTTCCTTGAAGGCACCTTTGCTTCATTGCTTCCATTGCTCCATTTGTCCTGCCCGTGCTTGCCGTTACACTTGAACCAGCTACTTTCGGTGCGATGCGTCATCTCCTCCTCGCGCTCAGCACCGCCATCGCCACCACCACCATGGCCGGTGGCGAACTACTGCCCGCAGGCGCCCGCTTCGCCGGCATGGGCTACACCGGCCTTACCACGGCCGACCTGTGGAGCATCCGCCTGAACCCTGCGGGCCTCGCCGGATTGGACAAGCCCATGGCCGGGGTGTTCTACCAAAGCCACTGGCTCTCGAAGGAACTGTCGCAACAGGGGCTTGCCGTGGCGGTGCCGCTGGGCAAGGGCACATTGGGCATCTCCGGCGATCGCTTCGGCTATTCGCTCTACAACGAGACCAAGGTGAGCGCGGGCTATGCCATGCGTTTCGGCGAGGGGCTGCGCGCGGCCGTGCAGGCGAACTACCTCGGCGTGCGGTTGGGCGAGAACTACGGAAGCGCGGGCGCCTTCGCCGTGGAAGCGGGCATGCAGGCGCGCCTGACCGATGCGCTGTGGATCGGCGCGCACGTGTACAACCCCAACCGCGCGAAGATCGGCGGGCCGTACGACGACCGCATACCCACCCTGCTGCGCGCGGGCTTCGGCTACACCTTCAGCAAGAAACTGCTGATGACGTTGGAGGCCGAGAAGGACATCGACCGCAGGGAGCGGATGCGCGTGGGCATCGAGTATCACCCGAACGACGTGCTCTACCTGCGCACGGGCATCGCCACCGGTCCGGTGCAGGGGCATTTCGGCGCGGGCTTCCGCCTGAAGCGTGTGGACATCGACCTTGCCGTGGCCGTGCGCTCGCAGCTCGGCACCACGCCCATCATCGGCATCAACTACCGGTTCCAATGAGGCGGATCCTCACCGGCTGCCTGTTGCTCGTCGTGTGCATGCAACTGCGCGCACAGGTGGATGGCGTGCCGCGCGACATCATCGAGCAGCGCATCGAAGCCGCCGCCGAACAGCTGGGGGGTGAAGTCGACCTGAGCAACCTCTTCGAGATCCTCACCGACCGCTACCTCGACCCCATCGACCTGAACCGCACCAATGCGCAGGAGTTGAGCACCATCCTGCTGCTCACCGATGTGCAGATCAGCGACATCCTGCAACACACGCAGCGGTACGGGCGCTTCCTGAACATGTACGAGCTGCAGGCGCTCAACAGCATGGACGTGCGCACCATCCGCATGATCGCGCCGTTCGTGATGGTGCGCGAGAACCCGCTGGGCAGCACCGCTTCGATCCGCCAGATCCTCAAGAACGGCACGCACGAGATCACCCTGCGCAGCACCATGAACATCGAGTCGCGGCGCGGCTTCATGGACCGCCCCAACATCTTCGGCAAGCCCTACGCCTACCCCAACGGCAACGCGCTGCCCGACATGGGCGACCCGGCCGTGGTGGATTCGCTGCGGCGCAACAACAAGGTGTACCTCGGCAGTCCCTACAGGGTGTACACGCGCTACCGCTTCCGCTACCGGCAGAACATCAGCTTCGGCTTCACGGCGGAGAAGGACGAGGGCGAGGAGTTCTTCAAGGGCACGCAACGCAACGGCTTCGATTTCTACAGCGCGCACTTCTTCCTGCGCAACATGGGCAGATTGAAGGCGCTCGCCATCGGCGATTATCAGGCGCAGTTCGGGCAGGGCCTCGCCTTCTGGAACGGCCTTGGCTTCGCGGCGAAGAGCAGCTTCACCATGAACGTGAAGCGCAATGCGCAGGGCCTCGCGCCATACAGCAGCGTGAACGAGAACCTCTTCATGCGCGGTGCAGCCGCCACCTTCGAGGCGGGCCGCAACTTCGATGTCACGGTCTTCGGCTCCCGCAAGAACATCGACGCCAACGTGCAATCCGCAGCGGCGGCAGCGGCGGACAGCCTCGGCACCAACCAGGGCAGCGAGGTCATCTTCAGCAGCTTTCAGGAGGATGGCTTCCACCGCACCTACAACGAGATCGCGAAGAAGGACGCGCTGGGCGAGACGATCATCGGCGGGCACGCGACATACAAACGGCGCAGCATGAGCATCGGCGCCACGGCCGCGCACGTGCGCTACACCGGCGACCTCAGCCGCAACGTGCAGCCCTACAACCAGTTCGATTTCCAAAGCGGGCAGAACACCACGGCGGGCCTCGATTGGAACGCGCTGTACCGCAACCTCACCTTCTTCGGCGAGGCCGCCACAAGCGCAAACGGCGGCGTGGCGATGAACGCGGGCATGCTGCTGTCGCTGGACCGGCGCGTGAGCATGAGCATGCTGTACCGCAACTACGGCCGCGATTTCCATGGGCTGTACAGCATGGCCTTCGCCGAGGGCACCAACCCGTGGAACGAGCGCGGCCTCTTCACCGGGCTTGAGGTGCGCCCGAACCGGCAATGGACCATCAACGCCTACTTCGACCAGTTCACCTTCCCGTGGCTGCGCTACCAGGTGAACGCACCAAGCAACGGCCATGAAGCGCTGGGCCAGCTCACGTGGACACCCA
>JAHBUM010000219.1 GCA_019638075.1 Flavobacteriales bacterium | reverse complement strand
GGCTGCGCTCCTGGAACAGCGCATCCTGTGTGCTGGCGGTGCTGATCATGCCGCCGCTCACACCACGGAACTGCTCCCTGCTGATCTCCGCCTTCTGTAATGAATCCGAAACGGTGCCGATCTGCTTGTCGATGAAATCGATCGTCTTCTTTCCCTTCTGCTGCTGTTTGTCCAGTTCGTAGTCGATGTAGGTGTCCATCAACTTGTTCAGGAAGGCCTGCCCTTTCTCCACCACTTCCATCTGGATGGAGAGGTTCACCACGTTGCTCTCATCGCTCAGCGGCATGGCGAGTGTCATGGCGCGGTGGATGCGCACCAGGTCCTGCAGGCTGTTGAGCACGAAGTGGTACTTCGTGCTCTTGTCGTACACACGATCCTCGGGGAAGCTGATGCGGAAGCTTAGCCGGTCGCCCACGAACATGGAATCCATGGGCACCACCTGATCCACCTCGTACTTCGCGATCAGCTCGGGCAGCACCTCCTGGGTCTTCACGTTGTACAGGCGCACGTTCTTGCCTTCGGCCTTCACCCGGTAGGTGCGCGCCTCGCGGTCCACCTCGATCTCGATCGGGATGTCGATGACCTGGATCGCCATGCTGTCCAGCTTCACGAAGAAGGGTGGGTAGGCATATTGCTCCTTCTTGAGGAAGTACTTGGTGGCGTAATAGGTGATGCCGAAGTCCAGCCGCTGTAGCGTGCTGGTCATGATCTTGTTGGAAGTGAGGATCGCGAGGTTGTCCTCCAGGTCCACGCTGTTGCTCAGGTACGAAGTGCCCTTGATGAACTCCGAATTCTCGCTGTAACCCGTGCGCTTCTTGTTGCCCAGCAGCATCACGGCGCCCACGTCGTACGTGCGGGGCGTGGTCTTCACGTATGCGAACGCGACCGCCAACGCAATGGGCACGGTGACGAGGAACCACCACCATTTCGAGCGGATCTTGCGGAAGATGGCCCGCAGGTCGATGGTATCGGCGGAAGGTGCGGCGCTCATCACTTGCTGCTGTTGATGGTATTGATGATCAACACCGCGACCGTGGCCGCACTAAGCAGGGTGGTGAGCAGCTCCAGGTTCAGGCGTCCCGGGCGCGCGCGCAGGGTCGGCACGTACACGATGTCGTTCGGCAGCAGGTAGTAGTACTCCGAACTGAGCACATCGGTCTTCGAAAGGTCCACGTACAGGGCCTGCACACCGCGCTCGCTCTGGCGCATCAGCGTGACGTGTGATTTATCGGCGAACTCGTTGGGGCCGCCGGCCATGGCCAGCGCGTCGAGGATGGTGATCTGGTTGTTGTAGACCTGGTACGATCCGGCGCGGCTCACGTCGCCCAGCACGCTCAGGCGCCAGTTCACCATCTTCAGGATCACCGTGGCGTTGGTGAAGAACTCGTTGATCTTGCGCTGCACAAGCTCCTGCGCCTCGCCGGTGGTAAGGCCCTGCACCTTGATCTTGCCCACCGTGGGCAGTTGCACCTGGCCGTTCTTATCCACCGAGTAGCCGTTCACGTACATGGCCGCGTCGGTCACCATGCTTCCGTTGGTCTGACTCTCCACGTTGAAGAACCTGCTGGTGGCATCGTCCAGGCCCATCACCCGGATGGAGAGCACGTCGTTCACCTGCAATCGGTACTCGAACTTGCGGTTCTCGAAGAGCTTGCTGGAGCCGTTGCTCAGCGAGGGGTCGTTCAGGTAGTTGATGGACTTGCGTCCGATGCAGCCTCCAAGGGTCAGCATCACCAGCCCCGCTACCAGGACTCCTGCGTTGCGTATGCGCATGCGTACGTTGTTATGGCCTTCCGTACCCGGTGCCGCCCGAAGCGTTCAGTGCTGGTGCCGCACAAATACCGCCTTGGCTACGAAGGACAAGGCCAAATATACGTGGGGGCCGTTGCCCCGGTTACAGAACGGGCTTTTTCGTCATCCATCCGGTGACCGCCCGCCCTGCGGGGCGTGGGACCTGATCCGCCCACTACGGACTGAAAACAAAAGACCCCGGCGAATGCCGAGGTCTTCAAGTGTAGCCCGTAGGGGAATCGAACCCCTGTTTCATCCGTGAAAGGGACGCGTCCTAACCCCTAGACGAACGGGCCACGATGTCAACTCATCCGCCTTCTCCAAGGCTGGTTCCGGCGAACGAGGGCGCAAATGTACGCAGATCGGTGAAATTGCAAAACACGTTCAGCGTGGGTCATCCCCATCCGCCTGGAAGCGGAAGCCCAGCCGCTTGCCGGTGCTCAACTGCATGTTGCCGTTCAATTCGTTCATCTCGCTCACGGTCACCTGCTGCACCTGGTCATAGGGCGGCGCCAGCAGAT
Organism: Flavobacteriales bacterium; assembly: GCA_019638075.1. Lineage (GTDB taxonomy): Bacteria > Bacteroidota > Bacteroidia > Flavobacteriales_F > PHOS-HE28 > PHOS-HE28. The sequence continues at coordinate 3,055 of JAHBUM010000219.1, read as the reverse complement.
CGAATTCGAGCACGTAGTTCACCAGCGAGTACAGCACCTCCTTCAGCCGGGTCCTATCCATGACGTTACCCGCCAGGTCGTTGTACAGGAAGCCCATCTGCCGCTTGCCCTGCACCATGAAATGGTTCTCCTTGTTCAGGAAAAGGCGGGCCACGAGGTACCCAAGGTCACGTTCACGGTTGAACTTGAACGAGTCGCTGAGGAAGTTGTAGATGTTGACCACCCCGAAGAAGCCCCGCATCTCATCCTCGGTGAGGTAGCTGCTCTTCCACAGGCTGTGGCTCTGGTCCAGCCGGAACACGTTGGTGTGCATGTGGAAGATGAGCGTATCGCCCGCCACGCGCAGTTCGCAGGCCAGGCTGCCCTTGTCGGTGAAGGAGACCACGAGGCGCTCATCCTTGCTGGTGACCGCCTGTTCCAGGTCCGATGCGATCTCCCGAAGCACCTCCTTCATCTGCTGGAACAGATCGGTGGTGGCCTTGAAGACATCCTGCTTCATGGCCGATTTGGCGAGCATGGCCTGCACGATGAGGTCGCGCGGTGCGGGTGGGGCCGGTTCCTTCTTCGGCATCAGTAGGCTCGGGCGAAGATGACACGTCGTTCGCTGGGTGCGCCCGTGACCATGCAGCGGCCAGGCGTGCGGTCGCCTTCCAGCGGAATGCAGCGGATGGTGGCCTTGGTCTCGTTCTTCACCTTCTCCTCGGTCTCCGCTGTTCCATCCCAATGGGCCAGGATGAAGCCGCCCTCCTCGATGGCCACCTTGAACTCATCGTAGGTATCCACCGCACGGGTGTAGCGCTCGCGCATGGCCAGCGCCTTCTGGTACAGGTTGGATTGGATGGCATCGAGCAGATGCTGCACCTTCTCGGCCAGATCGGTCACCTGCATGACCTGCTTCTCCAACGTATCGCGGCGGGCCACTTCCACGGTGCCGTTCTCCATGTCGCGCGGGCCGATGGCGATGCGGACCGGATAACCCTTGAACTCGTACTCGGCGAACTTCCAGCCGGGCTTCTTGGTGTCGTCATCATCGAACTTCACCGTGATGCCCTTGGCACGCAGCCCGGCGATGACCGGTGCCACATAGCTGCGGATGGCTTCCAACTGCTCGGCGTTCTTCGCGATGGGCACGATGGCCACCTGCACCGGCGCCAGCTTGGGCGGCAGCACGAGGCCGTTGTCATCGCTGTGGGTCATGATCAGGGCACCGACCAGGCGCGTGCTGACGCCCCAACTGCTGGCCCACACGTGCTCCTGCTTGTTCTCCTTGTTGGTGAACAGCACATCGAAGGCCTTGGCGAAATTCTGCCCGAGGAAGTGCGAAGTGCCTGCCTGCAATGCCTTGCCATCCTGCATCATCGCTTCGATGCAATAGGTGTCCTCGGCACCGGCGAAGCGCTCGCTGGCGGTCTTCACCCCGCGGATCACCGGTATGGCGAGCCATTCCTCGGCGAAGCGCGCGTAGACACCCAGCATGCGCTCGGTCTCCTCCACCGCTTCGGCCTTGGTGGCATGGGCGGTGTGGCCTTCCTGCCAAAGGAATTCCGCCGTGCGCAGGAACAGGCGGGTGCGCATCTCCCACCGCACCACGTTGGCCCATTGGTTGATGAGCAGCGGCAGGTCGCGGTAACTCTTCACCCAGCCGCGATAGGTGTTCCAAATGATGGTCTCGCTGGTGGGGCGGATGATGAGCTCCTCCTCCAGTTTGGCCGTGGGATCCACCACCACGCCATGCTCGGGATCGCTCTTGAGGCGGTAGTGCGTGACCACGGCGCACTCCTTGGCGAAGCCTTCCACGTGGCTGGCCTCCTTCGCGAGGTAGCTCTTGGGGATGAAGAGCGGAAAGTAGGCGTTGACGTGCCCGGTCTCCTTGAACATGCCGTCCAGCGCGGACTGCATCTTCTCCCACACCGCGTAGCCGTGCGGCTTTATCACCATGCAACCGCGCACGTCGCTGTGCTCGGCGAGGTCGGCCTTGAGCACGAGGTCGTTGTACCACTGGGCATAGTCATCCGCCCGTTTCGTCAAATTGTCCGCCATGCCCTCTTCGTGGTATTATTTTTGTGCTGAAGCTGTGGCGGCGAAAGTACGAACCTGCGGCGGTGCCACACCGCTGCGACAAACACACGGACCGGACATGAGAACCCAGCAACGCACCCTCCTTCTGCTGCTGCCTGCGGCCCTGCTGGCCGCATGCGGCACCATGAAACCCGTGGCCGATGACGTGTACTACATGCCATCGAAGGCCCCGGCGGTGGCCGAGGCACCGAAGTCCGCACCGGCGGCGCAACAAGCCCCGGCACCAGCCACGGACGACTACTACGACGCGGGCACCTCGGAGGCCATGGGCGCCACCAAGAACTATTACGATGTGGCCTACAACGACCCGTACTACTACAACTACGGGCGCTTCGGCTTCAACACGGCCCCCATGGGCTGGCAGACCGGCTGGAACGGGCCCGGCTGGGGCGGCGGCATGGGCTGGGGAACGGGCTATGGCTGGGGTAACGGCTGGAACGTGGGCATAGGCTATGGCACGGGCATCTATTCCGGCTGGTACCGCTATGACCCTTGGGCGTGGAACTCACCGTGGGCATGGAACTCGCCATGGGCGTGGAACAGGCCGATGGGCTGGGGCTACGGTTATGGTTATGGTTATGGTTACGGCAACTACTACAATTCGTGGGGCAACTGCTATGGCTGCTACGCGCCGGTGATCATTGGCGATGGCACATCCAACAGGACAGTGGTGCAGCACCGCAACTCCGTGGGTTCGCGCAGCGGGGCCACTTCCGGTGGAAGCGGTGCTGGTGTGCGGCGTACGCCGGTGCGCAACCCGGTGGGCCTTGCGCCCGTGCAGCCACGCAACAGCACCACCAACGCAACGCAACGGCGCAGCCCGGTGGAGCTTGACCGCCAGCAGCCGGGAGCGGCACCTTCCCGCGACCGCAACGTGGCCCCCCAACGCGACCGGAGCGTGACGCCCCAGCGCGACCGCAACACCAGCCCCTCGCGCGGCGTGGACCGCAGTACACCCAGCCGCAGCCCGAGCTAC
>JAHBUM010000218.1 GCA_019638075.1 Flavobacteriales bacterium | reverse complement strand
GATGCCAATGCCACGCAGTTCACGCACGCTGTGCTGCGTGGGCTTGGTCTTCAGTTCACCCGTGGTGCCCAGGTAGGGTAGCAGCGTCAGGTGGATGGTGAGACAGTCCTTGCCCTTCTGCCACTTCAGCTGGCGCATGGCCTCCACGTAGGGCAGGCTCTCGATGTCGCCTACGGTGCCGCCGATCTCGGTGATCACGAAATCGTAGATCCCCTTGCGGCCCAGCGCCTGCACGTTGGCCTTGATCTCGTCGGTGATGTGCGGGATCACCTGTACGGTCTTGCCCAGGTATTCGCCGCGCCGCTCCTTGTTGATGACGTTCTGGTAGATGCGGCCCGTGGTGACGTTGTTGGCCTTGCTGGTGGGCACATCAAGGAACCGCTCGTAGTGGCCCAGGTCCAGGTCGGTCTCGGCGCCATCCTCCGTCACGAAGCATTCGCCGTGCTCGTATGGGTTCAGCGTGCCGGGATCCACGTTGATGTACGGGTCCAGCTTCTGTATGGTGACGGTGAAACCGCGCGCCTGAAGCAGTTTTGCCAGGCTGGCACTGATGATGCCCTTGCCCAAGCTGGAGGTCACGCCCCCGGTAACGAAAATGTACTTTGTGGATCCCGTCATCGCTGGTGAGAGGGGCTCGAATGGGAGCCGCGATCACGGGGTGTAAAGGTAAGCGGTAGGAGGGGAATACGGTCGGTTGTTCGAGATCTACGTGCAGGATATGAGTGGCGAGTGCCGAGTTGTGAGTGGGCGAGTGGCGAGTCTGCCGTCCTCCTCGGCGTCGCTCGGAGTGACAGGCGGCAGACTCGCCACTCGCCCACTCGCCATTCGCAACTATCCCCCAAGGAGCGCGCGCCCCCTCAGAACCTGTAGCTCAATCCGAAGCTCGGCAGCAACGGTAGCTGATCCACCCGCTCGAAGCGCACCCGGTCGAAATAGAAGATGTTCTGCCGGTCATAGGCGTTGGTCAGGCTCAGGTCCAGTTCCACCTGCCGGTTCTCGTCCAGGCGCCAGATCTTGGTCACACCCAGGTCCAGGCGGTGGTAGGTGGGCAGGCGGCCTTCGTTCAGCGGACCGAAGAGGATGGCCAGGTTGGCGTTGCTCGTGGTGTAGTCGTAGTTCACATCGCCGTTGTATGGCGTGCTGCCGTAGTACGCTTGCGTCTTGGTGAAGGGGAAGCCCGATCCGAAGTTCCAGCGAGCGTTCACTTTCCACGCATCGAACTTGCCGAAGGCGTAGCTCGCCACCAGGTTGATGTTGTTGCGGCGGTCCCACACGGGGTTGTATGTGCGGAAGCCATCCCAACGGTCCACATAGGTGTAGCTGTATACCGCCCAGAAGTAGTAGTTGTTCTTCTCGTACTTCAGCAGCAGGTCGGCACCGTAGGCCTTGCCGGTCTCGATGATGTAGTCCTTCTTCAGCTCGTCCGGCTTGTCGGCGAACTCCTCCGTGTCGTTGAAGAGCTTGTTGCGGTTCAGGTTGGTCACCTGGCGGAAATCCTTCAGGTACACCTCGAAGTTCGCGGATAAGTGCCCCGTGATGTCGTACTCGAAGCCAGCCACGATATGGTTCGCGCGCTGTAGCGGGTTCTTCACATCCTGGCGCTGCCCGTTCTCATCCACGTAGGTCTTGGGCAGGTTCTCAGGCGAGGAGAGGAAGCCATAGAAGAGGTTCACCACATCGCGGTCGCTGTTGGCGGCCACAAGGTTCTGGCTGTACCGGCCACCGGAGGCCTTGAAGCGGAGGTCGTCGGTGATGTTCCACTTGAAGCCGAAGCGCGGCTCGGGGTTGGCCACCGAGAGCGAGGCGTAGTAGTGCAGGCGGAAGCCCGGCTCCAGGATCACCTTCTTCCACACCTTCTTGTACGACATGTAGCCCGCGATCTCGCTGGTGTTCTCCTCCTGTTTGAATTCGCGCCCCAGGCTGTTGAAGAACTGGAAGTTCGTGCGGAAGCCGAGCACCTCCACGCCGTAGCGGATCTCATCTTCCCGGTTGAAGACCTTGAAGTTCATCGATCCGTTGAACCCCGCGATCTCGCTTGTGCGCGGCGCCAGGTCGCCCTCCTTGAGGGCGATGTTGTAGTTGGTGGCGCTGAACGTGCCATCGATCAGCACGGCGGAACCGGCAGGCACAAGTACGAAGTTGGTGCCCGCCCCCCAGTTGTTCCAGTTCAGGTCGCTTACCTGGCGGTACTTCACGCCATCGCTGAAGTTGAAGCCGAACAGGTTGAACTTGCTGCCGCTTGCGCTGTTGAAGCTCACCTTGCCGTAGGCGTCGGTGAAGGTGAAGGGCAGCCCGTCCTTCTGCACGTTCTCGTAGAAGATCTTGCTGCTGCGGTCCAGGTAACTGTGGCGCACGTTCATCAGGAAGGAGCTCGATCCGCCGCCTTCCTCCTTCTGCTTCTTCAACGGGCCTTCCAGCAGGAGCTTTCCCGTGAAGGTGCTCGCCGCCACACGGCCGCCCAGGCGCCGCTTGTTGCCATCGCGCGTGGTGATGTCCATGATGGAGCTGACGCGCCCGCCATGCTCGGCGTTGAAGCCCGCCGAATGGATGTCCGCGTTGCGGATGATGTCGTTGTCGAACACGCTGAACAGGCCGATGCTGTGGAAGGGGTTGTACAGCACCATGCCATCGAGCAGCGATTTGTTCATGATGGGCGAGCCTCCGCGTATGTAGAGCTGCCCGCCCTGGTCGCCGGTGAAGATCACGCCGGGCACCACCTGCAGGTATTGCGCCAGGTCCGCCTCCCCGCCGATCGCCGGCATGCGCTCGATCTGCCGGGGCGTCAGCTTCGTCACACCCGTGCGCACCTGGCTTTGGGCCTCCTGTTTTTCCCCGCTCACCACGAACTCACGGATCTGGATGGCGCTCTTCGTCAGGTACAGCTTCTCGGTGATGATCTGGTCGCGCCCCACGGTGACGGCCTTGCGGGTCGTGTCGTAGCCGAGGTAGGTCACTTGCAGGGTGTAGTTGCCGGGCGTCACCTTGCTGATGGAGTAGTAGCCGTTCACATCCGTGGCCGCGCCGATGGTGGTGCCCTGCAGGATCACGTTGGTGAAGATGACAGGCTCGCCGGTCTGCTTATCGTACACGAACCCGCGGATGGTGCCGGTCTGGGCCAGCAGCATGGAGGGCAGGAAGGCGAGGAGGAAAAGCGTTGGCTTGCAGTAACGCGACATGGTATCGGTGCGGGCGTTTCGTCCCGGTGTTGGCGGGAAGGCGGCTAAGGTAGAGGTTGCGCCTGCTTCGGATCAGGACCGTTGGATGGCTGGAAGATGCCGGTGATTGGCTTCCTACGCCATCGCCTGTGCCAGCAGCTACCGGAAGCCTGCGTCGGCTCGTGGGGGTTATGTTGACCCAAGTGCCCTTCCTCTGCTCCAAAGGGATCCCGGATCACGCGATACACTGCGTATTTTACGCACCATACTGCGTAAATCGTAGATCTTGGAAAGGCGCTACGCCATCACCTTTGCCAGCAGCTCGCGCAGCAACTCGCCCTGATCGCCGCCATCGCCGCCCACGCCCTTGCTGCGCAGGTCGAACTGGCGCAGATGCCGCTGCACCTCCACCAGTTTGCCCAGTGGGTAGTTCTTTGCGTGCTGCACGTAGTCCTTCACGAAGTAGGGGTTCACCTTCAGTTGCGAGGCCAGCTCGGCTTGGCTCTTGCCCGCGCAGGCATGCACCACCGCCAGCTTGTTGAAGTAGGTGTTCAGGAAGCCGAGGGTCACCACCAGCGGGTTCTCCTTGGGGTCGGCTGCGAAGTGGCTGGCGATCTGCTGGGCCTTGAAGGCATTGCGCATGCCGATGGCGTTCTGCAGCTCGAACACGTTGTAATCCTTGCTGATGCCCACGAAGCGCTGGATGATCTCGCTCGTGATGGCACCGCCTTCCTCTGTAACGAGGCATAGCTTCTCCACCTCCTTGATCGCCTTGGAAAGATCCGTTCCAAGATGGTTGGCAAGCAATGTGGCCTCGGCGCTGCCCAGCCTGCGTTTCTGGTTCTTGGCGAAGGTGATCAGCAGGTCGGGCAGCTTGTCCTCGCGCACCTTGTCGCTCAGGAACACCTGTCCGCCACCCTTCTGCGCCGACTTCAGGATGCTCTTGCGCCCGTCGATCTTCTTGTGCTTGTAGCACAGCACCAGCACCGTGGTGGGCGTGGGCCTCAGGAGGTAGGGTTCCAGCTTTTCCACATGGTCTATCCGCCAGTTCTGGAGTTCGCGCACCACCACCAACTGGCGCTCGGCCATCATGGGGAAGCGCAGGCAGGTGTCCTTCACCGTGTCGGGGTCGCAATCGCGGCCGTACAGGATGGTCTGGTTGAAGTCGCGCTCATGGTCCTGCAAGGCCAGCCGCTCCACCTCCGAGGCGATGCGGTCGATGAAGAAGCTCTCCTCGCCGTGCAGTACGTACACCGGCTTGAACTTCCCGCCCCGCAGGTCGGTCATGATCTTCTTGTAATCGTCCAGCGTGCTCATCGGAGGTCCATCTCACTCGAACCGCAGGTGCTTCACCGAGCGGCCTTCGTTGATGATCTCGCGCAGCGATGCGATGCCCACCCGTACGTGCGTCTGCGCGAAGGAGCCGGTCACTTTCGCATCGCTGGCACTGGTCTTCACGCCTTCGGGCACCATGGGCTGGTCGCTCACCAGCAGCAGTGCCCCGGCGGGGATCTCGTTGGCGAACCCGGTCATGAACAGCGTAGCCGTTTCCATGTCGATCGCCATGGCGCGGTAGGTCCGCAGCCGCTGCTTGAACTCCTCGTCGTGCTCCCACACGCGGCGGTTGGTGGTGTACACGGTCCCGCTCCAGTAGTCCAGTTCCATGTCGCGGATCACGCCGCTCACCGCGCGGTGGATCATGAAGCTGGGCAGGGCGGGCACTTCGGGTGGGAAGTAGTCGGCGCTGGTCCCCTCGCCCCGGATGGCCGCGATGGGCAGGATCAGGTCGCCCAGCTCGTTCTTCCGCTTCAGGCCGCCGCATTTGCCCAGGAACAGCACCGCCTTGGGGGCTATGGCGCTCAGCAGGTCCATGGTGGTGGCGGCCATGGGGCTGCCCATGCCGAAGTTGATCATCACCATGTCCTCGGCTACCGCCACCCGCATCGCCTTTTCGCGCACGGGGATGGTGGCGCCGGTCTGCTCGCAGAAGATGTCCAGGTAGTTGTCGAAGTTGGTGAGGAGCACATACGGCTTGAAATCCTCCAATGGCAGTCCCGTGTACCGGGGGAGCCAGTTCTGTACGATGTCTTCTTTCGTGCGCACTTTTGTGGGGTGAAGTCTTTTTCAATGCAGGTGCTCGACCTGCCGGACCATGGTGTCAAAACTAAGCATGGGGCTGATGGCAGCACCGTGTTCGATCCGGTCAGGCGCAGGTGGGTGGCGCTCACCCCCGAGGAGTGGGTGCGCCAGCATGTGCTCAACTACCTGCTCCATGATCTCGGCTGCCCGGCTTCGCTCATTGGCGTGGAGGCC
>JAHBUM010000217.1 GCA_019638075.1 Flavobacteriales bacterium | reverse complement strand
TCGACCTGCTCGCGGCCATCGATCTGGAGAACACCTTCGATGGCAAGCGCAACACGCTGATCAAGTCCAACACCTTCAGCACCGATCCCCGCGTGGGCATCGAGCTGGGCTACGCGGGCGTGGTGTACGTGCGTGCAGGCATGAGCAACATCCAGTACGTCACCGATATGTTGGACAAGAAGCAGCTATCCGTACAGCCCAACATCGGCCTTGGATTGAAGATCAAGAGCGTGTCGCTGGACTATGCCCTTACGGACATCGGTGACAACAGCGTGGCGCTCTACTCCAACATCTTCTCGCTGAAGTTCGACCTCTTCAAGAAGCCCGGCTAATGATGAGACGCCTATCGCTGATCGTGGTCCTGTTGCGCGCGGCCGTCTCGATCGCGCAGCCCGTGGTGGGCAACGAATGGATCGACTACGACCGGCAATACTGGCGTTTCGATGTGTACCGCGACGGCCTGCACCGGCTGGATTCGGCCACGCTGGCGGCTTCCGGCTTCCCCGTTTCCACGGTGGATCCGGCCCACCTCATGCTCTTCGGGCGTGAGAAACAGATACCCATCTACATCGAAGGCGGCGATGATGGCGTGCTCAACGCGGGCGACTTCATCGAGTTCGTAGGTCGGAAGAACGATGGCTGGATCGATACGCGCATGTATCCCACGTCACGGAGCCATGCGAACCCCCATTACAGCCTTTTCAATGACACGATCCACTACTTCCTGACGTGGGATCCGGACCCTGCAGTGGTGAAGCAGCGCGTGCTGCCGTACAGCGATCCGCAGGTGGATGCACATGTCCTGCGGCCGTGGGTATGGGGCAAGGGGCTTACCGCGTACAGCGACGCTTATTGGCCGGGCCTGGTGAGCACGCAGTACGGATTCTCCAGTGGCCTCATGTTGGAGGCCGAAGGCTGGGGCGGGGCTGCGCTGCTGACCGTTGGCGCCGATGTGTCGGGGACCGTGAGCGCGCCCACGCCACGGGCTTATGCCGGTGCGGGTGCGCCGGCAGCGGAGGTGTGTGTGGTGGTGGCAGGGCAGGAGTGGGAGGGGCATGGCATACCCGAGCACCACCTGCGTGTGAAGGCGGGCGTGGCGGCCACCGTACGGCTGGATACTGTCTATTCCGATAACGCTGTCATCCGCAGTTGCTTCACCCTGCCGCCGGAAGAAGTGGGCGCCAGTGTGCAGGTCACGCTGGAACTGCTGCACGACCTCCCGTTGGCGCAGTCGGCCCCGAACTATCTCGATCTGCAGGTCCCCGTGTCATGCGCCATCAAGTACCCGCGCGATCTGCAGGCGGTCGGCGCTGGCCCCATGGACCTATGGATCCCGCATGATGCTACGGACCCGTCGGCCCGGCTGGCGTTGGGTGGTGTGCAGGGAACGCCCATCGTGTACTGCTTCGGCGATGTGCCGCGCCGTGTGATGCCGCTGGCCCAAGGCGCTGGCTGGGAGTTCGCCGTGCCCACCCACCCGGACAGCGCGCGCACGCCCACATACATCCACACGGAACAGGCCATCATCCGCGTGGGCAGCCTGGAACCTGTCAATGGCGGTGGCTTTTTCCAGGACTTCGCAGCGGCGAGCCTCGATTCGGCCCTGCTGATCGTGACGCACCGATCGCTTTGGAACGGCGCCATGGCCTATGCCGAATACCGCTCCACCCAAGCGCCGGCCCCCATGCCCGCGCTGGTGGCCGATGTGGACGAGCTCTATGATCAGTACGGTGGCGGTGTGCCCAAGAGCGCATGGGCCATCAGGGCTTTCGCGCGGCATCTTTTCGATGCGTGGCAGGTACCGCCGCAGGGTCTTTTCCTCATCGGCAAATCCACACCCACCTCGGCACAGGCTCCTGTGCAGGGCACGCGCCCCGATGTGTTCGGAGCATACGCCCGCTCGCTGGTGCCCACCTACGGCTATCCCGCCTGCGACCAGTGCTTCAGCATCGGGCTCCATTTCGATCAGCGCAGCGTGGACATCCCCGTGGGAAGGCTCAGTGCCACCCGCGAGGAGCAGGTGTTCCAGTATCTGGGCAAGGTGAGGGAGTTCGAGGCGCAGCGCCCGGCGCCTTGGATGAAGAATTTCGTACACCTCAGCGGTGGGTTCACGGCAGCCGAGCAGCAGATGCTCGCCAACCGGCTGCGCGACATGGAGCCGTTCGTGGGGGACAACAGCTCGTTCGGCGCGCAGGTCACGCGCTTCCGCAAGAACAGCTCCGAGGTCTTCAGCGCGGCCGCTGCGGATTCGGTGCGCACCCTGATCGAGAACGGTGTCTCCGTGCTCAACTTCTTCGCCCACGCCTATTCGGAGAGCTTCGACATCACCATTGATGATCCTGGCAACTATCAGTGGAACGGCCGTTACCCCTTCGTCATCGGCAACTCGTGCTACATCGGCAACGTGCATTTGAACGCCGATGCCGCCAGCACCAGCGAGAAGTGGGTGATGCGCGACCGGAGCGGCCCGGTGGCCTTCCTGTCCGCAACGGACCTGTCCGAGGTGTACACGCTGGGCGCTTACGGGGAGCGGTTGTATTCCAGCATCGGCTCGGTCAACTACGGGGCCGGGTTCGGACAGCACATGAAGCATGCGGCCAGGGAGATGCTGGTCAACCCCTCGAACTGGATCGCCGTGCATGCGGTGCATACGTTCACCCTCCAGGGCGATCCCATGCTGGTGCTCAACTCACCGGCCCGGCCCGACTTCGAGGTGCTGCCCACGGACATCTCCACCGATCCGTCCACGGTCACCGCCGATGTGGACTCGTTCGCGGTGAAGGTCGCCGTGCGCAACATCGGACGGATCGTCCCCGGCCCGGTGGGCGTGCAGCTCCAGCGCTCCATCCCCGGCTCTTCCACGGTGGCCACCTACAACGGCCAGTTGATGGATATGGGCTTTCAGGACACCATCGTGTTCCGCCTGCCTACGCGGGGCACTGGTGGCGGACAGGGGATCAACCAGCTCACCGTGCGCGTGGACCTCGATCCCGACATGATAGAGGAGGAACAACGGCTGCCGTATGGGGAGGCCGGTGTCAACGAGGCCAGCACCACGATCCTCATCACCTCCGGCGATCTGGTGCCCACCTATCCGTACGATCTCGCCATCGTGCCCGAGCCACGGCCCACGCTGAAGGCCAGCACCGGCGATCCGCTGGCGGGCATCCGCAACTACGTGTTCCAGATCGATACCACCGATCTGTTCAACAGCCCCATGCTGGAGACGGCCATGATCTCCGCGACCGGCGGGGTGGTCAGCTGGCAGCCTGTGCGCATCTACGCGCTCAACACGTCGAGCGACAGCACCGTGTTCTTCTGGCGGTGCAGCATAGACAGTGTGGGCAACGGGTCGTACAACTGGTACGAACGTTCGTTCCAGTACATCCAGGGGAAGCGTGGCTGGGGGCAGGCGCATTACTTCCAGTTCAAGAACGACGAGTTCAGCAGCGTGGTCTACGACAGGCCGGAGCGCGACTTCGATTTCACGAACGCGCCGCATGAAATGGCCGCCTTCACCTCGTATCCCATCAGCGATGTGGGCTGGCGCCTTGAGCTGGAGAACCAAGACCTTGGCGGTTGCTCGGCCGATCCGGCTTGGAACCTTGTCGTGGTGGATCCCTACACCTTCGAGCCGTGGGGCACCCGCTACGTGGACAATAGTGCCTCGCCACCGGTGATCCACAACCCGGACCACGACTTCGGGAACCATCCGCCCTGCAGGCCCCGGGTGATGAATTTCTTCCATTTCCGGCAGAACAGCCCCGACCAGATGGCGGCACTCGCGGAGCTGCTCACCTCGGATGAGACGATCCCCGATGGCTATCACATCCTGATGTACACGTGGTTCTATATGGACATCGACGGCATGTCCCAAACGCCTGCGGTGCTGAGCGCGCTGAACGGCTTGGGCATGCCCGACTTCAGCACCCTTCAGGATAGTGTGCCGTACATCTTCTATGCGCGCAAGGGTTTTCCGGAGACCTATGTCGATACCACCGCTGTGGATGGCGTCACCCGGATCAGCCTGACAGCGTTCGCGTCCAGCTCGGGCGATCGCGGCTTCATCTCCACGCGCGATGCGGGCCCCGCGCGGGCATGGCACAAGCTCTATTGGGATGAGGTGCCTTCCAGTGGGAACGACAGCACGGTGATCCAGATCCGCGGCTTGGCTGGCGATGGCGTTCAATTGGTGGATCTCGCAGAGTTCCGGTCGGAGCAGGATTCGGTGATCGACCTGCCGAACTATGTGGATGCGGCGATGTTCCCGAAACTGCGCCTGCGCGGGAAATTCCACGATCTGGCCGCCACGCAACCGAAGCCCGCCCAGATGAAACGCTGGCAGCTCCTCTACGATCCGGTGCCCGAGTGCGCCATCGATCCGGCGCGCGGCCACCATCACGCATTGGATGGCTTGTTCCAAGGGCAGAGCGCCGAGGTGGCCGTCGCCATCACCAATATCAGCGAGTTCGACATGGACAGCCTGCTCGTGACCGCATGGGTGATCAACGCGGCGAACCAGCGGCACCGCATCTGGTACAAGCGGAATGCACCGCTTCCGGCCGGGGCGGTATTGATGGATACCATCCGCTTCGATACATGGGGCTTCGGCGGCATCAACACCCTCATGGTCGAGGCCAATCCCGTGGATACCCTCACCGGCGCATACGACCAGCTTGAGCAGTACCACTTCAACAACGTGGTGCAATGGCGCTTCGATGTGGCCGTGGATCGCGAGAACCCATTGCTGGATGTGACCTTCGATGGCATCCACATCCTCGATGGCGACATCATCTCGGCAAGGCCCGAGATAGAGATCTCGCTGAACGACGAGAATACCGTGATGCTGCTGGACTCACCGGCGGATACGGCGCAGTTCAAGATCTTCCTCACCCGGCCGGGTAGGCCCATCGAGCGCGTGTTCTTCCGCGATGGGCAGGGCAATGAGGCGCTTCAGTTCTTCCCTGCGAACGGCCCCGAGAACGAGGCGCGCATCATGTACAGGCCAAGGCTGACCGATGATGGCAAGTACCTGCTCACGGTGCAGGCCATGGACCTCAGCCGCAACGCATCCGGCGACCACGACTACAAGGTCTCCTTCGAGGTCATCAACCGCAGCACCATCACCGAAGTGCTCAACTATCCCAACCCCTTCACCACGAACACGCGTTTCGTCTTCACGCTCACGGGGATCACGGTGCCCACGTACATGAAGATCCAGATCATGACGGTGACCGGCCGCGTGGTGCGCGAGGTGAAGATGCACGAGCTCGGCCCCATGCGCGTGGGCCGCAACATCACCGACTTCGCGTGGGACGGCACCGATGAGTTCGGCGACAGGCTCGCGCGTGGCGTGTACCTGTACCGCGTCATCGCACAGATCAACGGCGAGGACATCGAGTACCGCGCCACCGATGCCGCCAGCTACTTCACGAAGGGTTTCGGGAAGATGTACAAGCTGTAGGGCGGCAGGAGCAGGGGCAGTAGGCA
>JAHBUM010000216.1 GCA_019638075.1 Flavobacteriales bacterium | reverse complement strand
CCGTGTTGTAGATGGAAGCGCCCATGGACACGCCCTGGTGTTGCAGGCCGATGCTGATGGGCGCGCCGATGCGGATCGAGAGGGGATCGGGCATCGTGGCGTTCGGGTAGCCGTTGGGGAAGTTGGGGTATTCGTGGTGCAGGTAGCGGCCTATCCAGCCGCTGGCGAGCAATTGGTCGCTGTCGGCGCCGGTCTCCCAGATGTCCGTGCTGCGGAAGTGCGAGAAGTCGGGGTTCGGGTAGCCCACGCCTTGCACGATGCCGAGCTTGCCGTCCTGCCACAGCTCGCGCAGGCCGCCCATCGCGGGATGCAGGCCTGTGGCGGAAAGTCCGGGCAGGTCCAGCACGGCGCTTTCGGGAATAAGCACGTTGGAGCGTACGGACGAGAGTACGCTGTACTGGTCCAGCGGGATCACGGTGTTAAGCCCATCGTTCCCACCGTAGAGTTGGATGATGACCAGCACACGGTCTTCGCCGGAACGATCCAGCAGCGGTGCAAGCAGGGGGTTGCCGAAGCCACGGACGGCGAAACCACCCAACGTGGTGGCCGATGCGGAGCGGAGGAAGGTGCGGCGGCGCATGGTGTGTGGTTCAGAAGATGTGGCGCTCTGCGGCCTTCTGCATGTCGCCGATCAGCCATCGCAGGATGTCCGGCACCAGTCGCGCGGTCATGTTCGTGGTGTTCGGATCGGCGATGTAGGCTTGGTAGGCTTCGGTCCAATACACGTCGCTCAACTGGCCGAAGAGCAGGTATTGCCGCTTCAACTGCTGCTTCACCGCTGCCGAGATGGGGTTCACGTACAGCAGGTCCACCAGGTCCTGGATCAGTGCGTTCGGGTCCGCTGGTGCGCTGAACTGCTGGACGAACGCGACGATGTCCACGCGGAACGTGAGGTTGGCGCTGCCGGGCTGCACCGTGTCCGCTGGTGTTGCTATGGTGGCGTAGATCACCGCCAGCAGCGAGTTGTTGCGCTGCGGGTAGGTGCCCGTGTCCATCCACAGTTCGTCGTAGCTGGGGTACATGTAGTACGCGGGCCAGCCGGCCACGTTCGGTGGCGCCATCAGGTTCATTCCCGCATATGCGGTAAGCCAGTAATGCTCCAGGCCCACTTGGAGGCGCGCTTCAACAAGGGCCGGGTCCGGCGCGGGGAACCCGAACAGGCGGAGGTCGCCCACCACGAGGTCCGCAGGGTTCTTCACCATGCAGCCACGGATGGCGGCGCTGAAGAAATGATCGCTGGTGAGCAGGGCCCGCAGCACGATCGCGATCTGGTCGGGGGCGTCCACGTTCGCGCGGAACAGTTCGGCCAGCGGCCCGATCACATCGGCTTCCGCTTCGGCGCTGATCTCGCCATGCACGAAGAAGCGGTACAGTTCGCGGCAGATGAAGCGCGCGCACTCCGGGTTCGCCAGGATCATGTCCAGCAGCGCGTTCAGCTCGGTCTCCCCGGCATTGGTCCCGGTCTGCCCTTGGATCACCGTGTTGTTGAAGAAGGCCGAGAACTGCTTGTCCGTTGCGGTGTGGTTCGGCGGGAAGAAGATGGCCTGTGGCAGCACGGGAGTGCCGCCGTTCTCGATCATGATGGTCCAGCCGGTGAGCACGCGCGCGGCGGCCTGCACGTCGGCTTCGGTGTAGCCGCTGCCCTGCCCGAGCGTGAACAGTTCGAAGAGCTCGCGCGCGTAGTTCTCATCCGGCGCCGCAGCGATGTTCAGGTATCCGTTCAGGTAGAAGAGCATCGCAGGTTCCACGGTCACATCGTGGATCAGCTGCCTGAAGTTGCCCTTGCAATGCGTGCGCAGCAATTGGTTCATGCCGTACTGCATCTCGGACTGGTACACCACGGCCACCTGTGTGGGCAGGTGGTTGTGCCAGAACAAGGTGAGCTTCTCGCGCAGATCGCGTTGCTGGCCCGTCATCAGCCCCATCCACCAGGCGCCGAAACTGCGGATGCGCTGTTCGATGATGTCCGTGTCGTTCAGCGGCGTTATCGGCGTGTGTACCCAGGTCTGCCCGAAGGGTACGGCAGGGTCCATCCCGTTGGGGTCGCCGTTCTCATCGGCATAGGCCCGCAGCGGTGGCGTGGTGTCATTGGTGAAGTCGAGCAACGCATCCACAACGGCCTGCAGGCTCATGCCTTCGAAATGGGTGCGATCCGCCACGGTGCAGCCGAACAGCGTGCGGCGCAGCAGGTGCTGTAGTTCGGGCCTGCCGAAGGGACCAGTATAGGGCGTTATCGGCATGTGGGTGTCTTGGTCACGAAAGCTAAGGATCCGTTCGGGGATGTCGGTTATCGGTTGTCCGTTGTCAGTTGTCGGGAATGCCTGCTTCCGGGGCTTCTGTATGGAACGCGCCCATCAAGCTTCAAGCTTCAAGCTCAAGCGCCAAGCTCCAAGTTCAGATCCGCCTTGGAGCTTGAAGTTTCGAACTTGAAGCTTTGAGCTTTTCAAGCTGACCGCCAGCAGCTCACCAAGGAGAGCTGACAACCGACAACGGATAACTGACAACTGCCCCCCTACCGCACCTTCAACAGGTTCCGCACCTGCTGGTTGGTGCCGTTCTGCAGGCGCGCGTAGTACACGCCGGTGTGCATGTCGCCGAGGTCGATGTCGGCCTTGTACGTACCGGCAGCCATCACTTTGTTGAAGACCGTCTGCACCAGCTGCCCTTGTTCGTTGAACACTTGCAGCATCGTGGGACCACCGAGCGTGGTGTATTCCAGCGTGGTGCGCTCCACGAAGGGGTTGGGGTAGGCGCTGAGCAGTTCCACGCCGGCCTGCTGGTTGGCTTCGCGGATGTCCGTGCTCACGCAGCCCGCACTGTTGATCACGTTCAGCGGCTGGTAGGTCTGTAGCAGCACGCTGTCGATGTCGCTTTGCGAGAGGCAGAACCAGTCGCGCAGCACGCTGGCGTACACGCTGCGGAAATCGTACTGCATGGCCAGGTTGGTGGCCGATGTGGTGTTGCTGGGGATCACCGGGTTGGTGCCGAGCATGCCGGGCAGCACCTGCGTGCCGAAGAGGAACATGGGCTGTGCGCTGCCGTGATCGGTGCCGTAGGAGGCGTTGCTGGTGATGCGGCGGCCGAATTCGCTGAAGGTCATGCCCATCACGCGGTCCTCGATGCCCATCAGTTGCAGGTCGTGCTGGAAGGCGCGGATGTTGTCGCTCAACGCGCGCAGCAGGTTCGCGTGGGTGCCGGTTGCGCGGTCGCCGGGGTTCACCTGCGAGGCATGCGTGTCGAAACCGCCTATGCTTACCCAGTAGATCTTCGTGCGCAGGCCACCGCAGATCAGTTGCGAAACGATCTTCAGGGCCTGGGCCAGTTGGTTGGCCGCCGTGCTGAAGCTGGGGTACAGGTTGCTGTGCTGGCAGTTGGCGCTGGCGGCGGCCTCTATCACGTTGCCGTACAGGTCGGTCTGCCGCTGCACGGTGCGGATCGCGCGCAGCTTGTCGCCCTTGCAGTCCGCTGTGGGGGCATCCACGTAGATGTTGCCGGTGAGGTTCAGCGGATCGTTGGTGTTGTTGATGCTGACCCCCATGTTCACGCCCATGTTCTGCAACCCGGCGCCCACGCCACCGCTCACGCGGATCGCCAGCGGGTGCGGCACATCGGTGTTCGGGTAGCCCACGGGATAGTTGGGGTACTCGAGGTTGAGGTAGCGGCCCAGCCAGCCCGATTGCAACACTTGGTTGCTGCTCGCGCCGGTCTCGTAGATGTCCTGCGCGCGGAAGTGGCTGAAGTTGGGCTCGGGATAGCTCACGCCTTGCACGATGGCGAGCTTGCCTTCGTTCCACAGCGTTTGCATGCCGGTCATTGCCGGGTGCAGGCCGGTGCCGCTAAGGCCGCTCAACGGCAGCACCTGGTTCTGGGGGATCAGTACGTGCGAGCGCAACGAACTCAACTGGCTGTACGCACTGATGGGGATCACCGTGTTGAGGCCGTCGTTGCCTCCGAAGAGCTGGATGACCACCAGCGCGCGGTCGTCGGCCACGCTGCGGTTCAGTGCGCCCAGCAGGGGGCTGCCGAGGCCGCGCACGGCCATGCCGCCGATGGTCACCGTGCCGGCGGAGCGGAGGAAGTGTCTTCTGTTCATGGTCGTGCGGTTCAGAACATCTGTGTTTCGGCGGCCTTCGCCATGTCCAGCAGCAGGAAGTTGATCAGGTTCGGCACCATCCGCGCGGTCTGGTCGGTGGTGCTTGGGTCCGCCACGTACAGTTCGTAGGGCTCGGTCCAGTACACATCGCTCTGCTGGCCCAGCAGCAGCCGTTGCGTCTTCAGCGTGTCCTTGATGCCTTGCGAGATGGGGATGGCGTAGAGCATGTCCGCACAGCCGTCGATCACGTTGCCGGGGATCCTGGGGTTGTTGAACTCGCCCACGATGGCCACATAGTCCGGCTTGGCGGATACCTGCCGGCTGGCGGCTTGGTAGAAATCGGTGCCGGTGTTGAAGCCCTGTCCGATAAGCCCCTGCACGGCGAAGTTGCGCGCGGCGTAGGAGGCGCTGTCCACCCAGATCTCGTCGAAGGACGGGCTCTGGTGGTAGGCCGGCCATCCGGCCACGTTGGGCGGATCGAAGAGGTTCTGGTCGCAGTTCACGCAGATGTAGTAGATGTCGAGGAACATGCGGTAGCGGGCCTCCAGCTGCGTGCTTTCGCTGGGGAAGGTGTACTTCAGCTTGCGCACCATGCCGATGATCAGGTCGGCCGGGCTCATCATCATGCACGCGCGGTTGTCGGCGTTGAAGAAGTGGTCGCTGGTGAGCAGGGCGCGCATCACGGTCTTCATCTGGTCGGCAGCCCCGTTGTTCGCGCGGAACAGCTCGGCCAGCGGCACGATCAGTTCGGCCTCGGCCTCTGCGCTTATCTGCCCATGCACGAAGAAGCGGTAGAGCTGGCGGCAGATGAACAACGAGCACTCCTGCTTGGCGAAGATCATGTCCAGCAGTGCGTTCAACTCGGTCTGCCCTGCGTTGGCACCGCTCTGGCCCTGGATCACCGTGTTGTTGAAGAACGCGCTGAACTGCTTGTTCGCCGTGGTGTGGTTGGCCGGGGTGAAGTACGACTCCGGCATGATGGGTGTGCCGCCGTTGTACACCCTGAAGTTCCAGCCGGTAAGCACACGCGCCGCCGCCTGCACATCAGCCTCGGTGTAGCCGCTGCTTTCGCCCAGCGTGTACAGTTCCATCAGTTCGCGCGCGTAGTTCTCATCGGGTGCCGAGGCCACGTTGTGGTCGCCGTTCAGGTAATCCAGCATGCACGGGTCCACGGTGATGTCGTACATCATCTGCCTGAAGTTCCCCAGGCTCTGGGTGCGCAGCAGGCGGTCGTAGTTCCACCACAGCAGCCCGGTGAACACCTCCTGCACCTGTATGGCGAGGTGGTTGTACCAGAACAGGCGCATCTTCTCGTGTATCGTGCGGTCCTGATGCACCATCTGGCCCACGGTCCACGCGAAATAGCTGTACATGCGGCCCACATTGGCATCCACGGCCGCCACGGTATCGGG
>JAHBUM010000215.1 GCA_019638075.1 Flavobacteriales bacterium | reverse complement strand
CGATCGGACCACGTTCGGCAATGACCGCACTGAACGGATCATACTCTCGCCACTTCCAGTTCATGATCAGGCAAACTTATCATCCCTCACTCCCCTTCCCGCTTCACCCACGCCTGCACCATCCTCAACTGCCCGTAGCTGAAACGCTCACCGAGCTCGGTGCGCGCATCGTTCAGGCCCTTATCGGGGTGTTCGCGCATCCAATCGGCTATGGTGGTGTGGACATCGGCGGGCATCAGTTCTTCGATGCGCAGCACATCCTCGGCGATGCCCCGCGCGGCGTGGCCTTCGATCGTGCTCAACGCCATGGAGCGCTCGGTGGCGATGTCCTGCAACGACTTCCCTTCCTTGATGGCCGCGTAGGTCTTCAGGTAGGTCTCGCCTTTCAGCTTGGTGGGTCGGCTGGTGCCATCCGCAACACCATCACCATCCTGTTGGCGCTTGCGCGTCTTACCCGACCTGCCTTTCGGCCTGTTCTCCTCGGCCCATGCGCGGGCCTCGCCCACCATGGCAGCGCGCTTGTCGGCAAGGCCCTGTTCGATCCCCTTCTGCCGCTTGATCTCCTCGCCGTTGAGGATGCACGTGGCGATGTAGCCCACCTTCGCCATGGTGGCTATCTTCTTCATCAGCATGCCGTCGATCTCCTTCAGCGCATTGCCGTACTCCTTGGCGCGCACAAGCAGTTCCACCTGTGCGATGTGGCGGAAGAGCGCCTTCATCTGTTCCTGCAACAGATCGCCGTAGTAGGCGCCGCCCTTGCCGATGCGCATGAGCAGGTCGTCACGCTTGTCCTCCATCAGCAGGCGTATCAGCTGCCCTTGGAACTTGCGCGTGTTGTCCTCCTCGGCGCGCAGCTTGTCGCGCAGCAGTTGCAGCGCGGTCTTCATCGTGTCATCGTCGAACTGCGCGGTGTCCGGGTGGTCCTTCTGCGTGTATTCCACCTTGCGTTGCAGATCGCCGAGATCGAAGGTGCCCGTAAGGAGCTGTTGCAGGTATTCGCGCTGCCTCGCCTTCAACTGCTGCGGCAGCGGCTCCTGTTCGGTGCCGCGTTGCGTGAAAGCCACCACGTCCCTGTCGCTGCTCACCACGCTGGGATCTATGCGGGTGCGGAGGATGAGGCCATCGAGCGAGCGCAGGCGCGAAAGCGCCACGTACACCTGTCCCGGTGCGAAGGCCTGCCCCACGTCGATGATGGCCTTGCTGAACGTAAGGCCCTGGCTCTTGTGTACCGTGATGGCCCACGCCAGCTTGATCGGGTATTGCTCGAAGGTGCCGAGCAACTGTTCCTCCTGTTCCTTGGTGGCGGCGTTCACCACGTACCGCTTGTTCTCCCACGTTTCGCGCTTCAGCTTGTAGGTGGTGGCGGAGAGCTTGTCGCCCGCGCCTTCGTACATCCGCACGGTGATGCCGCCACTGGTCACTTCCTCCACCCGCGCGAGCTTGCCGTTGAAGTACGCCTTCTCCATGTCGTTCTTCACGAACATCACCTGTGCGCCCTCCTTCAGTTCGATACGCTCCAGCACCGGGTACATGCTCTCGGGGAAGTCGCCGTCGGTGATGGCATCGAAGTGGTGCGCCTTGCCCGGCAACGAATCCAGTGCGCGCCGGTTCAGCTCGTCGGCCTTGTAGTTGTGGGTGGTCAGGGTGATCACTCCTTCGCTGTCCGCCGCACTGATCTCTGCGCGGTAGTGCTGGTTCAGCGCGCTCACATCGGCCTGCGTCACCGTGTTGTTCCGCAGGTTGTTCAGGATGTGGATGAAGTCGCCGTCCTGCTGGCGGAAGATGCGGTCCAGTTCGATGTGCGCGTAGCCATGCTGTTGCAGCACGTGAGACCCGAAGAAGTGCATGCTGGGATAATACCGCTGCATCACGCGCAGCTCGTCGTCCTTCACCACGGGCGGCAATTGGTACAGGTCGCCGATGAGCAGCACCTGTGCGCCGCCGAAGCTCTGGTGGCGGTTCTGGCGCACGGCCCGCATGCGGAAGTCGATGGCATCGAGCACGTCGGCACGGAGCATGCTCACCTCGTCGATGATGAGCAGATCCACTTCGCGCAGCACGTTGCGCCGGATGTTGTTGAGCGGATGCCGCCGCGTGAGCGTGTCCTGATCGTGGAAACTGCCGTGGGTGATGTCCGCCGGGAGCTGCCGCTCGGGTATGAACGAACCGAACGGCAGCAGGAACTGCGAGTGGATGGTGACGCCCCCCGCGTTGAGCGCCGCGATGCCCGTGGGCGCAAGGATGACGTAACGCTTGTGCGTGCTGGCCGCCAGCTTGTGCAGGAAGGTGGTCTTGCCGGTGCCCGCCTTGCCCGTGAGGAAGACGTGGCGGTTGGTGCTGTTGATGAACCGCGCGGCAAGGGCGGCCATTTCGGTCTCCACATGCTCGTCCGCGTGTGCGGCGGGCAGGGGGGAACTGGTGCTGCTGGGATTCACTTCGCGAAGATCGGCCCCTCGGCCTTGTTCGGGGCGGGTCGCATCATGTGGAAAGGACATTTCATTGCGGTTGAACAGAACGGCTCCGGTGGTCTGACGCGAAAAGCGTCACCGGCACGGGAACAAGATACTGAGCCGACAGGAAAGAGCCGAGCTCAGGTAAAGGAGGTGATGGAGCTCAGGGGTGTGATGAAAGCTGGGCCTCTTTCACCTCCCTGACCTCGATCACATCGGATCAGACCACGTTGATAGACCGCTTTTCATCTGCCGCCTCAGTAGGATATGCAATACCTCCCCCGAAGCATACGCCCGCGCCTCAACCGAACGGGAACCGGCGCATCATCCCGTATACAGCGCCCGGCTTCAGTTCCCGCCGCATCAGGCAGACCTCGGACACCGTGTGCTCCGCATGGAACGCATACGGCGCCAGCAACGCCCATGCGGCATCGAACTGGCCGGGCTTGAGCCCTGCGGCAATGGTCAGGTGCGGATGGTCGGTGACCCTCAGCGCATCGCCGAAGGCCGATAACTGCCGGACCTCTTCGACCAGCACACCGCGCAAGGTCCCGATGCGCTCCTTCTCCACCAGATCGATGTGGATCGTGCGGCGATCGGGAAAGTGGGTGATGTCGGCATAGGTCAGCAGGAACGGCCGCGCACCCCGGATACCCGCTTCGATACCGGCGGCGATCGGCATACCCATTTCATCGGGCACATCGGCGAAGAAGAGCGTGATGTGCGGTATCAGCAGCCTTCCACTGAAGTCGCCGATGTGCGCATGCAGCTCCCCACGCATCCGCACCACCGCCGCAGCGATGGCATCCGAAGGAGCGATGATGGCGAGGTACCGGTGTGTGGGGCGCATGGCGAAGCGGACCACGAAGGTGAGGAACGGTTGCTGAGCCATAGAACCTGTTCGCAAAAGGGGGTGAAGGGTTGGGGCGGGACAAATGGAGCAATGGGAGCAATGGAGGAGTGGCGCAAAGGGAGGTAGCAGCGAGCTTATCCAGCGTAGCGCGGGTGTTCTTCAGAGGCACCTTTGCTCTATTCCTCCATTGCTCCATTCGTCCCCACTCCTGCCTTACCTCATTCACTTCTTCGCCCGGCCCGTATTGCGAACAGGCTCTTGCAGACCGCTGGCCTGCAACGGCATCCCCGGATAGGCGCTCCATGCCGATGGCACAGCCCTCTTCAACCCACCCCGGCCATAACCCGTACCTTAGCGCCCCCTTCCACCATGGCAGGGCCTTTCCGCGCCGAGCAAGCGCTTCGCAATTCCCTCTTTCCCCTTCCCATGTCTTCCTTCGAAGCGCTCGGCCTCCGCGCCGAAACCCTCCGTTCCCTCTCCGAGATCGGCTTCACCACACCCACCCCCGTGCAGGAGCAGGCCATCCCCCTGCTGCTGAAGACCGAAAAGGACGTGGTGGCGCTGGCCCAGACCGGCACCGGCAAAACGGCCGCCTTCGGCCTGCCCATGCTGGAGTTCCTCGACCCGCAGGACCGCACCATCCAAAGCCTCGTGCTGGCACCCACCCGCGAGCTGTGCGTGCAGATCGCGAAGGATCTGGAGCGGTTCTCCGCCAACCTGAAAGGCACACGCATCGTGGCCGTGTACGGCGGCGCCAGCATCCGCGACCAGATCCGCGACATCCAGCGCGGCGCACAGATCATCGTGGCCACGCCCGGCCGCCTGCTCGACCTCATCGGCCGCGAAGTGCTCGACCTCACCACCGTGGACGTGGTGGTGCTGGACGAAGCCGACGAGATGCTGAACATGGGCTTTCAGGAGGATCTGACGGAGATCCTGGAGAAGACGCCCGAGGACAAGCGCACGTGGCTCTTCAGCGCCACGATGAGCAGCGAGGTGCGCCGCATCGCGAAGCGCTACATGCGCGAGTTCGAGGAGGTGAGCGTAGGGCCTGCCAACAGCGCTGCCGCCGCCATCCAGCACCAGTACACCGTGGTGCAGAGCAAGGACCGGTTCGCCGCCTTGAAGCGGTTCATCGACGCCGACCCCGACCTGTTCGGCATCGTGTTCTGCCGCACCAAGCATGAGACACAGGACCTGGCCACCGCCCTGGTGAGGGACGGCTACAACGCCGATGCGATCCACGGCGATCTTTCCCAAGCGCAACGCGACCACGTGATGGGCCGCTACCGCGCCCGCAGCATCCGCCTGCTGATCGCCACGGATGTGGCTGCGCGCGGCATCGATGTGAAGGACGTGACGCACGTGTTCCACTTCGACCTGCCCGGCGAGGCGGAGAACTACACGCACCGCAGTGGCCGCACGGGCCGCGCAGGCCGCGCGGGCATCTCGCTCAGCATCATCGGCGTGCGCGACATGAACAAGATCCGCCAGCTGGAGCGCGTGCTGAAGACCCACTTCGCCTATGTGCGCGTGCCTGGCGGCGCCGAGATCGTGAAGCAGCAGGTGAAAGCCTACATGCACCGCCTGAAGAGCGTGGAGGTGGACGCCGACAGCCTGGAGGACCTGCTGCCCGAGGCCCGCGCCGAGCTCAACGGCTTCAGCAAGGAGGAGCTGATCGACCGCTTCATGAGCCATGCCTTCAACCGCATCATCGAGCAGCACCGCAACGCCTTCGACATGAACGTGGACATGAGCCGCAAGGACCACAGTGCCCGCGCCGAGCGCCCGTCGTCGCTGGAACGCTTCAGCACCGGCCGCCAGATGTTCATCAACCTCGGCACCGCCGATGGCTTCGACAAGGGCAAGATGCTGGGCTACATCTGCGGCATCAGCGGCATCAGCGGCGAGTTCATCGGCCGCATGCTGATCAAGGACGTGTACTCGTTCGTGGACATCGAGCCCGACCATTTCGAGCAGGTGCTCAACGCCTTCAATAACGCCAACTACAAGGGCCGCAGCGTGCGCGTGGATGCAGCGGCCGGTGGCAGCAAGGGCGGCGAACCGCGTCCCAGCAGCGGTGGCTATCGCGGCGGTGGAGGTGGCGGATACAAGGGCGGCGGAGGTGGCCATCGCGGTGGTAACGATCGTGGCGGTGATCGCGGTGGATACCATGGCGGCAGCGACCGTGGCGGGCACCAGAGCAGCTATCGCCCCAACCGTGGCGAAGGCGGCAGCTACCCTGCCCGG
>JAHBUM010000214.1 GCA_019638075.1 Flavobacteriales bacterium | reverse complement strand
GCTCTTCCTGCCCGAGGGCGAACTGCACGAGCTGGGCCTGCTCTTCGCCTGTTACCTAGTGCGCAGGCAGGGGCACCGGGCCATCTACCTGGGGCAGACCGTGCCGATCGACGACCTGGCATCGGTGGTGGAGCGTTGCCGGCCGGATGTGCTCATAGGCGGCATACACACCATGGATGGGCCGCAGCGCATAGAGACCTACCTGAGGTCGCTGGAGAAGCGCTTCCCGCAGACCCGCATCCTGATGTACGCCGACCACAGCCGGTCCGCTGGCCGCCGCGCAGGCGACCTGCACCTGATCCGGGAACTCCCCGAGATCGCCGCCCTGATCCCCTGATCGTTCAAAACATCATCCGTTCTTCAGGGGGATCTGTCGGTCCGATCAATAATTGTTTAATATTTGCGGAATAAGATTAAACAAATGAATGCCGGGACCATGGAACAACTGGTGGAGCAGCGGGTGCCGCTGTACCGCCTGGCCCTGGGGCTTACCCGCGACACCGGGCGCGCCCAGGACCTTGTGCAGGACAGCCTTCTGAAGGCCCTGCTGAACCAGGACAAATTCACGCCCGGCAGCGACCTCGGTGCCTGGATGCGCACCATCCTGCGCCACACCTTCATCAACCAGCACAGGCGCATGCGGCTTACAAGGCTCCTGGAGGGCGACATGGACCGCCACCGCACCGCCGCATTGGCCGCCACCAGCCGTGCCGACGACCCGGCGGAGCGCATGGCGGCAGGCGAGATCGAAGCATCGCTGGCGCGGCTGCGGCCCACGCTTGCCGAGCCCTTCCGCATGTTCCACGAAGGGTTCAAGTACCACGAGGTGGCCGCGCACATGGGCCTGCCCATAGGCACCGTGAAAAGCCGCATCCACCAGGCACGGCAGACACTTTCGGAATACCTGGGCGATGCACGCTGAGCGCATGACCAAGACCACGGTGGTGATCGGTGCCGGTTTTGCCGGCCTTGCGGCGGCCAGCCACCTGGCCCGTGCCGGCCGCCGCGTGGTGCTGCTGGAGAAATGCGCCGAAGTTGGTGGACGCGCACGGCGCTTGGTGGCCGATGGCTTCACCTTCGATCGCGGGCCCAGCTGGTACTGGATGCCCGATGTGTTCGAGGACCACTTCGCCCATTTCGGCAGGAAACCCTCGGACTACTACCGGCTGCAACGCCTCGATCCATCCTACTCCGTGTACTTCGGCGCCGGTGACCGCATGGACCTGCCCGCTTCCATGGATGGCCTGCGTGCCCTGTTCGAGCGCCACGAAACCGGTGCCGCGAAAGCACTGGACCGCTTCCTGGACGAGGCCCGCCGCAAGTACACCATCGCCATGCGCGGTGCCGTGCACAAGCCTTCATTGTCGCCGCTTGAATACGCCGAGCCACGCCTTTTGCGCGATCTGCTGCGCATGCCGGTGCTGGGTTCCCTAAGCCGCGATATACGCCGCCGCTTCAAGGATCCCCGCCTGGTGAGCGTGCTCGAATTCCCCGCGCTGTTCCTCGGCTCCACACCCCGGGACACCCCTGCGCTCTTCACCCTGCTGAACCATGCCGACATGGCGCTGGGCACCTGGTACCCCATGGGCGGCATGGCGGTGGTGGTGGACGGCATGGCGCAGCTGGCGCAGGAACTCGGCGTGGAGATACGCACCGGCGAGGCCGTGCGGCACATTGCCGTGGAGGGCAGCCGCGCCACACAGGTGACTACCGATAAAGGTGCATACTCCTGCGACCAGGTGGTGGCCGCTGCCGATTACCACCACGTGGAACAGCACCTGCTCGATGCCCCGCACCGCGTACATGATGCGCGCTACTGGGAAGGCAGGACCATGGCCCCATCGGTGCTCATGTTCTACATCGGGCTGGACCGGCGCTTGAAGGATGTGCCCCACCACATGCTCTTCTTCGACGAGCCGCTGGACCCGCATGCGCACACCATCTACCGCGATCCACAATGGCCCGAACGGCCGCTCTTCTACGTCTCATGCACCAGCGTTACCGACCCCTCCGTGGCCCCGCCGGGCATGGAGAACATGGTGGTGCTGATCCCGATAGCACCGGGCCTTTCCGGTGGTGAGGCCGTGCGGGAGCATTACTTCCGGCTGGTCATGGACCGCATGGAGCGCTTGTTGGGACAGCCGCTGCGTGAGCACGTGGTGCATCGCTCCAGCTGCTCGGTGAGCGATCTGGAGGCCGATATGAACGCCTACAAGGGCAACGCCTACGGGTTGGCCATGACCCTGCGCCAGACGGCCTTCATGCGCCCGGCCATCCGCAACCGCAAAGTGCCCAACCTCTACTATGCCGGCCAGCTCACGGTACCGGGGCCGGGCGTGCCACCGGCCATCATCTCCGGCGAGCTCGTGGCCCGCCGCATGCTCAAAGACCTTCCCGCATGAACAACCGCGCGATCTTCGATCAGGTGTGCATGGCCGCCAGCCGCCACACCACACGGGCCTTCAGCACATCGTTCTCCCTCGGTGTGCGCATGCTGCCGTCCACCATGCGCGAGCCCATCCATGCCATCTATGGCTTCGTCCGTTTCGCCGACGAGATCGTGGACACCTTCCTCGACCACCCGCGCGAACAGCTGCTCAATGATTTCGAGCGCGATGCCTGGGCGGCGATCGATGCCGGGATCAGCCTCAATCCCATTCTACAGAGCTTCCAGCTGGTGGTACACCGCTACGGTATCGAGCGGGACCTTGTGGCCACCTTCCTGCACAGCATGCGCATGGACCTGCACCGCACCACCCACGACGACGCATCGTTCAAGGAATACGTGCTGGGCAGCGCCGAAGTGGTGGGCCTGATGTGCCTGCGGGTGTTCTGCCAGGGCGATGATGCCGCGTACCAGCGGCTGAAGGGACCCGCCATGCGGCTGGGCGCGGCATTCCAGAAGGTGAATTTCCTGCGCGACATGCAGGAGGACGGGCAGGTGCTGGGCCGTGCCTATTTCCCCGGCACACGGCAGGGCGGGCTTACCGAGGAAAGCAAGCGCGCGGTGGAATCCGATATACGCCTGGACATGGATGCCGCCCTGGATGGCATCCGTGCCCTGCCACGCGGAGCGCGGGCCGGTGTGTACCTGGCCTTCCTTTACTACCGCACGCTGCTGCGCCGCATTGAACGCACCCCGGCGCATCGCATCATGCAGTGCCGGATACGGGTGCCGGACATCCTGAAAGTGCGCCTGCTGCTGGGCACTTATGTACAACACCGCTTGAACCTGATCTGAGGCCATGCACGAAGGCATCCCTGAACAAGTGATCCTGGTGGACGGTGATGACCGTGCGATCGGGCAGATGGAGAAACTGGCCGCACACCGTGAGGGCCGCCTGCACCGGGCCTTCTCGGTATTCGTGTTCGATGGTGATGGGCGGTTGCTCCTCCAACGGCGTGCATGGGGCAAGTATCACTCCCCGGGCCTGTGGTCCAACACCTGCTGCGGGCACCCGCGCCCAGGCGAGGAAACACGGGCGGCCGCCAGGCGCAGGCTTGTGGAAGAGATGGGCTTGCGCTGCGAGTTGACGTATGTGCATTCCTTCATCTACCGCGCCGAGCTGGGCAACGGCCTGTGGGAGCATGAACTGGACCATGTGTTCGTGGGCACCACCCGCAACGAACCGAGCCCCCACCCGGATGAGGTGGCCGAGTGGCGTGCCGTGCCACGGGCCGCCATGGAGGCGGAACTGGTCAATGCGCCCGATGCGTTCACGGTCTGGTTTCCGCAGTGTGTCCATGCGGCCTGGGACCACCATGCTTCGCAACAGTACGCATGAGCGCCGCCCCGTTTCACCTCTTTTGGTTCCGGCGCGACCTGAGGTTGCATGACAACCACGGCCTGTACCGCGCCCTCACCTCGGGTGTGCCGGTGCTGCCGGTCTTCATTTTCGACCGCCACATACTGGACAAGCTGGAGGACCGCGACGACCGCCGCGTCAGCTTCATCCATGATCGCGTGGGTGCCTTGCATCGTGAGCTGGCCGGGCACGGTGGTGGTCTTCGGGTGTTGCACGGCGCGCCGGACGACGTATTCACGGAACTCATCGCCACGCATCGCATTGCAGCGGTGTACACCAACCACGACCACGAGCCGTATGCACGGGAGCGCGACGAAAAGGTGTGCAAGCTGCTTGCCGCGCACGGTATCGCCTTCCACACCTTCAAGGACCAGGTGCTGTTCGAGCGCGACGAGGTGGTGAAAGACGATGGCAAGCCCTACACGGTGTTCACGCCCTACGGGCGCAAGTGGCGCACAGCCCTCGCTGAAAGGGGAGTGCCCCACCATCCTTCAGAGGATCACATGCGCGGCCTTGCGCGGATCGATGCGCCACCGATGCCCACCCTGGCCGATATCGGCTTCGCACGTGCCGCATACCATGTGGCCGATACGCCGCCGGATGTTGCGCAACTGCAGCGGTATGCCGCAGAGCGCGATTTCCCGGCGAAGGAGGGTGCCACCGGCATCGGCGTCCACCTGCGTTTCGGCACGGTGAGCGTGCGCGACATGGTGCGGCTGGCCATGGCACATAGCGATGGCTGGCTCAACGAACTGATCTGGCGCGAATTCTTCATGCAGGTGCTCGGGCATTTCCCGCACGTGGTGCATGGCGCGTTCCGGTCCGCCTACGACCGCATCGAGTGGCGCAACGATCCGGCGCATTTCGATGCCTGGTGCGAAGGCCGCACCGGCTACCCCTTGGTGGATGCCGGCATGCGCCAGTTGCGGGCCACCGGCCACATGCACAACCGGGTGCGCATGGTGGTGGCCAGCTTCCTCACCAAGCACCTGCTCATCGATTGGCGCCTGGGTGAGGCCTGGTTCGCGCGCTGGTTGATGGACTACGACCTGGCCGCCAACAATGGCAACTGGCAATGGGCCGCAGGAACCGGCTGCGATGCGGCGCCGTACTTCCGCATCTTCGACCCCACGGCCCAACTAAAGCGCTTCGATCGTGAGCTGACGTACGTGAAGCGCTGGGCGCCCGATCATGCGGCGGGCAACGGGCCACGACCCATCGTGGACCATGCTGCGGCTCGGCTGCGCGCGCTGGCCACCTACAAGGCCGCCCTGGCGGGATGAATCATGCCCCAACGAGCTCCCTACCATGCCGCGTGTTCGGTGTTAAAACGTTTAAACATTTTATATGAACATTGAACAAAATGATAAGCATACCTGTTCACCAATTGAACGGACCTATCACCCTTCAACCACGACCATGAGAACGAAAACCTTACTCACCGTCCTCTTCCTCGGTGCGTCCAGCGCGTATGCGCAGACGGCGCGCCTGCAAGTGATCCACAACTGTGCGGATGCCGCCGCTTCCGAAGTGGATGTCTACCTGAACGGCACCGCGCTGCTCGACGATTTCGCCTTCCGCACGGCCACACCCTTCATCGATGCGCCTGCGGGAGTGCCGCTCACGGTGGCCATTGCGCCCGGCAACAGCACGGATGCCGGTGATGCCATCTACTCGCAGACATTCACCCTGGACGATGGGGCCACGTACGTGATCGTGGCCGGTGGCATCGTGAGCCCGGCGGGGTATTCCCCG
>JAHBUM010000213.1 GCA_019638075.1 Flavobacteriales bacterium | reverse complement strand
GGTGTGGGGAAAGAGCGAGGGTTCGAGGGCGCAAGAGTGCGAGGGTGCGATCGGATGGAAAGGAACTCTCGCACCCTCGCACCCTTTTGCACACCCGGCGGCCGCATCAATGGCGCATCGTCCTTCAACGATTCCGGCGACAGCGACGGGATCAGCCGTTCGGCACGGTCCAGCAGCGATACGAACAGGCTGCGCGAGAACACCATGGCGTAGGGCATGCGCTCCACCAGCAGGGTGAAGAAGCCCAGCGGCCGGTGCGGCACGTCGCCGTGGCCGTCGCGGTCCAGATCGTAGCCGGTGTAGCGGTCCCAGTAGTTGCCGCGCATGGTGTTGTTGGTGAGCGCGCCGTTGGTGCTCACATCGAAGGTATTCCCGCTGAAGGTGTTGCCCACCAGCTCGCACGCGTAGGCATTGGCGAAGAGGCGCAGCGCCCAGCCGTTCATGCGGAAGAGGTTGTCCTCCACACGCACGCGGTTGCAGCCGTCCACCATGATGCCGGTGGTATTGTCCTCGAACCGGTTGTCGGCGATCTCCGCGTCGTTGATCTCCTTCAGCAGCAGGCCGTATGCGCTGGCGCCGCGATTCGCGAGGAAGGCGTTGCGGCGCATGCCGATCTCCTTGCTGAACATCACGGCCACACCGGCGCCATTGTCCTCGAAGTGGTTGTCCTCATAGGTGTCGCGGTGGCTGAACATGAAGTGCAGCCCATACCGGTCGTTGTGCATCGTGGTGTTGTGCGCGATGTGCGAATCGGTGACGAATTCGAAGTAGATGCCGTCGCGGTGGTGCTGCACGGTGTTGTGGCGTACGGTGGCGTTGCTGCACTTCCACAGGTGGATGCCATTGGCCATGCGGTCCATGTCGTTGGGGTCCCCATGCACGGTATTGCCCTCCACCAATGCATCGCGTGCGCCGCTGAGGTAGATGGCGAAGAAGCAGCGCTCCAGCGTATTGCCCGCGATCACCGCGCCCCGGCACGACTGCACCTTGATCCCCGCCAGATCGTTCAGGTTGCTGTGCTGCGGGTTGCGGATGGTGAACCCGCGCACGGTGACATCATCGGCCTTCACCCAAAGCACGTCGCCCTCGCCACCCCCATCGATCACTGCGCCGTCCGCACCGATCAGGGTCAGGGGCTTTTCAATGGTGATCGTGCTTTCCTGCACCGTGCCATGCACCACGATGGTATCACCGGCCCCGGCCCGTGCGAGCAGTTCCTTCAATGATCCGTCCTTGTCCGCATGGAAGGTCCAGCTGCGCGCGGGAACGCACAGGGACATGGCCAGCAGTGGAAGGAGCGTGAAAGCGCGCAACATCACCCGTGGATCAGTGGGCCAGTTGCCTGCGCGCCGCGCTCCAATCGAGGGCTTCCGTTCCATCGGACCTCGCCTTGTCGCGCGCGGCCTCGCTCGCGAAGGCCGCCACATCACCGCGCATGGGGCTGCGGAAAGCCGGGCCGTGCAGATAGAAGGCCGTGGTGGCATCGATCAGCGTGCCGGGAGCGGCGTGGTCGCACACATGCCAGGCGGCCACCTGCCCTTCGGCCACGGTGCCCGCTTCCACGAAGTGGACCATGCAGGCGATGTCGTCGAACACGTACTGCCGTCCCTTGAGGGTGACAAGGGCCGCGCCGAACTGCTTGTCCACCACGTTCATACGGCAGTGCGCGCATTCGGCCTTGCCGAAATCGATCCGCACTTCGGGTTGTCCACAAGCGAAGAGCGCGATGCTGAACAACAGGGCCAGCAAGGGAAGGGAGCGTTTCATGAGGGAAGTGCTTTGCGTGCCGCGCGCCGCTTGCGCATTTCACGGAGTTCGAGGAAGTACACACCGGCCAGCAGGCCCATCACGCCGAAGAGGATCCAGCCACCCGTATCGGGCGTGCTCCACGCATCGAAGTTGAGCAGCTGCTTGTGGCCGATCAGCGGTGGCTGGTAGGCCATGTCCTCCACCTTGATCGCCGCGCGCGGGTCGAGGTTGTGGCCGTACTCGTAGCCCCAATCCCACATGCGCCACAGCGCCCACAGGCCGAAGAGCGAGAGCGTGACCAGCCCTGCGAACAGCAGGATGCGCCTGCCCCACAACGCGGCCACCACGCCCAGCGCGGACAGCACCACGATGATCTTGGGCAGCAGGATGAACTCGGGGAAGGTCTCGTTCTTGATGTGCGCCATGCCGATGTAGTGGTTCAGGCCGTTGATCTTCTCCACGTCGCCCTCGAAGCGGTCGGCGAAGATCTGCAGGTAGAGCCCTTCGGGGTATTGCGGCGCTTGCAGGTCGATGCGCCAGATGGGGACCGTCAACAGCGCCAGCAGTGCCAGTGCGGAAAGTGCGATCATGACGCGGGAGATGGGTTTCATTGCGGAGAAGAGGTAAGGGACGTAACGGAGGTAATGGCGGTGAACGTGTAGCGTCGACCCTCCAGCCCGAAGGGCGGGTCGACCTGCCCGATCACCGGTACGTGGCCAGTGAAGGTGAATGGCGAATGATCACCAGTGAATGGTGCGGCAGCCGATGGACCATGTTCAACCATTCATTTTCGTTGCCGCAGGGTCTGCTTCGCGAGACCACTGCGGAGGTTTCATGAGGGAGATGTGATCGGGACAAGGATGGAAAAGATCCCCCGGTAAGGTGGCGGGGATGGATCCACGGCCTGCGCCGTTTCCCCATCCCCGCGCACGTTCACCGTTGTTACATCTCCGCGTCCACGCTCACGGTATAGCCGGTCAGCGGAACGTTGCTGTTGGCGGGGCTTACGCGGATGTAGCCCTGCATCTCCTGGTGCAGCGCGGAGCAGAAGTCGGTGCAGTAGAAGGGCACCACGCCCACCTTGGTCGGCACCCACTTCAGCGTCTGCGTCTCACCGGGCATGATGAGCAGTTCGGCGTTCTGCGCGCCCTTCACCGCGAAACCGTGCGGCACGTCCCAATCCTGCTCCAGGTTGGTCACGTGGAAGTACACCTCGTCGCCCAGCTTCACGCCCTCGATGTTATCCGGCGCGAAGTGCGAGCGGATGGTGGTCATCCACACATGCACCTCCTTGCCCTTGCGCTCCACCTTGGTCTCCTTCTCGCCCTTGGCCACGTAGGGGTGCTTGTTCTCCTCGATCTTGAAGAACTTCACCTCGCGCGGCTTCACCAGCTCGGCGGGGATGGCCTGCGCGTAGTGCGGCTCGCCCGTGGTGGGGAAGTCCAGCAGCAGCTCCATCTTGTCGCCGTCGATGCTGTACAGCTGCGCGCTCTGCGACAGCTCGGGGCCGGTGGGCAGGTAGCGGTCCTTGGTGATCTTGTTGTACGCGATCACGTACTTGCCCCACGGCTTCTTGCTGTCGCCGCCGGGCACGGTGAGGTGGCCGATGCTGTAGTACGTGGGCACGCGGTCCACCACCTCCAGCTTCTCCACGTTCCATTTCACGATCTCGCTGCTCACGAAGAAGCTGGTGTAGGCGTTGCCGTTCGCGTCGAACTCGGTGTGCAGGGGGCCGAGGCCGGGCTTCTTCACTTCACCATGCAGTACGCTTTCATACTTCAGCACGGGGATACCCGCGTAGTCGCCCTCCACATCGTTCGCGGCGATGGCGGCTTGGATCTTCTCGAAGCTGAACACGGGGATCAGCGCTGCCAGTTTGCCGCTGCCCACGATGTATTTGCCGGTGGGGTCAACATCGCAACCGTGCGGGCTCTTCGGGCAGGGCATGAAGTACACGAGGCCGGGATGATCCTTCGGATCCAGTTGCAGCACGTCCTCATACACCGTGGTCTCGGTGCTGTGCGTGTGGTGGTTCCACCAGTTGCTGTGGTGCTTGCCGGGCACGCGCTTGCCCTTGCCGTCCTTGGCCAGTTGCTCGGCCAGCTTCCAGTTCACGGCCATGATGAAGTCCTTGTCGCGCTGGCTGCTGTTCACTTCCATGAGGCTGTACGCCTGCTCGGTATTGTAGCAGCTGAAGAAGAACCAGCCCTCGCTGGGCCCTTTGCCCGCATGGCTCAGGTCGAAGTTCACGCCCGGCGTGGCGATCTGGAAGGCGATGCTCATCTTGCCCGTCTCGGGCTCGGGGTGGATGAAGCTCACCGTTCCCTTGAAGTTCTCCTTGTAGGTCTTGATGGGCACATCGCGCTCGGCATCGCTTCCCATGGGGATGCTGAAGCGCGTGCCGGCCACCACGTATTCGCTGTTGCCGGTGGTGAAGGGCGAACTGTGGTTGCCCGCGCTGTTGGGGATCTCGATGATGCTGTGCGTGCGGAAGGTGCCGAGGTCGATCAGCGCGATGCGCGGCGTGTTGTTGCCGTTGATGAAGCACCACTTGCCATCGGGCACGCCGTCGGTCTGCGACAACTCCGCGTGGTGGCTGTCGTCCCACGGGATGAAGCCGTGCGTGGTGGTGAGCATGCCCTTCGTTTCCTCGCTGTATCCGTAGCCGCTCTCGGGATCCACGCTGAACACGGGGATCTCGCGCAGCAGGCGTCCGCTCGGCAGACCGTACACGGCCATCTGGCCGCTGAAGCCGCCGCTCACGAAGTTGTAGAATTCGTCGTGCTCGCCGGGTTTCACGTACACCTTCGAGGCCGCATCGCCCGTTACGGCGGTGGCGGTGTTGGTGGATGGCCTGCAACCGGGCAGCGTGTTCATCAGCAGGAAGGTGCCCGCGATGGCGGCCAGCCCGAGGCCGCTGTATGCAAGTGGTCGTTTCATGGTTCGTTGTTCTGGTGGGACGTTATGGTCTCTCGTTGATCAAAGGGTGCGCATGAATTCGAGCACGTTGCGGCCGTCGGCCTTGCTCAGGCTCTGGTTGGGCATGCGCACGAGGCATTCCTCCAATTGCTTCTGTGCTTCGGGATCGCTGTCCAGCATGATGTCGGGGGTGAGCATCATGTTCATGATCCATTCGGGCGCGCGGCGCTCGGTCACGCCCTTCCAGCCCGGCCCCACCACGCGGTTGGCGCCGAGGCTGTGGCAGGCCTGACATTTCAGTTCGTAGATGCCCTTGCCGGAATCGACCATCTTCGCGTCGATGTCGCCCAAGGTGATGTCGGCGGCCGTGATCAGGCCCGACGGTGCCTTGGTCTCCGCAGCCGCAGCACCGGGCGGCGTGCTCTTGGCACCGGGAGGGCCGTCGTTCGTGGAGCCACCACCGCAGGCGGCCATGGCAAGGATGAAGGCGGTGGCGGTGAAGCCGGACAGAAGCGTGATTCTCATGGTGAATGGCTTTTCAGTGCTCAAAGGTCAACGGATCCAAGTATCCGAAATATGACCGTTGTCAGTTGGCGGGCTGATGGGTGTTGGGGAGGGGGGCGAGGGGTTGGGGTATCGCTCCCAAAGTAACGAAATGCATCCCGGAGGATGCCTTTCGCCAATGTGGTGTATTCCCTCAGCGTTTGAGGATCCTGAAGGTGGTTTGTTCTCCCGTTCCGGTGGATAGCCGCACGAGGTATTGCCCGCTGGCTCCCGGAACGTCGATCACCATGGTGCCGGTGCTGGTGTAGCGTTCCGAGCGCACCAACTGCCCCGATGCGCTCAACACCTCGATCGTCACAGGTCCCCATTCGCCCGCGAGGTCGATGTTCAACAGGCCGCT
>JAHBUM010000212.1 GCA_019638075.1 Flavobacteriales bacterium | reverse complement strand
GATGCATCTCCTCGACCTCCCGCTCAGTGCGCTGGTCCCCGTACAGGGATATCGCTGGCCTGATGCACCCACAGTGCTGGACCGTTACGCCCGTGCCTATGCGGGTGCCGAGCTACGCGCCCTCTTCACCCCGGAACGCCCCATGGCAATGGACCTGAACATCCACGCCGGACTTGCATTGGTGAATTATCGTGAGAAGGCGCTGCTGGACCGTGTCTTCCTTCAGGTCGGCCCAAGCATGGTGCTGACGGAAGGAGCAAAGCACCGGCTATTCGCGGCAGTGCAGGTGGGGTGCCAATTCAGGCTGGTGAGGTTCCCTTCGCGAAGAGAGCGTTGATGGATCCCGCCTTGAGGAAACCTTGCACCCGCATCCGGGGTGAAGCCTCGACACCTCAAGTAATTACCAATGATGTCAAATAACATCGCTGTGGCGAATAATGGCAATTTATGATGCTATTTACAAACATTGCGCAACAACTCGCTGAAAAATGCGTAACATTGCGGGCGGATAGGATCATTGTGAGGGAAAAAGCCAACTAACGATGTCAGAAGGCAACATTGAATGGAAGTTCCTCACCGATCAGGAGGTGCTGGAAAAGCTGGGGGCCGAAGTGCGGCGCATGCGGCTGGAACGCAACCTTGCCCAGTCGGTGGTGGCCGAACGCGCGGGCGTGGACCGCACCACCGTGGTGAAGATCGAGGCCGGCAAGGCCAGCAACATGCTCAACCTGATACAGGTGCTGCGCGCCATCGGGCGGCTGGACGTGCTGGACAACTTCCACGAAGAGCCGCGCCTTACCCCCATGATGGCCTTGGAGCAGGAGGCCAAGTACTACCGCAAGCAGCGCAAGCGCGCCTCGCCCCCCAAAGCGACCATCGTACCACCGAAACCAAAACCCAAAAGCACATGGTAACGAAAGCACGTGTGAGCATCTGGGGCCGCACCGTGGGCGCGGTGCTTTGGAACGAACAGCGCCAGCGGGCCGAATTCCAGTACGACCCGGAGTTCACGCGCTCGGGCTTGGAGGTGGCGCCGATCATGATGCCCTTGTCCGAGGCGGCGAACGGTGCCACGGTGTTCAGCTTCGGCGATTCGCGCGACGAGACCTTCCGGGGCCTGCCGGGGCTGCTGTCCGACAGCCTGCCGGACCGCTTCGGCGATCAGATCCTGAACGCATGGCTGGCCACCCAGAAACGCCAAGCCGGCAGCGCGAACCCCGTGGAACGCCTGTGCTACACGGGGCGCCGGGGCATGGGCGCCTTGGAGTTCGAGCCTGCGCACAACGAGCTGGAGGCAAGCAGCGAAGCCCTGCAAGTGGATGAACTGGTGCGCGTGGCGAACAGCATCCTGTACGATCGTGCCGCCTTCTCCACGAGCCGGAGCAAGGGCCGCGAGGAAGCCCTGATGGACATCCTGCAAGTGGGCACCTCGGCCGGTGGCGCACGGGCAAAGGCCATCGTGGCGTACAACGCGCAGACCGGCGAAGTGCGCAGCGGTCAGGTGGATGGCCTGCCGGGCTTCACCTATTGCCTGATCAAGTTCGACGGCGTGACCAATGCCGCGCTGGGCGATCCCAAGGGCTACGGGAGGATCGAGTATGCGTACCACCTGATGGCGCAGGCCAGCGGCATGGCGATGATGCCGTGCCGCCTGCTGGAGGAACACGGTCGCGCGCACTTCCTCACGCAGCGCTTCGATCGCGTGCTGGACGAGCAAGGCACCGTACACAGGCTGCACATGGCCACGCTGTGCGGCATCGCGCACATGGACTACAACCAGCCGCTGGCCCACCGCTACGAGCAGGCGTTCGGCGTGATGCGCCTGCTGGGCCTGCCCTACCCCGATGCCGTGGAGATGTTCCGGCGCATGTGCTTCAACGTGATCGCCCGCAACTGCGACGACCACACGAAGAACACCAGCTTCCTGATGGACCCGCAGGGCGACTGGCACCTCTCGCCCGCCTACGACATCACCTTCGCCTACGACCCGGACAACATCTGGCTGAAGCAGCACCAGATGAGCATCAATGGCAAGCGCTTGGACATCACGCGCGCCGATCTGCTGGCCGTGGCGAAGGAGATGAACATCAAGAAGGCCGGGGCGATCATCGAGGAGGTGAAGGCCGGGGTGAGGAAGTGGAAGACCTTCGCGAAGAAGGCCGGTGTGGACCCGAAACAGGTGGAGGCGATCAAGGGGATGCACCTGACCCGCCTCTGAGGCACATCGTCAATTCGGCCGTGTCGCGAACCACAGATGGTGCTTGGTCCCCTTGTCGCGGTGTGCGAAGACCTTCTTCTCCTCCACGCGGAAACCGGCCATGCCGAGCCTGCGTGTGAACGGATCGTTGGGATGGGTGGACCAGACGGCCAGCACACCACCGGGCTTCAGCGCATCGTAGGCCGAACGCAATCCACGGTGCGAGTACAGGCGGTTGTTGTCCGCTTGTGTGAGGCCTTCGGGGCCGTTGTCGGTATCGAGCAGAATGGCGTTGTATGCGCCTTTCCCTGAGCGGATCAACTCCAGCACATCGCCCACATGCACGATGGTGCGCGGATCATTCACCGGATACCCGGCGCGCTCGCCCATGGGGCCTTTGTTCCATTCCACCACCTGCGGCACCAGTTCCGCCACGATCACTTTCCCCTTCTCGCCGACCACACGCAGCACCGCCGCCAAGGTGAAGCCCATGCCGAGGCCACCGATCACCACACTGGCTTCCGCAGCGTTCTTCACCTTCTTCAAGGCAAGCTCGGCCAGCGCATCCTCCGAGCCGTGGTGCGCGGTGGTCATCAGCTCGCCGGGCATGCCGGCCACTTCGATGGTGTACTCATCACTGCGTTGATAGAACAGCAGTTCGCCACCACCGCCGGGGATCGGGGCACGGTCCAGCAGTTTGTTGATGCGCATCTTCATGGGCGCAAGGTGGGGATAGATCCGTTGGTGAGAGAATAGAAATTCGGATCCAACCACAGATACGCAGATGTCGCAGATAACCCCATCTGCGACATCTGCGTCGGCGCGCGGCGGAAGAAATAGGACAGAGGTCTGATCTCGCCCCCAACTGTAAGTACCTTCGCCAGCATGAACATCGAGCATCAACCGGGCGAGCACAAGGGGCGCTTCGTGATCACCGAGGATGGAAAGGAGCTGGGCGAGATGACCTATGTGGTGAGCGGGCCGGACAGGATCACCATCGACCACACCGAGGGCTTTCCGGGATCGGAGGGCAAGGGCGTGGGCAGGAAACTGGTGATGGCCAGTGTGGAATATGCACGGGCCAATGGCCTGAAGATCATTCCGCTCTGCCCGTTCGCCAAAAAGGTGTTCGAGCGGAATGCGGACGAACTGGCGGATGTGCGGGCGTGACCGGGTGTTGCGCTCCCCCGGCCGTACCTTGCACCCATCGTCGATCAGCACGGCGGTACCTGACCCATGCAACCGGACCGTCGCGCACGCAACGTGATCGCCATCTTCGGCATTACACTCCTTGTCGCTTGTGGTGGTAACTCCCCCACGCCAACTGCGCCCTCACGCGCACCCGTACCCACTGCAACGGGGGTGCCTGCCACCACGGCTTCAAGCAACGCCGATGGTGAAGTGCGCCTGAACCCCGCTCACGGCGAGCCCGGGCATGTGTGCGAGATCCCCGTGGGCGCGCCGCTGGATGGCAGCGCGGCCACGAACAGCACGGCTGCACCAGAAGCCTTCGCACCGCCGCCACCTTCCATGATGAACCTGCCGCAAAGCAGCGGGAATACCGACATCACGCTGCCTTCCGGTACACCGAACCCGGCGCATGGCGAGCCGGGCCATCGCTGCGAGGTGAGTGTGGGCGATCCGCTCCCCTGATCTGTTCGGGCAGCCCGATGTGCGCTCAATAGCAGCACTTCACATATGGCGAAGCTGAAGCTCGATCTGCACGACATCTTCAACAAGGGGCGCGACATCGATCGTGCCCTGAACGAGATCATGGAGGAGGCTGTGGACAAGCGCATCCCCATCGTGGAGATCATCCCCGGCAAGGGCAGCGGACAGTTGAAGAAGAAGGTGATCCGCTTCCTGCAACAGCCGCACATCAAGCGGATGTACCACCGGATCGACAAGGACAGCGACAACTTCGGGCGGCTGTTCGTGCGGTTCAAGCACTGACGATCCGTCGCGCAGGCGAGATCGGCCCAGGAATTGAGAGGGGCGCGGCCCAAGCATGATCCCAACCTCTACGAAACTCCCCACCTCCCGCGCAGAACGCACGCCGAACGGCCCGAAGGCCAAGATCCGCGCCATGGCTGGCGAACTTCCCAAGGCTGAACGAAAGGTCACGTGGCGCACGGCGTTCCGGCAGTTCATCTGGCCGCGCCGGAAGAACGTGCTCATCGGGCTGGTGCTCATCGTTATAAGCCGGGTGGCGGGTATGGTGCT
Source organism: Flavobacteriales bacterium (assembly GCA_019638075.1). Classification (GTDB taxonomy): domain Bacteria; phylum Bacteroidota; class Bacteroidia; order Flavobacteriales_F; family PHOS-HE28; genus PHOS-HE28. The sequence goes on along the minus strand of JAHBUM010000212.1, from coordinate 1,161 downwards.
GCCGGGAAGCACCAAGTACCTGCTGGACGATGTGGTGGGGCAGGGCGATCTGGACATGCTCTGGATCCTACTGGCCGCCGTGGTGGGCGCGCTCATCATCCAGAGCGTCACGAGCTACATCCTCACACAACTGCTCAGTGTGGAAGCACAATCGCTCATCAGCCAGTTGCGCACACAGGTGCAGCGGAAGATCCTGTCGCTGCCCATCAGCTTCTTCGACAATACGAAGAGCGGTGCCTTGGTCAGCCGCATCATGTCCGATGTGGAGGGCGTGCGCAACCTCGTTGGCACCGGTCTGGTACAATTGATCGGCGGCACGCTCACCGCCCTGATCTCGCTGGTGTGGCTCATCATGATCAGCCCCACGATGACGCTCTTCACCTTGGTGCCGGTGGGTTTCTTCGCCTTCATCGCCATGCGTGCGTTCGGGAAGATCCGTCCCATTTTCCGCACACGGGGCGTGATCAACGCGGAGGTGACCGGCCGCCTTACTGAAACGCTGAACGGCGTGCGCGTGATCAAGGGTTTCGGTGCCGAGGAACAGGAGAACCGCACCTTCGAGAAGGGTGTGGTGCGGTTGTTCGACAACGTGAAGGCGAGCCTTACCGCCACCTCGTTCATCAGCAGCATGAGCACCCTGCTGCTCGGCCTGGCCAGCGCGGGCATCATGGGCATCGGCGCGTACCAGATGGTGGGCGGCGGCCTCACCAGCGGCGAGTTCGTGCAGTTCACCGTGCTGCTCGGTTTCATGATCGCGCCCATCGTGCAGATGAGCAACATCGGCAGCCAACTCACCGAGGCTTTCGCCGGGCTGGATCGCACGGAAGAGATCATGAACATGCAACCCGAGGATGTGGCCGAGGACAGGCCCATCCTGCTCGATGACGTGCGGGGCGACATCGCCTTCCACGACGTGCGTTTCGCCTACGAGGAAGGGAAGGACGTGCTGCACGGCATCAGCTTCGCGGCGCGGAAAGGATCGGTGATCGCGCTGGTGGGCACATCGGGCAGCGGCAAAAGCACCATCGCGGGGCTGGTGGCCACCTTCCTTACGCCCACCGCCGGGCAGGTCACGGTGGATGGGCACGACCTGCGCCGGGTGCGACTAAGCAGCTATCGCAGGCACCTGGGCGTGGTGTTGCAGGATGATTTCCTGTTCGA
>JAHBUM010000211.1 GCA_019638075.1 Flavobacteriales bacterium | reverse complement strand
ACCATCAAGAGCAGCAACCTCTGCACGGAGATCATCGAGTACACCAGCCCCGATGAGGTGGCCGTGTGCAACCTCGGCTCCATCGCACTGCCCAAGTTCGTGCAGAAAGGCAAGTTCGATCACGACCAGCTCTTCAAGGTCACCTACGAACTGGCGCGCAACCTCAACCGCGTCATCGATCAGAACTACTACCCGATCCCCGAAGCGCGCCGCAGCAACATGCGCCACCGCCCCATCGGCATCGGCGTGCAGGGCTTGGCGGATGCCTTCATCCTCATGCGCCATCCTTTCGATAGCGTAGAGGCCAAAGTGCTGAACCGCGAGATCTTCGAGACCATCTACTACGCGGCCCTTACCGCCAGCAAGGACCTCGCGATCGAAGAAGGACCGTACGAGACCTACGAAGGCAGCCCCGTGAGCAAAGGCGTGCTGCAGTTCGACATGTGGGGCGTGAAACCGAGCGACCGTTGGGAGTGGGACACCCTGCGCGAAGAAGTGATGAAGCACGGTGTGCGCAACAGCCTGTTGCTCGCCCCGATGCCGACCGCCAGCACCGCGCAGATCCTGGGCAACAACGAGTGCTTCGAGCCGTACACCAGCAACATCTACACGCGCCGCGTGCTGAGCGGCGAGTTCGTGGTGGTGAACAAGTACCTGCTGCGCGACCTGGTGAAGCTGGGCCTCTGGGGCGAAGACCTCAAGAACAAGATCATCAGCGCCAACGGCAGCGTCGCACATATTCCTGAAATTCCGCAGAACCTGAAGGACCTCTACAAGACCGCGTGGGAGATCAGTCAGAAGGTGATCATCGACATGGCCGCAGACCGTGGCGCCTTCATCTGCCAGAGCCAGAGCCTCAACATCTTCATGGAGAACGCCAACTTCGGCAAGCTCACCAGCATGCACTTCTACAGCTGGAAGGCAGGCCTGAAGACCGGCATGTACTACCTGCGCACCAAGGCGGCTACGGACGCGATCAAGTTCACGGTGGATAAGGCGAAGCTGGCCGAGCCGAGCGCAGCGAAAGTGGTGGCTGGCGAGCGCGTGAAAGAAGTGGCGGTGGCTGCTGCGGAAGAGGCACAAGCACAGATCGCATGCTCGCTGGATGATCCGGAGGGGTGCGAGATGTGCTCGGGGTAGGAGGCGACCCGATACGATGAAATAAAGCGCAGGACTCACGAAAGTGGGTCCTGCGTCAAAATCGAAACTAATTGAGATGATGAAGGAGCAAATCGATCAAGCACTTGCCAGCTACGAGTTGAAACATGGCTCAAGTCCTAATGCACTTGTATTGGGCTATAAGGCCTATGAAGCACTTAAGGTAGAATTGGGCATTCCCTCGGATGATGTACTAAACTGCTATAGAAGTCTACGCTTGGTCGACCCCCGCGTAATGAATGACCTGTGGCATGTCTCCGTTACCCGCTCGAATCAAATCTGAATCCTTGCAGGGTGTCCACTGACCACTGGCCCAGCACCCAAGCCTCCGCAGTGCTCTGCCGAGGAACGCGCCTGCCTGCCTATGACATGGGCGACCCTGCGGCCTCACCCAACTGGTCGTAGCGTGGCGGCATTTCTGCCCCAACTGCGCGTAGCGTGGCAGGCCTCTGAGCGTAGCCTGCGGCTACGCTCGACAAGAACAGAAGCACGGTAGCCTGCGGCTACCCTTGCGTCAGCTTGCCCCCAACTGCTCGTAGCGTGGCGGTATTCTGGGCGTAGCCTGTGGCTACGCTCGACGAGAACAGAAGCATGGTAGCCTGTGGCTACCCTTGTGTTAGCTTGCTCTTGGAGCGTAGCCAAAGGCTACGGAGAGCCTACGTTGTTGCGCGTAGCCGCAGGCTACGCGCAGCTCATCACCACACCCGATCCACCTTCAGCAGCCCCGGCTCGTCCTGATAGTCGCGTGCGGAGCTGTAGCGATAGTCGCGTGGCTGGTCCACCCATCCGGCGCGCACGGGGTTCTGGTGGATATACTCCACGCGTTGTTTGATGGTGAAGGACTGGAGTTGCAACGGGTGGTTGTCGTGCGTCCACACCTTGAATTGGTCGTTGCGTGCGGTGCTGATGGCGTTGACGATGAAACGTGCGAGCATCCATTCACGACGGCTTTCGGTTTCCTGTTGCACCGCCTTCACGATCGCCTTGCTCGTATGGCCCTTGAGATCGCGGATCACGTCGGATAGCTCGGTCTCCGGTGTGCTGAGGATGGCATGCACATGGTTGCTCATGATCACCCACGCGTGTACATGCAAGCCTTTGTTCGCTTGACAGTAGCGGAGGCTGTCCAGTACGATGTCGCGGTAGATCTGCCGGGTGAACACATCGATCCACTCCACGATGGTGAACGTGACGAAGTGCAGCGCGTGCTGGTCGCTGATGCGGTAGCCGGTGGGCATGGTCGTGGAATTGGAACGGGAAGGTAGCCACGCCGCATGGTCCAATGATCAGGGTCGACAAGGCATGCCGGTGCATGCCCCGTTGAAGGGCCACAGGCTTTGAGGCCGATCAAACCTCGGCAGGCTCTCGAAGAGGACCCCGCCACCCATCGGAGCGATCGTCGCACCTTTACATCCATGAAGGAGTTGAAGGAGCTTTGGGCGCAATACGCGCGCTACTTCGTCGATGTCTGGCAATACCTTATCATCATCCTCATCTTCATCATCGCGGCGCTGTTCGTGGGCTGAGGGTCGGTGGAGCGTTGTCCGGGCCGGTGGCTCCAAGCCACCGCAGCGTTCCAAAACCAGCGCCGGAACACTCGACACGCATCCTCATTACTCCCTTCACCCTCTCCTACCTTCGCACCTCTAATAGCTTCGGCGAATACAATGCGCTACATCCCCCTCACCGCCGCCACCTACCGCGAGCACCGCGCCCGTTTCCGTCAGCACATGGAGAAAGGCGGCCTCGCCATCTTCCACAGCAACGACATCATGCCCACCAGCGCCGATGGCACCATGCCCTTCAAGCAGGCCACGGACATCCTGTACCTCACGGGCATCGATCAGGAGGAGACGGTGCTGCTGCTGTTCCCTGATGCGGTGGACCCGAAGGACCGCGAGATCCTCTTCGTGCGCGAGACCAACGAGCACATCGCGATCTGGGAGGGCGCGAAATTCACACAGGCCGAAGCGCGCGAGTTGAGCGGCATTCCCACCGTGCTGTGGACCAACGCATACGACGCCACCATTAAGCGTCTCGCACCGCAGGCCGAGCACCTGTACCTGAACAGCAACGAGCACCTGCGCCAAGGCAACGAGGTGGAAACGCGTGAGGAGCGGAAGAACAAGGAGCTACGCGCCATGTACCCGCTGCACGGTGTGAAGCGCAGCGCGCCGATCATGCACCGGATCCGCAGCCGCAAGACGCAGGAGGAGGTGGCGCAGATCCAGCGGGCGATCGACATCACGGGCAAGGCGTTCCGGCGGGTGTGCGGTTTCGTGAAGCCGGGCGTGAAGGAGTACGAGATCGAGGCGGAGATCACACATGAGTTCATCCGCAACGGGTCGCGCGGGCATGCCTACACGCCGATCATCGGCAGCGGGTACAACGCGTGCGTGCTGCACTACATCACCAACGATATGGTGTGCAACGCGGGCGAGGTGATCCTGATGGATTTCGGCTGCGAGTACGGCGGCTATGCGAGCGACCTTACGCGCTGCATCCCGGTGAGCGGGCGCTTCACCGAGCGGCAGAGGGCGGTGTACAACGCGGTGCTGCGCGTGCAGCGCGAGGCGTTCAAGCTGTTGCGCCCCGGGGTGATGATGGCGGACTACCACAAGGAGGTGGGCCGCATCATGGAGGGCGAGCTGATCAATCTGGGCCTGTTGGACAAGGCGGAGGTGGCCAAGCAGGATCCCGAGCGGCCGCTGTACAAGAAGTATTTCATGCACGGCACGAGCCACTTCCTCGGCCTCGATGTACACGACGTGGGCCTGTGGAACGAGCCGATCGCGGAGGGCATGGTGTTCACCGTGGAGCCGGGCATCTACATCCCCGCCGAGAAGCTGGGCATCCGGTTGGAGAACAACATCCTGATCGGGAAGGACGGGAATACGGATCTGTTCGCGAACATCCCGATCGAGGCGGAGGAAATCGAAGGGATGATGGCAAGCAAGGCGAAAAAGGCGGTAGCGTGATCATATCACCATGAAGCCTGCCCTTTGGCCAGTCGCCCTGAATGTGGTCGGCATTGTCATCGCGCTGCTCTATGGAGTTGCGGGAGGAAGTGGAGGTGAAACAACGGAGGGTGTGTTCATGGCCCATTGGGCTACTGGTTGGATCACGATCCTGTTGGCAACAACTGTACTCGTCTGGCTTGGATTACGGAGAAAGATGGGCAGTCGCGATCTTGCACTGCTCGTTGTAATGGCGTTGGTGGGGTTTCTCGAAACGCGCTTGATCGTGTCCGATGCAATGGCCTTCAAGAACTTGTTCGGCTGACTGGATACCTTCGCATCATGCTCACCGACCTCATCAACGGACATCGCCAGCAGTTCGCCGACCTGTGCAAGGCGCACGGGGTGAAGTCGCTCTATGCCTTCGGTTCGGCGGTGCATGGCCCCTTCACCGAACAGAGCGACGTGGACCTGCTGGTGGAGGTGGAAGAGGGCGATCCCGTGGAGACGGGCGAGCGCCTGTGGTCGTTGTGGGACCGGATGGAACTGTTCTTCCAGCGGAAAGTGGACCTCCTTACGCCACGCTCTCTCCAGAACCCGGTGAAGAAGCGACACATCAATGCCACCAAGCGACTGATCTATGACGGAGCGGCTGGAAGGCTTGTATGCTGACATTCTCCGGGCCGTCGAGCTGATCGAAGGCTTTCTGGTACAAGGCCGGATCGATGGCTATGAGGCGTACACCAAGCATGCGATGGTGCGGAGTGCCGTGGAACGGCAACTCGGGATCATTGGTGAGGCGGTGAACAAGATCCGAAAGCTGGACCCGGACCATCCGATCCCCGAGGCCGACCGCATCGTGCAGTTCAGGAACCGGTTGATCCACTCGTACGATACGATCGACGACCAGTTCGTGTGGCCGATCCTACAGAAGCACCTGCCGGTACTGAAGCAGGTGGTGCGGAGGGCATTGGGTGGCTGATCAACCCACCTTCCGCAACTGGAACGGCTTCACCGTGGAGATCTCGCCATCGAGCACCATCAGGTAGTATTCATCACCTTTCAGGTCCGTGATGCGGACGCGGGTCTCGGGGCCTTTCACCTCACCGGTCTTCACGATATGGCCTTGGCTGTCGCAGATGTCGAACAGCGCCTCCTGGGTGCCGGGCTCGTAGTCGAACATCAGCAGGCGTTCCAACTGGTCGATGCGAACGCGGATCTCGTTGGATGCAGGGTTCATGGCAGGAAGAGTTGCCCCGTTGTACGTGCCTGGCATGCAGGGGTTACAAAGTCGGAACCCGGACCGCTTATTGCGATCCGGGCTCCACACCACCAAACCAAACACCGATAATCTGAACAGGAGCCAGGCTCCCTTGATCATCGAGGGTCCCATGGCCACCACGCCATGAACCTCTTTCCGGCGTGCAAGGTAGCGCCATGCGGCCCGTTCGGAACCTGGGCGAACGAGGAACGGCCGATGCGGGCAAGCGAGCGGTCGTTGCCCCCTGCCGGATGCC
>JAHBUM010000210.1 GCA_019638075.1 Flavobacteriales bacterium | reverse complement strand
CAGCGGGCGGGGCGTTCCGATGCGCCGCAGCAGGTCGAAGCCGTCCATTTCGCCCAGGTCCACATCCAGGAAAAGGATGTCGGGCCGTTTGGCGGTGATGGCTTCAACGGCTTCGGCCACGTTGCCGCTCTCGCCCAGCACCTTGATGGTCGGGTGCCGTTTCTGTAGCATGGCACGGACGAGCTCGCGGGCCTTGCGCTGGTCGTCCACGATGTAGGCGGTGGCGTGCATGGGTGGGTCTGGGGCGTCCAAAATAGAAGAGTTCGTGTTCATGGCGATGTGTTGGGTCGGTTTTCGTTGCTCATTTTTCCGCGCGATCGTGAATTCGGTATCGTTCCGTTGGAATTCGGCGGCGCACCTGTTCCCGCCCGGGTCCGTTGTGGGCGAATGGACGCACACGGCACGCCTCGCAGCATGCCGGAATGTGGGTTCGGCAGGTCGGGATGTGAATGCGGTGGCCGTCAGGCCAGGACCACCGGAAGGATGATCTCCACCCGTGTACCCTGCGGCAGGTCGGTGATGGTGTAGTCGGCGTGCCTGCCCGTGCGCTCGCGCAGCAGTTGCAGCCGCTCGCGCGTGATCACCGAGCTGAGCGAGGTCTTCTTCGCGCGCTTGCCCTCGCCCCCGGCCTTTCTTCCCTCGCCGTTGTCCTCCACGGTGATGATGAGCCGGTCACCATCGGGGCGGGCCTTCACACGAAGTTCGCCGCCCTGTTCCATGGCACCGAAGCCGTGCTCGATGGCATTCTCCAGGAAAGGCTGCACGATCAGCGGTGGCACCTGCACGGCATCCAAGGCCAGTGCAGGGTGGGTGTCGATATGGAAATCGAACTTCCCTTCGGTGCGCAGTTGTTCCAGCGAGAGGTAGGTGTTCAGCGCATCAAGCTCCGCGCGTAGGCTGATGCGGTCGTGCCTGCTCGTTTCCAGCATGGTGCGGATCCATTCGGCGAAGCGCATGAGCAGGGTGCTGGCGGCATCGGCGTCGTTGGTGTGCAGGCTGGAGTTCACCGCGTTCAGCGTGTTGCTGATGAAGTGCGGGTCCATCTGGGCGCGCAGGGCGCGGTTCTCCAGCTCGCTGGCCTGTTGGCGCAGCTCGGCGGTCTGCTGTTCGTGTTGTGCCTGCCTGCGTTTGCGGTCGCTGCGGTAGGCCAGCCCACCGCCAACGGCCAGCAACAGGGCGCCGCCGCCGAAGGCCAGGGCGCGGGTGTTGGCCTTTTCACTTCTCAGTTCGGCGATAACGCGTTGGTCTGAAAGTGTCTTCACTTCGGATGCATGGTTCAGGCTATCGGCATATTGTTTCTTGTCGAAGTCATACCGGGCCTCCAGATCGGCGATGGCCTTGGTGGTGGAATCGTTACGGGCGAGTTCACGGAGGTGGTGCGCACGCTGAAGGCTGGCTAATGCCGCGGCCGTGTGCCCCATACCCTGTTGGGCGCGGTGCAGGGTGTGCAACGCATCAGCTTCGGAATCAAGCATGCTGTTGGCGTGCAGGGTGACCAGGGCTTCCCTCAGTTGAGCTTCTGCACGGGCATGGCGGTTGGCGTCAACGAGCGCCTGGCCCAGGACCGCACGGGTCTCGGCGATGCCGATCTCGTTCCCTGCCTGTTGGTACAGCGCGAGGGCGCGCTCAAGGTGTGTGGTGGCCGTCGGAAGGTCCTCGAACCGGTGTGCCACTCTGCCATGGATGCGCTCGATTTCGGCGAGGTATTGCGGTTGCCCGGTGGGCGCTTCGTCCGCGAAGGCACTGTCCAGCGCCGTCCTTGACTGTTCATAGGGCCGATCGACGCCGAGACCGGCCAGCGCCGTGCTGTCCATCATGGACCACACATCGGCCCGGCCCGCTTGCGCCAGCGGCCACAGATCCTGCATGCCATAGGTGCGTGCGATGCGTTCGGCCGTTGTGAATGCGGTCAACGCCTCCTCGAAGCGGTGCATGAGCTGGTAGGAGCGGCCCATGCCTTGATGGATCGGAGCCATATAGGCTTCCACGCCGGGTGCTTCTGCCCAGCGCAAAGCGCGGATGCGCATCTCCAACGATTCTGTGTAACGCGCCTGGTCCGTGAGGTATTCGCTGGTGTTGTACGACGTGGCCACCATGAGCAACGTGTCGTGCAGCTCCATCGCCACGGCGAGTGAGCGGCGCATGTTCGCCAACGCGCTGTCCACCTGCCCAAGGGCGCGGAAGGCGTTGCCGCGTTCGGCGGCGCAGAGGGCGGGAAGGATCGGGTCGGACAGCCTGGGGACCAGGCGCATGAGTTCATCTCCCTTGGCCAGGACCTCTGAGTTGCGGCCCATGTAGTTCAAAGCGGACATCCGGCCGACCATGAGCAAGGCCCATCTCAAAGTATCCTGGCCATCACGGGCGTTGGCTTCGGCCAAGGCCTGCACGGAATCACCCGCTACGGCGTGCCCCTGGCGGAGCAAGGCGAGCGCCAGGGCCTCCTGGTAATACGCTCGTACCGCAGGGTCAGGGTCGCGCTCGTGTTCACGCGCGAGTCTGAGCGCATCGCCGCGTGCCGAGGTATCGTTCAGGTAAAGACGTGCGTTCAGACCGGCGACATCGGCCTTGGCCCGCAGCCGGGGGGCGTTCCCTGCCAGCGTGCGAAGACTGTCCACATAGAGCATGGCGGAATCGAGCATTCCCGATGTCCGGTATCGATCCACGCGCTCCAGGCCTACGGCGCAGCGCTACACGTCCGTTCGGCATGTGTCGATGCGTTGCCGCCAGGTGAGCGGGCTGTCATGTGATGCTTTGGGATCGGTGTGTTCCGAGCAGCCAATGAGTGCGATGAACAGGAGGATGAGGGAGACGCGTGGCACCATGGTGGATGGGTGGTTCATTACGCGAAGCAAGCAAAGAACCCCGATCCACCATGCGGCGGACCGGGGCCCCTGCTTCGGGAGTACGTGGCCTTGTGGCTTACCTGGACCGGTCAGAGCTTCACGTTCTCCTTGCTGATCCAACCTTGTTTGCCGCCGAGGAGCTTGATGAGGATCCAGGTGCCGTTGTTCTCCAGCACCTCGAACTTGGTGCCGCCGGGCACCTGTGCCACCGTGGCGCCGCCCGCTTGGGGTTCGGGGTATACGTTGTGGCGGTCGCTCTTGCCGCCGCGCGTCAGCACCATGTTGGTCAGTGCCCTGCTGTCGGTCGCGCTCAGGGCCACCATGCCGGGGTCCACGCCCAGCGAGGCCAGCGTTTCCTGGTCCTTGATGCGCTGCTCGGCGAAGCCCACGTTGGTGCCGTACTTCTCTAGGTCGATCTCCGCTGCGGCCTTGTAGTGCTCCAGCGCGCGCCCCCAGTCACCGGCGGCCACGCTCACCTGCCCCATGTTGTACTGGGCCTCCGCGCAGTAGGCGTCGGCATCGGCGATGCTTTTGTAGAGGGTGTAGGCGCCGTTCAGGTCGTGTTTGTCCTCGAACAGGTCCTTCGCTTTCCTGGCCTTGTCGGCATGCTCCTTCACCTTGATCTTCTCCAGAGTGAGGTTGAACACCTTGTAATAGGGGTTGATGTAGTTGGCCAGCTTCACCGTGGCGTCGTCGTAGGCGCGGATCGCCAGGTCATGTTCGCCCACGAGCGCCTCCCCGATCTTCCCCGTGCTCTCGGTGCTCTCCTCGATCGTCTTTATCCCCAGCACGCGCCCGGTGCTCACAGCCACCACCTTCATGGTCACCTTGGCGCTCACCCATCGCTTGCGGCGGTCGCCTTCCGTCACCACGCCGGTGGAGTAGGTGCAGGAGCCCATCAACATGGCGTCTATGCCGAGCACCTTGCCGAGCTGGGCGGCCTGCGCTTCGTCCACCACGCCGCTGTTGCTCAGCCGCTGTTCGGCCAGCACGCGCTCCAACTGCGAACGCTCGGCCAGCTCGAAGATGCTCGATGTGCCGTTCGGCTGCATGATCGGCCCCGTGTAGGTCTCGGTGCCCAGCAGGGTCCATTTCTGGAAGAGGGAGCCACGCTTTTTGGCCAGTAGCTGCGTGGTGAGCATGTCGGTCACCTCGCGGCCGTCCGTGCCCTGGATGTCCAGCAGGGCGATCTTCTTCACCTCCGGCATGGGCAGCTCGGGCGGGGTGAGCAGGGCGTAGTACTGTGCCTGGGCGTTCAGTGCGAAGGCCGAGGCGATGGAAAAGAGTGTCAGCTTGTTCATGGTCCAGGTTTTTGCGTCCGTCAACGTGATCGAACGGGGCAAAAGTCCCGGGACATGGGGCCATGCTGAAATGTGGATGTGAATGCAGCGGCCCTTGGTGTGAAAACGGTGGAAAAGTGTGGACCGGTCCGGTAATTCAGAGGTCTTGGCAGGCTCAGGCCTTGTACGCCGACTGTGCTTTCGCGCCTTGCCTTCGCCGAAGCGGCTACGCGCAGGCACGGAAGCTTCAGCGAGCAAAGAGCACAGCGAAGGTGTGAAGCGGACCCCGCCCAACCGGTCCACCGTCGGCAGGCGCGCTGTGTCCTGCGCTCTGATGAGGATCGGCGTCGCCGGATATGGAGGATCAACTCCGCTTCTTCGCGGCGGTCTTCTTTGCCGCCGCCTTGGCAGAAGCCCCACCGGTCGTGCGGGCAGCCTTCTTCACGGTCACCGTCTTCGCACCCGCGCCCTTCACCACCCCCTCATGCAACGCCAGCCTGTTCCCTTCACTATCGATGAACAGCGCGAAGAACCCCGCCTGCTCGCCAATGAGCGTCTTGGGCATGATGATGCGCCCCCCGGCCACCTCGATGCGCGCGAGGATGCTGTCCATATCGCCACCGGCGTTCAGGTAGATCAGTACGCCGGTATCGTTGGGGTGGCAGCCGGGGCCTTGGATCAGCGCCCCGCCGATGCCCTTGTCGGCCGGGAAATAGGCCATCACGAAATCGCCGTTGTGTACCACTTCCATCTGCATGTTGTAGATGGTGTTGTAGAAGGTGGCCGCGCGCGGCATGTCGTAGGCCGGGATCTCGAACCAGCTGATGTAGTCCTTCAGCTTCGGGTGTTGCTTGAACGATGCGGATGCGCCCATGGGGTGGAGGTGTGAAGTGTGAGTGCGGAGGTGTGCGGTGTGAAGGTATCAGGGAATGCGTTACGTGTTGGCGGGTTACGTGTTCCGGTCCTGCCAACGCGTAACACGTAACCCGTCAACACGTAGCCCGCAACACACGACCGCTACACCCCCTCGCTCGGCGGCCGGAACGAAGTGACCACGTGCTTCGGCAGCTCGTGTATCTGGCCCTCCTCCTTGATCTGCAGCTCGCCCAGTTCCTTTACGCGCTGCGGCTTGATCAGCGGGCCGAGGCTCTCCAAGGCGGGATGCTTCAGACCCGGTGTGTAGATGCCGAAATCCACCGGACGGTCGCGGAAGCTCTTCAGCGGCTGACCGAGGCGCAGCACGCCCAGCTCGCGGCTGCGGCGCACCTTCTCCAGGTTGATCTCGATCGGGATGATCTCCTCGTTCACCTCGGCCTGGTACACCACGCGGCCCTCGGGACCGCACACGATGCTGCGGCCGCTGCCACCGTAGTCCAGCCCGTTGAAATCGAAGAAATAACACTGGTTGGTGGCGGCGCTCGCGCGGGCGATGCTCAGCTCGATGTCGCGGTCGATCGTGCCGGTGAGCGTGGGGTGCAGGATCACCTCGGCGCCCATCACCGCCAGTGTGCGCG
>JAHBUM010000021.1 GCA_019638075.1 Flavobacteriales bacterium | reverse complement strand
GTGATGGACATCACCGGCGCCCGCGTGGTGGATCAGGAACTGGGTCGCGTGGCCGCAGGCGAACATCGCACGGCCTTCGACGTGTCCGGCTGGGCCAATGGCACCTACTTCGTAACGGTGATGGCCGATGGCCGCCCCATCACGAAGAAACTGGTGGTGCAGCACTGATCCCAGTGATCCCGCGTGAAAGGGCCGTCTCGTTGCGAGGCGGCCCTTTCGCTTTCCGTTACTTCGGCGCGTTCCGGTAGATCAACACACCCACCACGGCGAAGAGCACGTTGGGCAGCCATACGGCGATGAACGGATCCATGCCGGCGTTGGTGGCGGCCACGGTGGTCAGCTTCATGGCGAAGATGTACAGGAGCACCAGGCCCACCCCGGCCGCGAGGTGCAGGCCCGTGCCACCGCGCACCTTGCGGCTCGCGATGCTCACGCCGATCAGGGTGAACACATACGTGGCGAAGGGGTAGCTGGTGCGCTGGTGCTTCTCGATCAGGTATGGGGTCACCGTATCGTCGCCCTGGGCCCTGCGTTCGGCGATATGTGCGTCGAGTTCGCGGTCGGTCATGGCCATGCTGGTCTCCCAGCGCTGGCCCATGTCCGAGGGCTTCAATGCGATGATGGTGTCCAGCTCGGCACCAGTGGCGATCCGTTCCTCCTGCCCATCCATCGTGCGGATCAGGAAGTCGTGTACACGCCATGCACCCGAAAGGCTGTCGAACGCGGCACGATCGCTGGTAAGCTTGCTCACCAGTTGGTCATCCTTCCACTGCTCCAGGCTGAAGCGGAATCCCTGCTTGTTCCGTGCATCCCACGATTCGAAGTAGGAGAAGACCCCGGGCGCTATCTCGCGGTGCAGATGCTTCTTATCCACGTGATAGGCCACGCGGATGTGCTCCTCCTCGAAAGCCAGGCGCACCTTGTTGGCGGCAGGCAGCACGGTGTGGTTCACGAAGAGCGACATGGCGGTGAGCACTGTGGCTGCCAGGAAATAGGGCCACATGATGCGCGGGAAGCTCACCCCGCTGCTGAGCATGGCGATGACCTCCGTGCGGTGCGCCAATCTGCTGGTGAAGAGCAGCACCGCGATGAAGATGAGCAGCCCGCTGAACAGGTTGCTGTAGTAGATCACGAAGTTCACGTAGAACTCCACCACGATCTCCCGGAAGCTGGCCGTCATCTTCGCGAAGTCCTCCGTCTTCTCGCTGATGTCGAACACCACGGCGATGAGCATGATGACCACCAGGATGAAGAAGAAGGTGCCCAGGAACTGGCGGATGATATAGCGGTCCAGTGTGGTGAGCATCAGGGGAAGGCAGTTATCCGTTGTCAGTTGTCAGTTCGCAGTTGTCCGTAGGCAGGTGCCATGCAGTGGGCTCCACTGACAACTGCGAACTGACAACGGATAACTGCTTCCTCACAATCTCGTCTTCAGCTTCGGCAACAGCCCATTCTTCCACGCGGTGAAGCTACCGTCCAGGATCCGTTCGCGGGCCTCCCGCATCAGCGCGATGTAGAAGCCCAGGTTGTGCAGGCTGGCGATCTGCTGGCCCAGCATCTCGTTGCTCTGGAACAGGTGGCGCACGAAGGCGCGGGTGTACTGCGTGTCCACCCAGCTATGCGCGCCTGTGTCCAGCGGCGAATGGTCATCGGCCCATTGGCGGTTCTTGATGTTCACCACGCCCTCGCGGGTGAAGAGCATGCCGTTGCGGCCGTTGCGGGTGGGCATCACGCAATCGAACATATCGATGCCGCGCGCCATGTTCTCCAACAGGTTCCACGGGGTGCCCACGCCCATCAGGTAGCGGGGTCGGTCCTTCGGCAGGATATCGCAGCAGAGCTCGGCCATGGCGTACATCTCCTCCTCGGGCTCGCCCACGCTGAGGCCGCCGATGGCATTGCCCACCGCGCCCTTCTGCGCGATGTGCTCGCTGCTGCGTTTCCGCAGTTCCGCGAAGGTGCTGCCCTGCACGATGGGGAAGAGCGCCTGCTCGTGGCCGTACTTGGGCTCCGTGCTGTCGAAGCGCGCGATGCAACGGTCCAGCCAGCGGTGCGTCAGGTGCATGCTCTTCTCGGCGTAGGCAGGCTCGCAGGGCCATGGTGTACACTCGTCGAAGGCCATGCAGATGTCCGCGCCGATGGTGCGCTGCGTATCCATCACGCTTTCGGGAGTGAACAGGTGCCTGCTGCCGTCGATGTGGCTGCTGAAGCGTACGCCCTCCTCGGTGATCTTGCGGATGTCGCTGAGCGAATGCACCTGGAAGCCGCCGCTGTCGGTGAGGATGGGGCGGTCCCAGCCGTTGAACTTGTGCAGGCCACCGGCATGCTCCAGCACCTCCATGCCCGGACGCAGGTAGAGGTGGTAGGTGTTGCTCAGCATGATGGGCGCGTCCAGGTCGTTCTTCAGCTCGCGCGGATGCACGGCCTTCACAGCGCCGAGGGTACCCACGGGCATGAACACCGGCGTGGGGATGTCGCCGTGATCGGTGTGCAGCACGCCGGCGCGGGCATTGGAGGCCGGGTCGTTGGCCAATAGGTCGAAGTGCATGGGCTGTTCCGCCTTGCGCCTGCGTTCAAATGTTCGGCGGCGTGTGGAAAGCGGGGCGCGAAAATACCAAGAGGACGCCCCCTGCGGCTTTCTTGCTGCATTCGTGGCGCGTGGAGACGCGGCATACGGATCGCCCCATTGGTGCGTTGATGCGGACGAGTTGCATCCTGCGCCTATCTTCGATCCATCATCACTCGCACGCATGAACCGCCATACCCTGTTGTTGCTCACGATCTGCATAGCCGCCACCGCCTGCAAGAAGGAGAAGGAGGAAACACCAGCGCCCACAGGTCCGCCCGCCCCCACGATCACGCATCGGGGCGAGTTCTCGGCCTTCCGTAGCGTTGATGACTTCGGCTGGGGTCCAGTTGAGAACAACAGCGTCAGCGCGATCGTGACCATGGCCGATGGGACCACGATGAACGTGGACAGCGTCCGTGCCAACGGTGTGCTGCTGGGCAACCTTGGCCCAGGCACCTACTTCACTATCGGGATGGATCTTTCCACCGAAGCACTGGTATGGGATCTCGGCTCCGAGGCCGCCGACATCGCCTTCACGCACTCCTCCTCAGGGATCGGCTACCCTACGGTATCGGCCATCACCAGTGGTGGCAACGTGCCAAGTGGAAGCAGCTACACCTTGAGCTGCGGCACCATCACCGGAGCGGATTCGGTGTACTTCAGTCTGGGTGGCCTTTGGTTCGCCGCACCCGGCAATGTGACCAGCCACACGTTCTCGGCGGCGGAGATCCAGGCCCTGGTGCGTCCCGAATCGCACATGGCCTCCATCCAGGCCATGCGCATCCAGCGCGCCACCTACGATGGCATGGCGTGCCGTTTCGGCAAGGCCAGCAGTCGCACGGTGATGGTGCTGGTGGAGTGAGTGCGATCTCATGAAGAGGTATGAATACCCACCCGAAGGCCAGAAGGATGCCGCTGCGCTTGTGATCAAGCAGGCAGAAGTGCTGGCAGAGAGGTGGGGAACCTGACCACCAGACCATGCCCCTACCCACCTTCTCCGAGAACTCCATCAAGGGCCGTGTGGCCGAGACCATCATTCAGGAACTCTTCCTGGCGCATGGCTTCAATGTGTTCCACTATGGCATGGAGCGCAGCATACCGGGGATTGCGCAGTTGACACGAAAGACCAGTGGTCCTGTAAATGACCGCATCCGCAGCATGCCCGACTTCGTGGTGCAGGACCCGCGGAACAAACGCTTGCACTTCGTGGAGGTGAAGTACCGTTCGAGCGGTGCCTTTGGGATCGAGGACATCAAAGGGGACTATCCATGGCCGCATGCCTTTTTCATCGTGGTGAGCAAGGAACATATCAAGTGCCTTACTTATAAGCAGCTCACAGCAGGCAAGGCTATTTCGCCCACGTGCAACAACCTGCTCATCGTGCGCAAGGATCTGGATCTCGATCGCAAGCTCATCGTTCAGTTCGGTCAGCTGGCGAAGCGGTTCTTCACCGGGGTGTGAGCCATGCCAACGGTATACTCCGTCTACGTGATCGAGCTCAGCCGCAAGGTCTTCACCGAGGACTGGCGCTTCCGCGCGGCCAACCCGCAATACAACGGCGTGCTGGAATGCCTGTACGTGGGGCAGACCAGCAAGGATCCCAAGGTGCGTTTCGCGCAGCACAAGACCGGCGCGCGCACCGCCAAGGGCCACAAGCTCAGCAGCGACATCGTACGGAAGTACGGCCGCTATCTGCGCCCCAGCCTGTACCAGCACATCGGTCCGCTTTCGCGGGAGGAGGCGTTGGAGGTGGAGAAGGGGCTGGCGTTGGAACTGCGGAGGAAGGGGTATGCGGTGTGGACGAATTGATGTGGAAGAGGCGATGGTCGGCATCGTTCGCGCCGGTCCCCATCTCCATCCCCGCCCACACTGTTCATAACTGGCCGGTGAAGGTGCCGGGTGGCGCGTACGCTGCGGATAGCTTCGCCCTCGTGCCCGCACTGTGGTGGGGTCTTCTTGTATGTGGTCCATTGAATTCCAAGTCATGGCAGGCGCGCTCGTCGTGCTGCTGTTCTTCCACCTGGTGATGTTCGCCCGGCTCGCCTTCCGTAAGTCGCAGGTGCAGCCCGACCGCGACCTGCCCGTAAGCGTGGTGATCTGCGCGCGCAGCGAGGCCCGCCGTCTGGAGCGCCTGATCCCGCTCCTCATGCAGCAGGACCACAAGGAGTTCGAGGTGGTGGTGGTGAACGACCGCAGCGAGGACGACACCTGGGAGGTGCTGCAATGGATGAAGCCGGAGCATCCACGGTTGCGCCCGGTGAACATCCAGGCGGATGAGAAGTTCAACTACGGCAAGAAGCTGGCGCTGGGCGTGGGGATGCGTGCCGCGAAATACCCCAACGTGCTGCTGACCGATGCGGACTGCATACCGGCGGGCAACGACTGGATCAGCACCATGGCGGCGGGCTTCGGCAAGGGCAGGCAGATCGTGATAGGCCACAGCCCGTACGCGTACCAGCCCGGCGTCGCCAACGTGCTGGAGCGGTATGATGGCACCATGAAGGCCATGCAGTACATGTCCTTCGCCATGGCCGGTTTCCCATACATGGGAGTGGGGCGCAACCTGGGCTATACGGGCGAGCTCTTCTTCAACGCGAAGGGCGCGAAGAAGCACAACCACCTGATGAGCGGTGATGACGACCTCTTCATCAACGAGGTGGCGCGCGCAAGGAACACCGGCGTGGTGGCCGATCCGCGCTCGTTCATGACCACCCAGCCCACGCGCGATCTGGGCACCTGGCTGCGTCGCAAACGCAGGCACTACACCACGGCCGCGCACTACCGCTTCGGCCATCAGATCCTGTTGTTGCTGCTGCCGTTGGCGCGCACGGCGTTCTGGGCACTGCTGCTGTGGTTCGCGCTGCGCATGCAGTGGCGCGAGGCCGCCATCGGCCTTGGTGTGGAACTATGCATCCTGCTGCCCATAACCGTGCTCGCCATGCGCCGCCTCCATGCGGGTGCCTTGGTGTGGCTCGCAATACCACTTGAATGGCTGTTCCTGATCCTGGATCCCCTGCTGTACACCAGCACGATCCTCGTAAAGCCCAAACGATGGAAGTGAACGAGAACCTCAGCGAGAAGGCGCGGTACGACTACATCCTCGTGCAGCGTGCCGTGCAGAAAGGCGATCAGAAGGCCTACGCCGAACTGATGAGCCGCTACCGCGACTCCATCTACTTCATGTTGTTGAAGATGATCAACAACAAGGACGATGCGGAGGACCTCACGATCGAGGCCTTCGGCAAGGCCTTCAACCGGCTGAAACAGTACACGCCGAACTACGCCTTCAGCACGTGGCTGTTCAAGATCGCGTCGAACAACTGCATCGACTGGATCCGCAAACAGAAGAAGAAGACCTTCAGCATCGACAACCCTATCGGCACCGAGGATGGCGACGAGATGACCATCGAACTGAAGGGGCACGGCCTGGATCCGGCGGAGATCGCCATCAAGGAGCAGAAGAACCTGATCATGCGCGAGGTGGTGGAGAAGCTGAAGCCCCGCTACCGCACGCTGGTGGAGTTGCGCTACTACAAGGAATACAGCTACGAGGAGATCGCCGACGAGTTGGATCTCCCCCTCGGCACCGTGAAGGCCCAGCTCTTCCGCGCCCGCGAGTTCCTCCTGAACCTGATGGAGGGGCATAAGGACCACATATAGGTCGCATGTGCCCGTGTGTCCATGTGCTCATGTGGCCATTCCTTGGCGGGGCTGGGCGCGGTCCGCACACGGCACGCCTTGCGCTTTGTAGAAGCTGGTGGGGCGTTGATATTGGCCTGCTCGTGTCAGGAGTCCTGCTTTCGCACACCAAGGAGGTATTCAAGGGCACATGCCCACATGGACACGACCTGTCCCGCCCCAGCGGGATGACCACATGAACTCCCCCGGCCTCGCCCTCCTCCTCCAGTATTTCCCCTCGCTCACCGCGCAACAGCGCGCGCAGTTCGAGCGCCTGGGCACGCTCTATCCGGAGTGGAACGAGCGCATCAATCTGGTCTCGCGGAAGGATATGGAGAACCTCTACGAGCGGCACATCCTCCACTCGTTGGGCATCGCCAGGGTGGTCACCTTCAGGAAGGGTACGCGTATCGTGGACGTAGGCACCGGTGGTGGATTCCCCTTGGTGCCACTGGCGATCCTGTTCCCCGAGTGTACGTTCCACGGCATCGATGGGATCGGCAAGAAGATCACCGCAGTGAAGGGCGTGGTGGAAGGGCTGGGCATCACCAACTGTACAGCGGAGCAAGTGCGCAGCACGGATCACAAGCTGCGCTACGACGTGATCGTGAGCCGTGCCGTGACCACGTTGCCCGAGTTCATCCGCGATACGCAGCACCTCGTGCCGAAAGGGCAGGGGCGCATGTACTACCTCAAGGGCGGCGAGCTGGCCGATGAGATCCTGCCGGTGCGGAACCCGGTGAAGGTCCACGAGCTGAAGGAGTTCTTCGCCGGGGAGTTCTTCGAGACGAAGAAGGTGGTGGAGGTGCATTTTTGAACGCCGTGAACGCGGCGAGGACAGTAAGTTCGCATCGGGCGTGAGGCAGCGTTACCCCACGCTGGAACGTCCGGTCCTCATGCGAACGTTCACGGCATGGATGCGCTCCTGGCTGGTGATGATGATCATCACCACATCGGTGAGCGCACAGGAAACGGTGGTGGCCGGTGCCGGGCGCTTCGGTGTGGACAGGGGTCTGGGCCTGGTGCTTGTGTCCATGACGGGTGAGGAGGTGCAGCAGCAGTGGCCTGGCCTGAAGGATGCCGTGCAGGCCGGGGAGCGGTTCGCCTTCACGCAACCCTTGGCAATGGTAACGACCGGTACGCGGTACGATGCCCAGTCCCCGGACGGCGATCCCGTGGCGGTCTACTTCACCGATCTGCCGCTCTTCCACATCACCACGTCGCACGAGATCGTGGATGAGCCGAAGGTGCCTGCCGTTCTGGGCATGTGGTCTCCGCTGGCTGGCGCGGAGGAGTTCCATATCGGGGTCGAGATCCGCGGCGGCTGGTCGCAGAACTATCCGAAGAAGTCCTATGCGATCGAGTTCGTGGCCGGGGAGGGATCGGAGACCACGATGGACGTCTCCCTGCTGAGCATGCGTTCGGATGACGACTGGAACCTGCAGGCCCTGTACAAGGAGCCGTTCCGCGCGAACAACCTGGTGGGCCAGCAGCTGTGGATGGACATCCACCGACCGTACTACGAACAGATGGCTCCCGCATCGATGAGCGGTGTCCGCATGGAGTATGCGGAACTGTTCGTGAACGGCGCGTACCGTGGACTGTACGGTGTGGGTGAGCCGCTGGATCGGAAACAGCTACAGTTGGCCGAGCATCCGCACGTGCTGCGAGGCGAGTTGTTCAAGGGGACCTCCTGGGGAGCCACCACATTCTCCTCCTGGCCGCCGCCGTTCCGCCCGGGCGATGAACTGTGGGGCGGGTTCGAGCACGTCTATCCCCGTGGAAACCCGGGCTGGCAGGCGCTTTCGGATTTCGTGCATCTGGTGATGTTCGGGTCGGATGCCGATTTCGCGGACCGGGTGGGCGCCGAGTTCCATGTCGGTAACGCCGTGGACTACTACCTGTTCATGAACCTGCTCAAGGCCGAGGACAACACGGGCAAGAACATCTATGTCGCACGGTTCGATCTGGGTGAGCCGTACTTCTACGTGCCTTGGGATCTGGACGGCACCTTCGGAATGGCGTGGGATGGCTCACCATCCCCGGAGACCAATACGGTGCTTTCCAACGGCCTGTATACACGCTGGCTCCGCGACCTTCCCCCAGGTGGTTTCGCCCACCAGGTGTGTACACGCTGGTCAGCGCTGCGCGAAGGGCCCATCACACAGGCGGGCATCATGCAACGCTTTCAGCAGGTACACGACCGGTTGCACGCGGCCGGTGTATACGAACGTGAGGAACTGGCTTGGCCGGAATACGCCTACGACGCCGACCACATGGACTACCTCGCGAACTGGTTGGAGGATCGGATCGCCTTCCTCGATGCGCACTTCGCCGCCTTGTGCTCCACGGTGGGCATGGCGGAGGCCGTGGCCGATGTTCCGCTGCACCTCTACCCGAACCCCGCCACGGGAGCGGTGACGGTGGGTGCTCCTGCGCACCTGCTGCCCGCGCTCCTGCTGGTGTCCAATGCCATGGGGCAGGTGGTGATGGAGACCGTGCTCACCGATGTGCGCAGCCGTCTGGATGTGGGCATGCTGGCCTCGGGTCCCTACCAGTTCACCGTGCTGAAGGAGGGCATGCCACCGCTGCACGGCCGCTTGCTGGTGGAGTGAGCACGAAGCCGATCGACGGCCTCACACTCGTCGAGTTGGTCAGGCAGACCTTGGTCAGGCGTTGGCCAGTTGCAACCGGCTGAGCGAATGGTACAGGCCATGCACATCGGCTATCAGCTCATCGTGCGTGCCGCTTTCCAGCACCACGCCTTTGTCCAGCACGAGGATCCGGTCCGCGTTGCGCACGGTGCTCAGGCGGTGGGCGATCACGATGCTGGTGCGGCCCTGCATCAATTGGTCCAGTGCGTCCTGCACGAGCCGTTCGCTCTCGCTGTCCAGCGCGCTGGTGGCCTCGTCCAGGATCAGGATCGCCGGATCCTTCAACACCGCACGTGCGATGGCGATGCGCTGCCGCTGGCCGCCGCTCAGCTGGATGCCGCGCTCGCCCACCACGGTCTCGTAGCCCTGCGGGAAGGTACTGATGAAGTCGTGCGCATTGGCTTTGCGCGCGGCGGCTTCGACGGCTTCGGTGGTGGCTTCCGGCCATCCGTAGGCGATGTTCTCACGGATCGTTCCGCCGAACAACAGCACCTCCTGTGGCACGATGGCCATGCGGTCGCGCAGGGCGGTGAGGTCGTACTCACGGGCATCCCTGCCATCGATGGTGACACGGCCGCTCACCGGATCGTAGAAGCGCAGCGCGAGCGCGGCCACCGTGCTTTTGCCGGCGCCGCTTGGTCCAACGAGGGCCACGCGTTCCCCGGGCCGTACGGTGAAGTCCACGTTCTGCAGCACGGGGATGTCGGCGCGTGTGGCATAGTGGAAGGAGACCTGCTCGAACCGCACCGCACCCTGCAAGGCCAGCGGCGCGCTCTTCGGCGACAGGGAGACGGGTTCGGGCACCTCGTCCTGGAGGTCCATCAGCCGCTCGCTGGCGCCGATGGCTTTCAGCATGCGGTTGATCACCTCGGGCAATCCGCCGATGCTGGCGCCGATGAAGATGGAGTACATGATGAAGGTGACCAGTTCGCCGGTGCTGATCTCGCCTGCAGCCATCAGGCGGACGCCACGCCAGATCACCAGCACGATGGCACCGAACATGCACAGGATGATGAAGGAGACGAAGGCGCCCTGCCAGCGGCCGCTCTTGAGCGCGAGCATGCGCACATCATTCACCACGCGGCCGTAGCGCAAGGCCTCCCAGCGCTCGTTGGCGAAGGCCTTCACGTTCTGGATGCCCTGCAGCGTCTCATCCACGATCACACTGGTCTCCGCGATCTTGTCCTGCACCTGTTTGCTCAACTTGGTGACGAAGCGCCCGAAGAACACCGCCACGATGGCCACCACGGGGATCACGCTGAGCATGGTAAGGGTGAGGTCCCAGCTCACCGTTGCGAGCAGCACCACACCGGCGGCCACGGTCAGCACCTGCCGCACCAGTTCGGCGAGGTTGCTGGTCAGTGCCTCCTGCACCATGGAGACATCGGCGCTGATGCGGCTGTTGAGCTCGCCCACGCGGTTCTTCGCGAAGAAGATCATGGGCAGGCGCAGCAGGTGCTCGTAGGTGTCGGTGCGCAGCTGGTTCAGCATGTCGGTGGTCACCCGGTTGAAGACCACGATGCGGAAGTAGCCGAACACCGCCTGTCCGAGGAACACGGCGAAGAGCGTGAGCGCCACCTTGTCGATGTCGGCGAAGAGCTGTTGCTGGGCCGCTTCGTTGCCCTTGGCGGCATCCACCAATTGGCCCAGCAGCCCGGGGAAGAGCAGCGCCAGGCTGGTGGTGATCAGCAGCAGCACCATGCCCACCACCATGGAAAACCGGTGCGGCCGCAGGTAGCGGAAGATGCGCACCGCCTTCCGCAGCGTGGCCTTGTCCAGCTTCGGGCGTGGCGCATCAGCGAAGGCTTTGGAGACAGGTCGGCCGGCCATGGGTCACTCGCCGTGGCGCTTTGGCGAAGGCGGGGCACAAAGATGGGGAGTGCAGTAACAGCCAGGAAGTTCCGGGCCAGGGCCATCGGCAGAAGAGGTCCGAGGTGGGGCTTGCCGCGTGGCCGTGCGCTCATGAACGATCGGTTGTTGGCTATGACAAGGGCGGAACCTACATTTGCGGCCCTGCCAGGGGGTAGTTTCGACACTGGTAGAAGGCAAACCAACCCAACCCAAACCAAACCCTATGAAAAAGACGATACTGTGCATTGCACTGTTGGGGGCGTACTCCGGAGTGAGCGCCCAGCTCTCCGTTCGGGAGAACCAGGACACCCAATACAAATTCGGTGGACGCCCAGTGGCTGGCGACTATGCACTTGTTTTCGGAATGGCCCTCGGTGGTGATGACGTTGAGTTCCAGAACGGTGCCGCTTCTACCAACGTGGCATGGAACCGCCTGAGCAAAGGCAACCTGCTCACCTTCAAAAAATTCATTCAGGATGATGTCGCTATCCGCGCGGGTATCCGCCTGACGCGCGACTCGCGCTCCATCAAAGGAGAGCTCGATTCCACGCAGTTCATCCAAGCCACGTTGGCCGAATACGAGTACAAGCACAGCACCCGCGAGTATATGCTGGTGCCGGGTATCGAGAAGCACTTCAGCAGTTCGAACATCTTCGACGTGTACGTTGGTGGCGACCTCTTCCTGGGCTTTGGCCGCACGCGTGACGTGGAGGCATACACCTACCGCACACAGGCCACCAGCAACAGCAGGACCACTGCCACCACCCCCTATACCATCGTCGGTCTCGGTGGCGTGGTCGGTTTCAACGTCTTCGTGCTCGACCTGCCGGTGGCTATTGGTCTGGAGTACGGCCTCGGGGCCTTCTGGCAGTTGGGCAACAAGACCAAGCACGAGGTGGAGAGCGGCAGCAACTCCTATGAGTATGTGACGGTGGGCGATGACCCGAACAGCAATGCTGGCGGAGCGAACGCCCAGTACAGCAGCGCGAAGCAGAAGTTCATGACCATGGACACCAACGGTCAGGTCCGCGCGGTACTGAACATCTACTTCAACTAAGCCAACCCACGCAGCAATGAAGAAGATCAGATCCATCATCCTGCTGCCGCTGGCCGTAGTGTTCCTGTTCCCCTCTTGCACGGTCTACACCAAGTCCATCGCAGGGACCTCGGTGCAGACGCAGATCCACTTCAAGATGGAGGACCTCGAATACGTCGGCGACGTGAGCGGCACGGCTACGCAGAGCTTCCTTTTCGGGCGCATTCCCATCGGCGGCCGCCGTTTCCACGAAGGCCGTATCGGTGGCAACGCAGGCATCATCGGCGGTATCATCCCGCAGGATCGCATGACGAACAACGCCTTGTACGACGCGCTCATGCAACGCGAGGATGCAGACTTCCTGCTTCCGCTGAGCTCCAGCAGCGTACGCGACCAGATGTTCCTGGGCCACCGCACCACCCTTACGGTACGTGCCAAGGCCTTCCGCATCAAGTCGAAGTAAGCCAAGTCCGTTCTGGAAAGAGCCGCAGCCTGATGGTTGCGGCTCTCTTCTTTGTGGCTCCCTGGTCTCCTTTATCTGAGTTTCTCTTCGGCCCAGTAACGCGAAGGGATACCCGGGCCATACCCATCCGCATCGTGCCACCACTTCTTTTTTCGATGATACCTTAGTGCCATGAATCCGCTCTTCGTCCGTTTTGTCCTGCTTGCATCGGCTATTGCCGCCCTTACGGCATGTAAACGTGAGAACGAGATACCTGTGCTCACGGTATCGCCCAGTACGCCCGTCATGGCGGTGACCTCTGGCAACGTGATCAGCTTCCACCTCACAGGCACCTCGGACAAGTCCTCGCTCAGCAGGCTGATCATCCGATCGAAGCTCGAGAACGGCTTCTCCATCACCGAGAAGGATTCCGCGCTCAGCGGCAAGTCGTTCTCTTGGACCTGGGAGTATCTGGTGCCGCATGCCGCTGTGGACTACAACAAGACGCTCACGTTCGACCTGTACGAGGCGGATGGCGACCACATGGCCTTGAGCCGCACGCTGAGTGTGACCTTGGGCGCGGCGTTGCTCACCGAGGTCTCGGGCCAGCAGTTCTATTCGCGCAACTCGACCACGCACGGCGGATCAGCTTTCGACCTGGAGGAGCGTATCCCCGTGCTCTATACCGTGGACAGTGCGCGGCGAGACATCCAGGACCAGCCCGCCGATGGCGCGCAGACAGAGATCAGCCGCACCTGGATCTCACCGGCGGGTGGCCGCATGGTGCGCTTCAACGGCTTCGACTATGCGAACGCCACCGACGTAAGCCTGCGCAACGCGTTCCATACAGGCACGCCCTTGGAGGAGCTTCGCAATGTGGCGGTGAACGATATCATCTTGACGCGCCTGGGCAGTTTGCCCGCCAACGTGAGCCACTACGTTGCCATCCGGGTAACGGACATCCTCGACGAGCCGGGCAGCGCGGATAACGACCGCTACACCTTCAACATGAAGTGGGCGGTGTTCATGGAGTGATCCTCTGTCGTAATACCAATGCACCCACCGATCCCA
Organism: Flavobacteriales bacterium; assembly: GCA_019638075.1. Taxonomy (GTDB): domain Bacteria; phylum Bacteroidota; class Bacteroidia; order Flavobacteriales_F; family PHOS-HE28; genus PHOS-HE28. The sequence continues at coordinate 9,075 of JAHBUM010000021.1, read as the reverse complement.
CAGATAGGAGCATCGATGAGATCCGTGTGATCGGTGGGGTACGTTTTGTCGGATGGCATAGCCGCCATAGCTGACAAGAACGATCGCTCCATACACGATCGATCAGCACGGACCACTGTCACGATGGCTCAGTGAACAGCTGCTTCGGAACCTGTACAGTCCATTGCCATACAGCCGGTATCTTCGCCACCGATGTCCTCCGTTCCCCTGCTCACGAGCAAGGCCTTCGGGCTTACCGTGGAGCGGCTTTGTTACCAACTGATCGAGGACCATGGTGATCTCGATGGTGTCGCATTGATCGGCCTCCAGCCACGGGGCATCCTGCTGGCACGGCGGCTGCGTAATGAGCTTCAGCGCATCATCGGCAGGGAGCGCTTCGACTACGGCGAACTGGATATCACCTTCCACCGCGACGACTTCCGGCACCGCAACTCGTTGCCGCAGGCCAGCGCCACACAGCTCGATTTCATGCTCGACGGCCGCAAGGTGGTGCTGGTGGACGACGTGCTCTTCACCGGCCGCACCATCCGCGCCGGGCTGGATGCCATGCTCGCCTTCGGCCGCCCGGCCGGGGTGCAGCTGCTGGTGCTGATAGATCGGCGCTTCAGCCGCGAACTGCCCATACAGCCCGATTACGTGGGCAAATGGGTGGACAGCATCGGCGATCAGCGCGTAACGGTGGAGTGGAAGGAGACCGATGGTGTGGATCGGGTGCTGCTGCACGGTGGCACCGGTGAAGGAAGGGAATCATCAACACTGGCCAAAGGCCCATCAGCGGACCGATGAACACCACCGCACCCAGCGAACAGTTGAGCGTGGAGCACCTGCTCGGCATCAAGGAACTCTCCGCTGCGGACATCGAGCTCATCTTCCGCACCGCCGATGGCTTCAAGGAGGTACTGAACAGGCCCATCAAGAAAGTGCCTTCGCTGCGCGATCTCACCATCGCCAACCTCTTCTTCGAGAGCAGCACGCGCACCCGCGTCAGTTTCGAGCTGGCCGAAAAGCGACTGAGCGCCGATATGGTCAACTTCAGCAGCAGCGGCAGCAGCGTGAGCAAGGGCGAAACGCTCGTGGATACGGTGAACAACATCCTGGCCATGAAGGTAGACATGGTGGTGATGCGCCATCCCGATCCCGGTGCGGCCGTGTTCCTGAGCCGCCACGTGGATGCCCGCATCGTGAACGCCGGTGATGGCACGCACGAGCACCCCACGCAGGCCCTGCTGGACGCGTACAGCATCCGAGAGAAGCTGGGGCGCGTGAAAGGGGTGAAGGTGCTCATCGTGGGCGACATCCTCCATTCGCGTGTGGCCCTCAGCAACATCTTCTGCCTGCAAAAGCTCGGCGCCGAAGTGATGCTCTGTGGCCCGGACACCCTCATGCCGCGCTACATCGCCTCGCTCGGTGTGCGCGTGGAGCACGACTTGGACAAAGCCCTGAAATGGTGCGATGTCGCCAATATGCTGCGCATCCAGTTGGAACGGCAGGGCGGCGATGGCGTGGCTAACTTCCCCAGCCTGCGAGAGTATGCCATGCGCTATGGATTGGATCTGGAGCGGTACCAGCGAATAGGGAAGGAGGTCATCATCATGCACCCGGGGCCGATCAACAGGGGAGTGGAGGTCACCAGTCAGGTGGCCGATCACGCCAGCAGCATCATCCTGGACCAGGTGGAGAACGGCGTTGCCATCCGAATGGCCGTGCTTTACCTGCTCGCGGCACGTATCCCACGCAAGGTTGTTTGAAACTACGTTGCTGATGATCGTCAGCACCCAGCCGGGGGCGTGACTATATTTGGCCGGAAGCCACTCCAAGGACCATGAACTTCACCATCGAAGACAAAGGCCGGTATACGCTGGTCACGAGCAATGTGGACAAGCTGGATACCACTTGTGCGCCCGAGCTGAAGAGCGAACTGGTGTACCTGAACAAGACCAGCGTCCGCAACGTCATCATCGACCTGACCGCCACGCGCTACTGCGATTCCAGCGGGCTGAGCGCGCTGTTGGTAGCCAATCGCCTCTGCAAGAGCGTGAACGGTACGCTCGTGGTGTGCGGCCTGCAGGAGCCGGTGCAGAAACTGGTGCAGATCTCCCAGCTCGAAAGCGTGCTTTCGATCACCCCCACACCGGCCGAGGCGGTGGACCTCCTGTACATGGAGGAGATCGAGAAGGATGTGAACAAGGAATAACCCCACCCATGAAGAAACTCCTACTCATTTCTGCGTTCGCTGCCACCGCAACGGCCGCCTCCTCCCAATGCACGGCGAACCAGCTTTATGCCGACAGCGTGTACGGTGTATGGCCGGACACCACGGTCAACTTCGCTCCTGCATACATCAACACCTTTTATTCGGACACGCTTCAGCTCCTCATCCCCAGTGATGCCGGGGCATTGGACCCGGCATACGCCGGATACACACTTGTCAAGGTGGATCTGGTGAGCGTTGATGGCTTGCCGCCGGGGGTCACCGTGGCGTGCAATTCGCACACGGCCGATCCATGCACGTTCCTTACGGGGCAGGTAGGTTGTGGCCTGATCGAAGGCACACCGACGGAGGCGGGTACGTTCCCCCTGGTGATCAACGTACTGCCTTATGTGGATTTTTTCGGCACGGTGATCGCCTCGCCGTTCGGCTCTGTGCCGTTCCAGGGATACGAGATCGAGGTGAATACGACCGCTGGTATCGCCGCTGCGAACGTGGCGGGCATTTCCGGCGCGCGCAACGTGCCCAATCCGTTCACGAACCGCACCACCATCGAGTTCCAGAACGGCCGCGCTGGCATGGCCCATGTGCAGGTGTATAGTCTCGTGGGCGATGTGGTCTGGGATCAGCACATCCAGGCCAAAGCGGGACTGAACAAGGTGAACTTCGATGGCTCGGAACTGCCCGCAGGCGTATACCTGTACAAGATCGGAACGGGTTCCAACACCTTCACCGGCCGTATGGCCCTGCAACGTTGATCGTCCATCCCCGATGAACATCCGAAGGCCCCGGTCACGGGGCTTTCGCTTTAAGGCCCCCTTTGTGCCATGCACCGATCGCCATTCACCGTAACCACGTTGGGCACGGGTGCCGCGCTGCCCGCCAGAGGCCGGTACCCCTCTTCCCAACTGGTGAACGTGGGCGGTGGCTGGTACATGATCGACTGCGGTGAAGGCACCCAGGAGCGGCTGCGCGCCATCGGCTTCAACTTCCAGCGCATCGGGCACATCTTCATCAGCCACTTGCACGGCGACCATTACCTCGGGCTCATGGGACTCATCAGTTCCATGCACCTGATGGGCAGGCAGGCGCCCCTCCACGTGCATGGTCCGCCTGAACTCAAGGAGATCATCGGCCTTCAACTGCGCGCATCATCCACCTACCTGCGCTTCCCCATGCAGGTTCACGCCATCCGGCCCGAAAGTGGAACGGTGCTGCATGCGGACGAGCGCGTGGTGGTGTCAGCGCTGGAACTGGAGCATCGCATCCCATGCACCGGATTCCTATTCCGGGAGCAGCCGGGGCAGCGCCGCCTTCGCCCCGGCCGCGTGGGCGAGGTGCCACAGTTCAGGAGGAACGCGGTGAAGAACGGCGAGGATCTGGTGCTCGGCGACGGCACGCGCATCCCGAACGCGGAACTGACCCTCGACCCGCCGCCGCCGCGCAGCTATGCGTACTGCTCGGATACGGCCTATGCACCGGCGCTCATCCCCTTTCTGCAAGGGGTGGACCTGCTCTACCACGAGGCCACGTTCACCACGGCCATGGCCTCCCGCGCCAAGGAGACCATGCACAGCACCGCCGCCCAGGCTGCGCTGATCGCCAAAGAGGCCAGGGTGGGCAAGTTGCTGCTCGGCCATTTCAGTTCCCGTTACAAGTCGGCCAGTGTGCTGCTGGACGAGGCGCGGCCGATCTTCCCGAATACCGAGCTCAGTTCCGAGGGGAGCGAGTTCAGGGTGGGGGGATGAAGATCTTTTTTGGGACCGATCCCTTCCAAGGGTAGATTTGCGCCTTGTTAAGAATAGTTCTAAAGAAGAATGATCGTACGCACTCTCATCGCGGACCGCAGCGAGCTCTCACTCATCGGGCTGCGGGCCATTCTCTCGGAAGCCGCTCGTGTGGAACTGGTAGGTGTGGCACGCGATGCCATGGCCATGCAGGCCATGATCGTGCGGCACAAGCCCCACGTGGTGCTGCTCGATCATACGGCCGACGGCTTCGGCGCACAAGCCATCAAGGAGGGGCTGAAACGCTCCCGGACCACCCGGTTCGTGAGCATCACCACCGCTCCATCCACGGCCACGCTGATGGCTGCGGTGCGCGCCGGAGTGACCAGCTACATCCGCAAGGACTGCGACGTGCAGGAGATCATCGAGTCGGTGACCAGCACGGCCGATGGCGCCAAGTTCTACTGCGGCAAGGTGCTGGAAGTGCTGCGCAAGGCCTCCGTGGACGTGGACCGCTTCATGGAGGAGCCCCTGAGCTGCGCTCCGGTGGCCCTCAGCGAGCGCGAATGCCAGGTGATCACGCTGATCGCCGAAGGCAGGTCCTACACGCGCATCGCCGAGGCCCTCAACCTCAGCTCCCACACGGTGATCGCGCACCGGCGTAACATCATGCAGAAGCTGGGCGTGAACAACACGGCGGCCGTGGTGCTCTATGCCGTGAAGAACGGCTTCGTAAGCCCCAACAAGTTCCTGTTCGATCGCGCCGTGTGAGCGGCCTCGCCGGGCTGCCCGGCTCCACTACCTTGCACGCATGGTGCATGTGATCGGTGAGATCGGTGGCTCGTCATCGCGGTGGGCTGTGCTCCCTTCGGATGGTACGGTCACCACATGGCCGGTGAAAGGAGGGCGCTGGCCGGGCTTCAACCCCGTGAGCGGTGATGGCGCAGGCTTCGCGGAAGCCATGTCCGACCTGTTCCGCGATGCGTGTCCCGGGGCGTTGGACGCCACCCATGTCACCATCTATGGGGCCGGTTGCGGGTCCGAGGACCGGCAGGCACGCATGGCTTCCGCCCTTCGCGGGGTCTGGCCCGATGCCTCGATCCAAGTGGGATCCGATCTCCTTGGCGCGGCGCTCGGCCTGTGCGGCAGCGGCTCCGGCCTCGTGCTGATCCTTGGCACCGGGATGAACGCAGGGTATTTCGATGGTGCCCGCCTGCACCAACCGATGCCATCGCTGGGCTACCTGCTGGGCGACGAGGCCAGCGGGGCTGACATCGGCCGCCATCTGCTTCAGGACGTGTATTACCAACGGATCCCCGAAGCCACCCGGCAGCGGATCCTCGGTGCGGATGTGCCGCCGTTGCAGGGTGTGCTGGCCCGCATCCATCAGGCGACGCATCCGGCCCGTGAATTGGCATCGTTCACGGCCCTGCTGGCCCCGCATCTGGACGATCCCTACGTGCGCGACCTGATCCAAGGCCGGTTCCATACGCTCGCGGAACTGCTTGTGCGCTTCTTCACACCGGATCAACTGGCGAATGTGCATGCCACGGGATCGGTGGCCTACGGCTTTCGCGAACTGCTTGCCGAAACGCTGCTTGATCGCGGGATGACGCTCACCGTCGTGGAACCCGATCCGTTGCCCGGACTGGTGCAGCATCACCGCCAGCGAGCATCGTGACGGCTGCTTCCCCCTTCACGAGTTCCTGCAACCGGGCGAACGCCTTCCGGTTCTCGTCGGATCCGATGCTGCGCAACACCCGCTTGCGCTCCAAGGCGGTGAGGTGCCAGCTCAGCGAGATCTGTTCGGCATCGGTATGGCGTAGCTGGATGTCGATCACCTCCATGGGGAAATCGGCCCAAGCGCCGGCTTGGTGCAGCATGAGGTCGTAGTCCTGATCCTGCACGCGCACCACGTTGTCGTACACGCTGCCCAGCGGATCGAGGATGCGGCCCACGAGCGAGGAGTTGCTGGGCTTCACCTCGAGTTCCTTCTGCGTGTCGCGCAGTTGGATCACCACCACGCCGCCCGTGTTCGCACGGATCCAGTCGCGGTAGGTCTGCAGGAAGGCGAGGGAGATGCGGTAGCCGTAGTTGTCGCGCAGCCCGGCGTCCATCACGCGCATCGGTGGCTCGCTGGGCAGCGATACGAGCGGTGTGATGTACGGGAACGTGGCGTTCATCCGCAGGGCGCTCGTGAGCTTCAGTTCACCGGCGTCCTGATCGTGGAACATGCGCTGGAACTCGATGGCCTCGGGCTGCGCGGCGTTGTGCAGGTGCCCGGCAGGCGCGATGTTGGTGAGGAAGGCCATCGGCTGGGAAGCGATCACCAGCCTGCGCCCATCGTTGATCGAGGCGGGCGCCAGGGCCATGAGCGGTATGCGCGCTTCGCGTTCGGGTTCCACGAGGTCGTTCAGGCGCACGTCGAGCAGGCCACGCGTGTTCGCGTTCAGCCGCCGCTCGAAGGTGTAGCCACGGTCCAGTGTGTAGTGCATGCCGCGATCGATCACGCTGCGGTAGCGCACGAACATGTCGTTGGTCACGAAGCTGAAGGCGAGCGGGTTCAGTATGTCCGTGGACACCTCGGAGAGGATCGCACGGTCGTTGCGGTCCACGGGGCGGCCTTCCTGCTGTGCGAGGTAGAGCTGGCGGTAATAGACGGCTCCGATCAGCCCGCCCGATGAGCCGGTCATCAGCATGGTGCGCTCCATCAGCTCCCCGCCGAGGAGGCTGTCCGCATGTTGCAGGCAGCGCAGGGTCCACAATGTGGCGCGCAGGCCCCCGCCGCTCGTGTTGATGATGATCAGCGGTGGCCGGGCATCTGCGTTGCCCAAGGCGAGGTTGTCGGCCCGCCATTGCTCCAGTGTGCCCAGCAGCGCCTCCGCATCGTGGCGTGCCGCAGCGGTGTCGTGGGCGAGGGCGTTGATGGTCGCGCGGCCGTACGTAGCTGCGGGCACCGTGTAGTCCAGCCCGTAGGCATGGTTGTCGTAGAGGAAGCTGTCGGTGTGCTGGCTCAGCAGGTTGAGGCCGATGATGATGCCCAAGATCACCGTGGCCGTCCACCCCTGCAGCCAGCTGAAGATGGCGCTGATGATCATGATGGCCATGGTGAGCAGCAGGAACGCGCTGGCACCGGCCGGTATGGCGAAGAAGCGGTATTCGTTGAACGCGCCCAAGGCGATGAAGCTGAGCACGAGCACGACCTCGAAGATGGCCCCGTTGATGTGGTTCTGCCAGAGCACGTCGCGCAGCAGCTCCTTGTCGTAGTGCGCGCTGCTGCGTGCCAGCATGATGCGCAGGCGCGGGGTCAGGTAGGTCTCCACGCGCCACTTCTCCGAGCGTTGCTGCCGTTTCAGCCAGCGCATGGCCTTGCGCTGTTCCACCTTGCGCTGGGGTGGCGCATCGTGCTGCGGGCCTATGATGTCCACCAGCGGCTCCATGGGCGCGGCATGGTCGGCATCGGTCCCCAGCATCTTGATGATGTCGGTGTTGGTGCGCGTGAAGTACAGCAGGGCGAGCGCGAGGAAGGACAGGATGCCGAAGAGGAAGCCGGACAGGTGGATGATGATGGCGGGCGCGGACACGAGCTCCTTGGTGTACTGGAAGCGCGCGGAGCACACGAGGAAGGTGACGACGAACAGGCCGGGGATGACGGCGTTGTTGATGTTGAACTTGAGGAAGGGCCGCGCGATGGTGGCGATGAACGGGAAGCGGTAGCCGTGCATCGCATAGCTGTACAGGTTGAAGGCCGTGATGAAGCCGCCCAGCGCGAAACCCGTGATGGCGTATGAGATGAAGCCCACCTGTCCGAAATACTCGGGGTAGAGGAAGAGGTAGGGGATGCCGTACTTCACGCCGATGCTCTCGGTGATGTAGCCGAAGAGCAGCAGCCATGTGAACAGCAGCAGATGGTTCTTCTTCAGGTGCAGCACCAGCAGCTGCACGGGGAAGAAGTAGAGGATCCTGCGGCTGAGCCTGCGATATGTGTTGCGAGCGGTCAAGTGCTGACGGCGCACGAACGTGCGCACGTCTCAAGTATACGTCGGGACGGGGTACAGTGTTGTCGTATGCTGCAAGGTTCCTTGCCTGTCGCAGGGGGGAATGATCAGGGCAACTGTTCCAGGCGCACATTGGTGGGCACCGCGCCACCGATGACCTGCAGGATCGGATCGCGGTCGTTCGCCGCGCCATTGTACCTCACCTGTCCATCAAGGTTCACATCCTCCGGAAAATAGCCCTCCACCGTGTTGGTGGGTACCGCGCCACCGATGCGCATCAGGATCGGATCGCGATCGTTGCCGGTGCCCACATACTTGGTTCGGCCATTGAACGTCACATCCCCGCACCAGGCGCGGGCCACACCAGCATCGATCTTACGCGCATCGCTCCCGTAGGTCGTCGTGGCAGGAGATGAAAGGTCGATGTTTGCAGGGGCCGGCCCGAAACCGATCGGTGCTGCGCTCATCATGCCGAGGTGGTTGCGATGCCGCACAGCCACATGGTAGCTGCCTTGTGCCAGGGTGAAGCGCACGGGGGAACTGCCGTCCATGTCCACGATATCCCCATCGCGCTGCAGCCAGACGTGGCGCGTGGCCAATACCTGCGCGGGGTCGGTGGCGTTGCGTAACTCGATCACGATGCGGTCCACAACGGCGTTCTCGTCCACCGCAGCGGGTATCACGGTGGGCCTGTCGCTGTAGCTTCCTCCAGGGAAGGGATATCCGTTCAGCGCGTACGGGTCGCGCAACGGCAGCAACCCGGCAGCGCGCAGGTCGTCGTTCATCAGTTCCATATCGCTGTCGAAGGGCCCATCGAGCATCACCCGCGCATCCAGTTCAATGGTGGTGGGATCGAACTCCCAGAGGTCGTTGATGGTGTAGAATTGGCTGCTACCGGGCGGGTTGCCCCAACCCATGGACCGTCGACCGCCACAGATAAACCCCTTCTCACCGATGGAGAAACCAGCGCCGTTATGTCTGTACAGGCCACCCAGATCGCCTACCAGGGTCCAGGTGTTCGTAGCGGGGTTGTACACATCGAAGCGTTTCTGGTAGGAACCGCTGCCCGCCCAGCCGCCGCCCAGGTAGGCAAGGTTCCCGATCGCAAAGGCCTGACCGTTGCGACGCCCACCAAATGGCA
>JAHBUM010000209.1 GCA_019638075.1 Flavobacteriales bacterium | reverse complement strand
CGATGCCGTCACCCACCGCGCCGAGCTGGCCGGTGCCACGGTATGGCTGGAGCGCGGTGCCATGCTGATGGACCTGTTCGACCAGCAGGCCATGCGGGCGATCGCCCATGCGCATGCCCATCCGGGAACCGTTCCGCCTGCGGCCGTGCGCCACCATGCGCTCCGGTTGCGTTTCCTCGGCGCGGACCCCGCACCGCGCATCGAACACGTGGGTGTGCGCCGGGGCGCGTACAACTACTTCATCGGCAACGATCCCGCACGCTGGGGCAGCAACTGCCACGCCTTCGGGGCCGTGGTGCAGCATGAGGTGTATCCGGGCATCGGCCTGCGCTTCCGCACGGCGGACAATGGCGTGAAGTACGACGTGATCCTCGCACCCGGTGCCGACCCGGACCTGATCGCGTTCACTTACGACGGCACGGATGGCATCACCGTGGCACCGGACCTGCTCTCGCTGAAGACCTCCTTGGGCGACATCACCGAACGGATCCCAGTGGCCTATCAGGAGATCGCGGGCACGCGCCGCGTGGTGGATTGCACGTACCGCAGGACGAAGGATGGCATCGGCTTCGCGCTGGGCGCCTATGACCGGGCGCATCCCGTGGTGATCGACCCCACGCTCGTCTTCAGCACCTACTCCGGCTCGTTCGCCAACAACTTCGGCTACACGGCCACCTTCGATCGCGACGGCTTCCTGTACAGCGGCAGTTCGGCCTTCGGGCAGGGCTACCCCACCACCCTCGGCGCATACCAAAGCACCCATGCCGGAGGCGACGGCCTGCATTCGGGCATCGACATGGCGCTGACCAAGTACGACACCACGGGCACCTTCCTGATCTGGAGCACCTATCTCGGCGGCAGCAGCGACGAGCTTCCGCACAGCCTTGTGGTGAACGGCAACAACGAGCTCTTCGTGTACGGCACCACCAGCTCCGTGAACTTCCCCACCACCAGCGGCGCCTTCGACACCAGCTTCAACGGCGGCACTTCGCTGAACCTGACCAACGGGATCGGCGCGAACTTCCCGAACGGCACGGACATGGTGGTGACGCGGCTGAACGCTTCGGGCAGCGCACTGATCGCCAGCACCTTCTTCGGCGGCACCGGCAACGACGGCCTGAACACCGCACCGGGCCTGAAGTTCAACTATGCCGATGAGATCCGCGGGGAAGTGCTGCTGGACGCGAACGACAACGTGTACATCGTGAGCAGCACGGCAAGCACCGACCTTCCCGTAACACCCGGTGCCCTGCGACCCAGCTACGGGGGCGGCCCACAGGACGGGGTGCTGGTGAAGATGGACGCCTCGCTGACCACATTGTTCTGGTGTACCTACTTCGGCGGATCGCAGGCCGATGCCGTGTACAACATCGAGCTGGGCCGCACGGGCGGCATCTACATCGCGGGCGGCACCCGCAGCCCGGACCTGCCCGTGAGCGCAACGGCCTACCAAGGCACCTTCCAAGGCGGCAACGCCGATGGCTTCGTGGCCCACATCAGCGCCGATGGCACCACGGTACACGCATGCACCTACTTCGGCAGCGCGGCCTACGACCAATGCTACTTCGCCGACCTTGACCAGCACGGCGACATCTTCCTGTTCGGGCAGACCGAAGCGCCGGGCAGCACCTTCATCGTGAACGCGCCGTACAGCGTGCCCAACGCGGGCCAGTTCATCACCAAGCTGGATCCCACCCTCAGCACCGTCCTTCTGAGCACGCGCTTCGGGCAGGGCGATGGGCGGCCGGACATATCCCCCACCGCCTTCCTCGTGGACTATTGCAACAAGATCTACATCAGCGGCTGGGGAAGCGCCACAGGAGGCTCGCTCAGCACCTTCGGCCTGCCCGTGACCGCCGATGCCTTCCAACCCACCACCGATGGCAACGACTTCTACCTCGCGGTGCTCGACATCGACCTGAGCGGCCTGTTCTATGCCACCTATTTCGGCGGCGGCATCAGTGCCGAGCACGTGGATGGTGGCACCAGCCGTTTCGACCGGCGCGGACGCGTGTACCAGAGCGTGTGCGCGGGCTGCGGCGGCAACTCCGATCTGCCCATTGCGCCGGACGGCCTCGCGTGGAGCCCCACCAACAACAGCGGTCTCTGCAACAACGCGGTGTTCAAGTTCGACATGGACTTCCCCATCGTGGTGGCCGACTTCAACAGCACGGTGAACTGCCTTCCCGACCCCGTGGGCTTCACCAACATGAGCTACGGCGCGGCCAGCTACCATTGGGACTTCGGCGACAACAGCACCAGCACCGTTGCTGCGCCAAGCCACGTGTACGACGCGCCCGGCGTGTACACCGTGCGTCTGATCGCCACGAACCCCGCGACCTGCAACCACAGCGACACCACGTACAGGCAGGTAGTGGTGCTGGGCTTGGGTTCGTACGACCTCCCCGATACCTCGCTGTGCCCCGGCCGGAGCGCACAGATCGGGCTTCCGCCGCTGGCCGTGCCCGGCATCACCTACCAATGGTCGCCGCAGCAGGGCTTGAGCGATCCGCAGGCCGCCAACCCCATCGCCACGCCCACCGCCACCACCACGTATTCCCTCACCATCAGCAACGGCACGTGCAGCACCACGGCACAGCAGACCGTGGCCCTCTCCAATGGCACCATCGACGCGGGCATCGACCACACGGCCTGCGGACCAGAAGCGCACATTCTCCTTGTGGCAACGGGCTTCGGCGCGTACCAGCACTTCCAGTGGTCCAGTTCGCCGCACTTCACGGACATGTTGAACACCACGACCACGGACAGCACAGCCGCGTTCATGCTGGACCACGACGCATGGTTCTACGTGCGCCCGCTGAACCACAGCTGCTCCGCCACGGACAGTGTGTTCATCCATGTGGAACTTGCGAACATCGCGCTCCTTGCGCCCATCGCGCTATGCCACGGCGACACGGGCACGATCACCCTATCCGGTGCGGATACAGGCTCGTCCATCACATGGTGGCCCGATGAACACATCATCGAGGGACAGGGATCACCGCTGATCCGCACGCTGCCACAAGCCACCACCACGTACTTCGTGGATGTCACTTCGCCGCAGGGATGCGTTTGGAGTTCATCCATCGAACAGGCCGTGTCCCCGCTGAACGGATCGGACATAGGGGCCAGCGCCCGCCCACAGGTGTTGATCGGCGGCGGTGCCGTGCAATTGCAGGCGTACCCGGCCGGACTGCACTACACATGGTCCCCGGCGGAATACCTGAGCAACGACACGATAGCGGATCCCACTGCGATGATCGACGCCACCACGTGGTTCACCGTGACCGTTTCGGATGACATCTGCAGCAAGGATGCCCGTGTGCTGGTGGAAGTGCGTGAACTACGCTGCGAAGAGCCGGACATCTTCGTGCCCAACACCTTCACCCCGAACGGTGACGGGCAGAACGATGTGCTCTACGTGCGGGGGAACAACATCGCATCGCTCGAATTCATGGTCTTCGATCGCTGGGGCGAGAAGGTGTTCGAGAGCGACCGCCTCGATCGCGGATGGGACGGCACCTACGAAAGCAAACCCGTGGATCCGGCGGTGTTCGTGTACCACCTCACGGCGTATTGCGTGGATGGGCAGCGGTATTTCACGAAGGGTAACGTGACTGTTGTGCGATGAAATGCAGTAGTAAGGGGCAAGGGGCCAGTAGGCAAGGGGCGAGTGCGGCTGCTTCCATGACGCTGCACTTGCCCCTTGCCCCTTGCCCCTCGCCTACTCGCCACTCGCTACTGTATTTCGGAGCACTAACCTTCCTCTTCCTGACGACCTCGATACGAAGCACCGCCCAGGACATCCACTTCTCGCAGTTCTTCAACGCACCGCTGGCATCGGGACCGGGCACGATCGGTACGTTCGATGGCAACTACCGCTTCAACGGGATATTCAGGCAGCAGTGGCGCGCCGTTACCGTTCCCTATCGCACGTTCGCGCTGGGTGGTGATGCAGCGAACGCGGCCGGGGTGCAAGGGCTTGGGCTTGGCGCATGGCTCTTCAACGACAAGGCCGGTGACAGCCGCATGCAGCAGACCCACCTCAGCATCGGGGCAAGCTGGACGGAACGCTTCGGGAGCGAGCGCGAACATGCGTTGACCGGTGGCCTGCAACTGGGCTTCACCTCGCTCTCCATCGATCCGGCGGGCCTCACCTTCGACAACCAGTACAACGGCTATTACTACGACCCGGGCCTCGGCAGTGGGGAGCAGTTCGCGCGCAGCTCATCGACCCACGCCGATGTGCATGCCGGTGCCGTGTACCGCTATCAGGCCGATGCGCGCACGCGGGTGCAGGTGGGGTTCGGCCTGTTCAACCTCACCACGCCAGGCATCAGCTTCCTCAGCGGCCCCAGCACCGATCTCGACATGCGCACCAGCAGCCATGTGATGGTGCAGTTCCCGATCGCCGAAAAGCTGGACCTGCTGCCCATGGTGCAGTTCATGTCGCAGGGTGAATTTCAAGAAGTGGACATCGGCACGAACCTCCGTTACATCATGCTGGACCGCTATGGGCTGAAACGCGCCGTGCTGTTCGGCGCACACTACCGCGCTGCCGATGCGGGCTACCTCTACGCAGGATTGGAATACGATGATTGGACCTTCGGCCTGAGCTACGACATCAACACGAGCGACCTCGTTCCCGCCAGCCGCAACCGGGGCGCGATCGAACTCACGGCGATCCGGGTATTGAAGAAGCGGCCCGCGATCCCGGTACGGTTCAAAGCATGCCCACCGCAGATCTGATGAAATACACCCACCGATCACACCGATGAAATACCAGACGATGGATATTGATACCGATGGGTGCCTCACGGTGTGAGGAATGTAACCACAGATGGCGCAGATGTCACAGATGAATGCCTTGCGAAGCGTACTACTGCTGCTTGTGCTGCCTTCATTCGTGGTGCGGGCGCAAAGCGTTGAACAATGGGTCACATGGGGTGATGCCTCCATGGAAAAGGAGGAATACTACGGCGCCTCGCGTTTCTATGCCGGTGCGTTGGCGTTGGAGCCGGGGCGCATGAGCTTGCAATGGAAACAGGCCGAAGCATGCCGACTGAGCAACCAGTACCCGCAGGCGATCGACCTGTACGCGCGTGTGTACGAGAAGGACGCCGGACGCATGCATCACGAGGCGTTGAAGTGGCTGGGGGAGATGCAGCTATGCGATGGCCGCTACGCCGACGCCGAAGCCACGTGGAACAAGGTGTTGCAGAAAGAGAAGAACAAGGACTCCGCCGTGGCGCAACGTGCGCGCAATGCGATCGCGGGGTGCCAGCTCGCCGGGCAGCACGCCAGCAGCGCACCTTATGTAGTAGAGCACCTGCCCGCGCCGGTGAACACCCACGACAGTGAGTTCGGCGCGCGGATCGGGCCGGACAGCGCCCTTTACTTCACCAGTTTGCGGGGCGAGATCAACGATGATGGTGAAGTAAAGGACACCGCGACCTACTTCCTCCGGCTCTTCCGCAGCCAACCGGTAGCCGGAGCATGGAGCGATGGTATCCCGCTGCCGATCATGAGCGCGGATAAGAGCGGCCATGTCGCGAATTCCACGTGGACACGGAACGGCAAATGGATCCTCCACACCCGGTGCAACACCGGTTCACCCTGCCGGATCCATTTCAGCCCCTT
>JAHBUM010000208.1 GCA_019638075.1 Flavobacteriales bacterium | reverse complement strand
ATGCGTAGCTGTTTTTTTCACCGGGGTGTTCCGCAGTATTGCGTAACGCAGCAAGGCTTGCGGAATATGGCAAGTGGGCAGACAGGAATTAGACCTCTGTCGTAATTCGTCCGCCAAGGCGGACTTTCATTTGTTCCCCACCGATTACACAGATTTCACCGATGCTCCTATCTGTGAAATCTGTGCAATCGGTGGGCGTATTTGAATTAGGGGTAGCTCGAAGAACTCATTGGCGAGGGCGGGTTCATGGAGTTGAGGTTTCATCGGGTTGGTTCGGAGATGTGGTTTGATCGATACAGCGGGGCGGTTGGTCGTTTTCCGGTCCTATGGGTCACACGCTCCCCACGGATGGGTGTTGTGGTAAGAGGGTGAGTGTGCGCAGCATGTTGTAGCACAGGTTGGTGAGGCCAACGTGGAAGGAGGCCATGTTCAACCCGACGCATCGCACGCGCAAGCCGCCGAGCTGCTTGTCCATGGCCCCGAAGACATGTTCGATCCTTGCCCGCACGCGGCTGCGCTCGGTGTTGGTGCGTTTCTGCCGAGCTGTGAGCGGCTTGCCCCGGCGTGCGGACTTCAGCACGCGGCACTTCATTCTGGCCAGTCGTACCCCTTGCTTGGTATGGGCGCTGTCGTAGGCCTTGTCGCCATGCAGTTCCTGCCCTTTGTCCTCTTCGGTGAGCAGGTCCCATACCATGGTGCCGTCATGGGTGCTGGCCGTTGTCACCACGTAATGGTCGATCAGTTTGCTTCCGGCATCCACCTTCAGGTGGTTCTTGTAGCCGAAGTGGTTCTTGCCGTGCTTCTGTGTCCATGTGGCGTCCACATCCTTCTGGCGGCGCTTATGCTCGCTCCAGTCCTCTGGCATGTCGTTGTTCTTGATCTGTTGGTTCGCCTCCCGGCTGTTGCGTTGGACCGGGGCGTCCACGATGCTCGCATCGATGATCTTGCCCTCATTGATCACCAACCCCGCTTCCTGCAAGCGCCCACGGAAGTGGGCGAAGAGCTTGGGCATGGTGCCGTTCTCCATCAGGCGCTTGGCGAACAAGCGCACCGTGGTGGCGTCGGGTACCTCGTGCTGGGGTTCCAGGTCCAGGAAGTCCTGGAAGCTCTTGCGGTCGTTCACCTGGAACTCCAGTGCTTCGGCGCTCAGGTGGTAGAGCCGACAGAGCACCAGCATCTTGAAGAGCAGCAACCGATCATAGGGCGGCTGGCCACCCTTGCTCGGATCGCGCGCAGGGAAGCACGCTTCCACCACCGGACCGAAGCCCTCCCAGTCGATACGTGTCTTCAAGCGCACCAGCACATCGTTCAACTTGGTCAGCTTGGCCCCGCGCTGCTGAGCATCGAAAAGACCGGGCAATGGACGCTTCTTGTTCATGCTCAAAGAGATCCATCACCATCCAACTTGTCAAGATCTAACCAGATCAAGTTGTCCACAGGTTCTTCGAACTACCCTTAGGACAGAGGTCTATTGAAGGCCGGACCTGGATGAGTGGTCCAAGTCATTACACCTGCTCACAGATCTTAACAACCTCACCATGGTCAGCGAATGAGCGAGGGCGACCTTTGTGCCAGATCCTTCCAAGATCGGGAACGACCGTTGTGGCCCCGCCGCAGCGGTCGTTCTTCACAATAACCCGACACCACCCGTGCCGCCTTCCCCGTTCTTCCGACCCGCTCCACGAACATTCCCCCTTACTGCGATCGGACTCGCGCTGTTCAGCGATTGTTAATCCATCCCCGATGCCGCCGTACCGGACACCTACCCGGTGATCGCCCCACTGGTACGCGATACCGCCATCCTGAAGGACTACGTGGCCGAGATCCACAGCGTGCAGTTCGTGGAAGTGCGTAGCCACATCGGTGGCTATATCGAGAAGATCCATGCGGATGAAGGCCAGCTCGTCAACGCCGGTCAGCCATTGTTCGATGTGAGCAGTGCGGAGCGGGGCTTGGAACTGCAGCGGGCCAACGCCGCGTTGCGGGTGGTGCAGGCCGAGCTGAACGCGGCTGAAGTGGAACTGCGCAACACCGGTTCCTTGGTGGACCAGAACATCTCGTCGCAGGCGGAACTGGACCTCACACGCGCGCGCGTCGATGCTTTGCATGCACGCGTGGAGGAAGCGGCATCCACACGTGACCAGGCCGCACTGAACCTTTCGTACTCGCACATCAAGGCACCCTACCGCGGCAAGATCAACCGCATCCCGTTCAAGACGGGCAGCATCGTGCAGGAAGCCGATGTGCTCACGACCATCACCGACAACAGCGAGATGTTCGCGTATTTCCATCTGTCGGAGCTGGATTACCTGCAACTGCGCGGAACGCTGCGTGATTCCACGTTGCGCCGCGTGACGCTCCTGCTTCCGAACGGTGTACCCTACCAGCACCAAGGCCGCATCGAGGTGGCCGAGAGCGAGTTCGACCGGGCCACGGGCAACATCGCCATCCGCGCTCGCTTCCCCAATGCGGAAGGCGTGTTGAAGCACGGTGCGAACGCCAACATCGAACTGCGACGTCCCCTGGAAGATGCCGTGATGGTACCGCAACGTTCCACGTTCGAGGTGCAGGACAAACTGTACGTGCTGGTCGTGCGCCCGGATAGCACCGTGGAGCAGCGCAACATCAGCGCCTCGTTCCGCCTGCCCGACCTGTACGTGGTGGAAAGCGGCTTGGAACCGGATGAACGCATCGTGTTCGAGGGCGTGCAGCGCTTGCGCCACGACGACCGCATTGTGCCCGCCGTGACCACCACCGAAGCGGCCATGAAGAAGATCGGCAACCACTGATCGACCAGCATCATGTTCGCTCGCTTCATCCACCGCCCCGTTCTCTCCATCGTCATCTCGGTGATCATCGTGGTGCTGGGGCTGATCGGTCTGCAGCAATTGCCGATCACGCAGTTCCCCGACATCGCGCCACCCGAGGTGAACGTGACCGCCAGCTACACCGGTGCCAACGCGGAGACCAGCGTGAAAGCCGTGGTGACCACGTTGGAGCGCGCCATCAACGGCGTGCCGGGCATGCAGTACATGGCCAGCGTGAGCGGCAACGACGGCGAGAGCATGATCCAGATCATCTTCAAGCCCGGCGTGGACCCCGATCTAGCGGCGGTGAACGTGCAGAACCGTGTGAGCACCGTGCTGGATGAACTGCCCGAGGAGGTGATCAAGTCCGGCGTGGCCGTGGAGAAGGTGCAGAACAGCATGCTGCTCTACATCAACGTGCTGAGCACCGACACCACATACGACGAGAAGTTCCTCTACAACTTCGCCGACATCAACATCCTCAAGGAGATCAAGCGGATCGAGGGCGTTGGTTTCGCGGACATCCTCGGCGTACGCGAGTATGCGATGCGCGTGTGGTTGAAGCCGGACCGCATGCGTTTCTACGGCATCGACGCCAACGAGGTGATCACCATGCTGCGCGAGCAGAACGTGGAGGCCGCGCCCGGCAAGATCGGTGAGAGCTCGGGCAAACGGTCACGCACGCTGCAATACGTGCTGCGCTACACGGGCAAGTTCAATACCCCGGAGGACTACGGCAACATCGTGGTGCGTTCCACGGATGAAGGTGAGCTGGTGCGGTTGAAGGACATTGCCGACGTGGAGTTCGATTCGCAGGACTACAACGTGTTGAGCAAGGAGAACGGCCGGCCTTCCGCTGCGATCATGCTGAAGCAGCGCCCCGGCACGAATGCGAAGGAGGTGATCGACGACATCAAGGCCACGATGGAACGGATCAAGGAGTCGTCGTTCCCGCCGGGCATGGAATACACGTACAGCTACGATGTGAGCGCCTTCCCCGACGCTTCCATCAGCAGCGTATTGTGGACCTTGCTCGAAGCCTTCATCCTCGTGGCGCTGGTGGTGTTCATCTTCCTGCAGGACATCCGCAGTACCATCATTCCCATCATCGCGATCCCCGTGTCGCTGATCGGCACCTTCTTCTTCATGAACCTGTTGGGCTTCTCGCTCAACCTGATCACCCTGTTCGCGCTGGTGCTGGCGATCGGCATCGTGGTGGACAACGCCATTGTGGTGATCGAGGCCGTGCATGCCAAGATGGAGAAGACCGGGCTGGGCCCGCGCAAGGCCACGGAGAAGGCGATGAGGGAGATCAGCGGCGCGATCATCGCGATCACGCTGGTGATGTCGGCCGTGTTCATCCCCGTCTCGTTCATGGAAGGTCCATCGGGCATCTTCTACCGCGAGTTCAGCCTCACCATGGCGATCTCCATCGTGCTCAGCGGCATCACCGCACTCACGCTCACCCCCGCACTGTGCGCGACCTTCCTGAAGAAGGTGGACCATCACGCGCCACGTCCGGGGCGCTTGGGCCGCTTCTTCACGGCCTTCAACAAATGGTACGATGGCATCGGCGCGCGCTACAAGACCCTGGTGGGCGCCATCGCCAACCGGCGCATGGTAACGTGGGGCCTGCTGATCGGCTTCTCGGTGGCGGCGGGCCTCACGGGATCGTTCGTGCCCACGGGCTTCATCCCCAACGAGGACCAGGGCACCATCTACGCCAACATCAACGCGCCCAACGGCGCCACGCTGGAGCGCACCGAACGCGTGGCCGACGAGATCCAGCAGGTGGCCGACAGCCTCGATGCCGTGGCCAACGTGAGCAGCCTCGCGGGCTACAGCCTGCTTTCCGAAGGCACCGGCGCCACCTACGGCATGAACCTGATCAGCCTGAAGAACTGGGACGAGCGCAAGCAGAACGATCAGGAGGTGATCGTGGAATTGATCGAACGCACCAAGCACATCAAGGACGGCGAGATCGAATTTTTCACGCCGCCGCCGGTGCCGGGCTACGGCAACTCCAGTGGTTTCGAGCTGCGCCTGCTGGACCGTTCCGGCGGTGACGACCTCAATGCCCTGCAACAGGTGAGCAACGATTTCGTGCGCGCGCTGAACCAACGGCCGGAGATCAGCAACGCGTTCACCACGTTCAACGCGAGCTTCCCGCAGTACCTGCTGCACATGGACATGGACAAGGCGGCCGAGAAGGGCATCACCGCCGAGCACGCCATGGGCACGCTACAGACCATGATCGGCAGCGAGTACGCCACCAACTTCATCCGTTTCGCGCAGATGTACCGCGTGATGGTGCAGGCCGACCCCGATTTCCGGGCCGAGCCCGACGACATCCTGAAGCTGTACCTGAAGAACGACCAGGGCGAGCTGGTGCCGTACAGCACCTTCCTGCGGATCGAGAAGGTGTACGGCCCGGAGCAGATCACGCGCTACAACATGTACACCTCCGCCATGGTGAACGGCCAGCCGGCACCGGGCTACAGCAGCGGCGATGCGATCCAGGCGATCCGCGAAGTGGCCGACCAGGAACTGCCGCGCGGCTACGGCTACGACTGGGCAGGGTCCTCGCGCGATCAGGCCAACGCCGGCAACCAGGCCATCGTGATCTTCGCCATCAGCCTGCTCTTCGTGTACCTGCTGCTGGCCGCGCAATACGAGAGCTTCCTGCTGCCGCTTCCTGTGATCCTCTCGCTGCCCGTGGGCATCTTCGGTGCGCTGTTCTTCCTGCTGATCATGGGGCTGGAGAACAACATCTACGCGCAGATCGCCATGGTGATGCTCATCGGCATCCTGGGCAAGAACGCGATCCTCATCATCGAATTCGCCACCATGCGACATCGTGCGGGAGCTAGTCCTTTC
>JAHBUM010000207.1 GCA_019638075.1 Flavobacteriales bacterium | reverse complement strand
AGGATGGTATCCACCTCGGTGGTGAGGTTGGCGTCCGCCACGGCGGTGGCCAGTTCACCGTTGTAGTAGAAATGATGCGCGCCATCGGGGGCGATACGCGTGATCACGCCTTGCGCGATCAGGTTGGAGCAAAGTACCGCTCCGGTGAAAAGGATCGTGAGTGTTCTCATGGTCGTTGGGTGTTCGAGGGTTTATGAAGTTCGAAGTGTGATGGGTTCAGCATGAACGTTTGGCAAACCTGTCACACGATGGCTGTGCGGAGGAATGCCGATGTGAATGCGGTGGCCATGGCCGTGGATGCGGTCGCTTACGCCATAGCTTCAGCGACGGCGCGCGGTCACCCGCAGTGGAATCGAGGTGTGCTTTGTGGATCGAAGAGTAGCAGTGGCTTTCAAACGGTGGGCGCGGAACCACCGCCGAGCCGCTTCACAGGAGGCCTACCACAGCCTACAAAAAACGCGGACTACAACAGCAGCCCGCGCCCGTATGAGCGCACGCTGTGCGTAGTCCTTCGTTTTTTGCCCTTAGGAAGTGTGGTAGTTTCCTGTGAAGAAGGACCGGCGGCATTACCGCCTTATGTTCTGTGAGGCGAATGTAGGAGGAAAAGCGTTGGTGGTGTTGCGTGGTAGTCGGTAGTAGGCAGTCAGCAGCGGGCAGTAGGCAGCGGACAGCAATGTGCGGTCAGGGCATTTGCTGCCGACTGCCCGCTGCTGACTGCCTACTGCTCCCCCACATGCCAACCTGTCCGCTCCCCTGCCGTGGCACCGGAATTGCCGACCGGCTGCGCCGGAACGCCGGAAAACACAGCCCCCGATGGACCTGAGGAACCCGTTCCGCCGCACCCCTAAGGAAAAGCCCGCCATGGAGAACGAGACCGTGAAGAACGAGACGAACCACGCCCCGAACCCGGAACCGGCAGCGAACGAGGCCGCCGCGACTGCCACTGCTGACACGGCGTCAGCACCGGAGCGCACCGAGGCCGAAACGCTCAAAGGCGAACTGGACCTGCTCCGCGCCGAGCATCAGGCTGTGCATGACAAGCACATCCGCCTGTTCGCGGAGTTCGACAACTTCCGCAAGCGCACCGCCAAGGAACGGCTGGAGCTGATGCAGTACGCCGGGGAGAACACGCTGAACGCCGTGCTGCCCGTGCTGGACGATATGGACCGCGCCATCGCCAACAACGACAAGGTGGACGACATCAACGCCATCCGCGAAGGCTTCAAGCTGATCCACCAAAAGATGATGCACGTGCTGGCCGCGCAGGGCCTGAAGCCGATGCCCGACGCGAGGGGCGAGGCCTTCGACACGGACCGGCACGAGGCCATCACCAAGGCTCCGGCCCCCGCGCCCGACCTGAAAGGCAAGGTGATCGACGTGATCGAGAAGGGCTACACCCTGCACGATAAGGTGATCCGCTACGCCAAGGTGGTGGTGGGGGAATGATCAGTAATCGACGACAGCGCAACAACGGACCCGTAACGGACCTTGTCGGCCTTAGCCGGCAACCCGCAACACCTTGTCGGCCTGGAAGGCCGACAGCCCGATGAGCAAACGAGACCCCTACGAAGTCCTTGGCGTGGCCCGCAACGCAGGCGCGGACGACATCAAGAAGGCGTACCGCAAGCTGGCCATCAAGTACCACCCGGACAAGAACCCGGGCGACAAGGTGGCCGAGGATATGTTCAAGGAGGCGGCTTCGGCCTACGAGATCCTGAGCGATCCCGACAAGAAGGCGAAGTACGACCGCTTCGGCCACAACGCGCCCGGCGGCTTCGGCGGCGGGGGCGGCTTCCACGGTGGCGGCATGAACATGGATGACATCTTCTCCCAGTTCGGCGACATCTTCGGGGGGCACTTCGGCGGCGGCTTCGGTGGCTTCGGCCAGCAGCGCGGCGGACGCACCGTGAAGGGCAGCAACCTGCGTGTGCGCATCAAACTCACGCTGGAGGAGATCGCCCACGGCGCGGAGAAGAAGATCAAGGTGACCAAATTGGTTCGCGGCAAGGGCAGCGAGTATGGTAATTGCACCACTTGCGGCGGAAGCGGTCAGGTGCGCCGCGTGCAGAGCACCTTCCTGGGCCAGATGCAGACGGTGGCCACCTGCCCCGCATGCGGCGGCGTGGGCCAGACCGTGAGCAAGCGCGCGCCCGGCAGCGATGAGCATGGCCTCGTGCGCGAGGAGGTGGTGGTGCCCATCCGCATACCCGCCGGGGTGGAGGAGGGCATGCAGCTGAACATCAGTGGCATGGGCAACGAGGCGCCTGCGGGCGGCGTGCCCGGCGACCTGCTGGTGGTGATCGAGGAGGAGCCGCACAAGGAACTGAAGCGCGACGGCACCACCCTGCACCACGAGACGTACATCAACCTCGCGGATGCCGCGCTCGGCACCAGCATCGAAGTGCCGTTGGTGACCGGCAAGGCCAAGGTGAAGATCGAGCCTGGCACACAGAGCGGAACCACCATGCGCCTGCGCGGAAAGGGCCTGCCCAGCGTGCAGCACCACGGCACCGGCGACCTGCTGGTGCATGTGATGGTGTGGACGCCCACCGAGCTTTCCAAGGACGAGAAGGCCGCACTGGAGAAGCTGCGCCACAGCCCCGGCTTCCAGCCCAAGCCTAACGCGAAGGACAAGGGTTTCTTCGAGAAGGTGCGGGAGATGTTCGGGAATTGACGCCCTGTTCTTTTCAATCCTTGCGGAAACGCACCACCTCGGAGCGTTCGCCGCTCGTGACACGCACTGCGTAGCGTCCTGCCAGCAGCGCATCCAACGCCACAGGCTTCACCCTTCCCGAACCCTCCGTCCAGTCGATGTGCTCCACCACTTCGCCGCGCTCGTTGAACACCTCGATGCGCAGCGGGCCTTCCGCCGTGGCGCGGCGCGACACCACGAGCTGCCGCGCCATGGGCAGTTCATTGGCGCTCCACCCGTCATCGGTGATCGGTAACGCACGCTCCTCGAGCACCACCCGCGTGTCCGCAGGCATGGAACGATCCATGGATGTCCCCTCTGCGAGTGCCTCGTTCAGTCCGCCCTGTGGCACGGCCTGTGCCGATGCCAGTCCCAGCAGCCCCAGCGATCCGACGGCCGTTGCCGTCCACGTCAGCCATTCGTTGCGATGTTTCATCATCATGTGTTTGGTGCCGCAAAGCGACATCACCCACATGACCGCAAGCGTTGGCCTGCGTTATTTCCAGTACACAACAGAAACGATGACGGCCCGTTGACCTTGCCGAAAGGCTCAGGTCTGCTGCGGCACCAACAGCGCCACGGGCTTCCCTTCGTGCATCAGCACCACCCCGTTCTTCTCCACGCGTGTTTCGCGGGCTACCGCCATGGCCTCGATCACCTTGCGCTCCACCACGCTCAGTTCCCCGCAGTTGCCGCCCGATGGCACCATGCCCCGGAAATGCACCCGATCGGGGCCGGTGGTCCAGTTGCCGGTGAAGGTGCCGCAACCCGAGCGGCCCACGAGCCTGCCATCCTTCTCGAACCGGACCGTGAACGGCGGGAAGGAACGGGTGAGGTCATTGCCGAACACCTGCACCACCCGCCACTGGCCCAGCAACCTACTGCTGAGCGGAACGCCGAGGAAGACCACGCTGGCCGAGACACCACAGGCCAGCAGCGGGGCACTCGTGGCGAGCACTAAACGCCGGAACAAGGGGTGGAACGTACGCATGAGGATGAAAGCTACACGTCGGCCCCGTTCGGCCCAACGTTCCGAGGCCGGGCGGTTGGAGCTGTGACGAACGGGACAGCCATTGTCACTATTCGTCCACCGTGCGCCAACGCTGGAACTTTAGGACACTCTTCTTGTTCCAAACCATCGATGACACGGATATCACAGATGAGCAGGATAACAAGACCATCTGTGACATCTGCGCTATCTGTGGTTGGATCTGGACCGCACCAGCCCACTTTCTTGCGACATTCGCCAAGCATGAACACATTCTCGATCAAAGGGAACCTCGTCGACATCGCCGGGCATTCGGTACGGAAGGCGGAGGTGACGGTGACCGAAGGCCGCATCAGCGCGATCGCGGACATCGACGGCGACGTGGATGGCTACCTGATGCCCGGCTTCATCGACGCGCACGTGCATGTGGAGAGTTCCATGCTCATCCCCAGCGAGTTCGCACGGCTGGCGGTGCTGCACGGCACGGTGGCCACCATCAGCGACCCGCACGAGATCGCCAACGTGCTCGGCGTGGAAGGCGTGGAATACATGATCGCCAACGGTCGGCAGGTGCCCTTCCACTTCTTCTTCGGGGCGCCGAGCTGCGTGCCGGCCACCACCTTTGAAACGGCCGGTGCCAGCATCGATGCCGAGCAGGTGGGCCAACTGCTGGAACGGCCTGAGATCCTCTACTTGAGCGAGATGATGAATTTCCCCGGCGTGCTGCACGGCGATGCGGAAGTGCTGAAGAAGATCGCGCATGCGCAACGCCTCGGCAAGCCCGTGGATGGCCACGCTCCCGGCCTGCGCGGCGAACAGGCCGAACGCTACATCAAGGCTGGCATGAGCACCGACCACGAGTGCTTCACCGCACAAGAAGCACTTGACAAGCTGCGCCATGGCATGTGGGTGCAGATCCGCGAGGGCAGTGCCGCGAAGAATTTCGAGGCCCTGCATCCGCTGCTGCACGACCATTGGGAACGCATGATGCTGTGCAGCGACGACAAGCATCCGGACAGCCTCGTGCTCGGCCACGTGAACACCGTGTGCGCGCGCGCCGTCGCCGCCGGGATCGACGTGTTCAAGGTGTTGCAGGCCGCCTGCCTCAACCCCATCCTGCACTACAAGCTGCCGGTGGGCCGGTTGCGCGTGGGCGATCCCGCCGACTTCATCGTGGTGGACGACGTCCAACGGTTCAACGTGCGGCGGACGTACATCCGCGGGCAGCTCGTGGCCGAGGATGGCACCACCCACATCGCCCGGGTGAAGGCCACCACGCCGAACAATTTCAACTGTACGCCCAAACGCCCGGCCGACTTCCATGTTCCGGCCACGGCGAACGATCTGCTGGTGATAGAGCCGTACGATGGGCAGCTGATCACGGGCAAGGTACCGATGCCGCCCACGGTGGCGCACGGCGCATGCGTGGCCGACCCCGGCCGCAACCTGCTGAAGATCGCCGTGGTGAACCGCTACGCCGATGCGCCCGTGGCCGTGGGCTGGATCACCGGCATGGGCCTGCAACGCGGGGCCATCGCCAGTTGCGTGGCGCACGACAGCCACAACATCGTGGCCGTGGGCACCAACGATGACGACCTCTGCGCCGCCGTACACGCCGTGATCGAAGCACGCGGGGGCATCAGCCTCGCCGACGGCGCGCTCCGGATGTCCCTCGCCCTGCCCGTGGCCGGTATCATGAGCGATGCCGATGCCTACGACGTGGCCCGGGAATACGGCCTGATGGACCACGCCGCCAAGGAACTCGGCTGCACCATGAGCGCGCCGTACATGACCCTTTCCTTCATGGCGCTACTGGTGATCCCCCACCTGAAGATGAGCGACCGGGGCCTGTTCGACGGCGATGCGTTCGCGTTCGTGGGGAGCGAGAGGGGCGCGTAGCAGAACCCGCTACCTTCAGCGGCGTGAAAACCCACCCGGCCGCCCCCCTGATCGTGCTGCTCGTTGCCACGGGCTGCGGTGCTGCACGGCACACGGTGGGCGAAGGAACCTTCCA
>JAHBUM010000206.1 GCA_019638075.1 Flavobacteriales bacterium | reverse complement strand
CGGCCAGTGCGGATACAACCTGGCTATCCCGAACAACGGCTGCGGCTCCTCGAACTTCCTCAACGCGTTGGTCACGATCTCGGGACAGAACGACCAGTTGAACACCAACGTGGCGCTCGAAAGCGTAGACCTGATCATCACCCATCCGAACCGTGCCGACATCGACATGGTCCTGATCAGCCCCACGGGCCAGAGCCGCAACCTGATGTTGGACCGTGGTGGCAGCGGAGACAACTTCGGCAACAACGGCAACTGCCCCACGGCGGTGTTCAAGCTCCGCGATGGCGGCACCGCACTGAACACTATCGGCAACACACCGAACAGTGTGACCGGCACGTACGCCCCGGAACAGGCCCTCGCAGGATTCACCGGAAACCCCAACGGCACCTGGACCGTGCGCATCTGTGATGATGCCAGCTGGAACGCCGGTAACTTGCGCTATGTGCGCCTGAACTTCCAAGTGATCGACTGCCTTGGGGTGCCTGGCGGCAGCGCACTGCCCGGTACGCCATGCAACGATGGCAACGCCTGCACCATCAACGACACGTACACGGTGGACTGCCAATGCGTGGGCACCTTCCAGGACACGGACAACGACGGGGTGTGCAACGCGAACGATGGCTGCCCCAACGACCCCGCCAAGATCGCGCCGGGCGTGTGCGGCTGCGGAACACCGGACGTGCCGGTGACCTACTACGCGGACAGCGATGGTGATGGCGTCGGTGATCCGCTGGTGAGCCAGCCCGGATACACCTGCAACGTGCCGCCCGGCTACGTCACCACAACAGGCGACGGCTGCCCCACCGACGCCAACAAGACCCACCCCGGCGTATGCGGTTGCGGAACGCCGGACACGGACACGGACGAAGATGGCACGGCGGACTGCATCGACGGCTGCCCCAACGACCCGGACAAGACAGCGCCCGGCGTGTGCGGCTGCGGAACGGCTGACATCGCTGTGACCTACTACGCCGATGCCGATGGCGATGGCGCAGGCGACCCCTTGGTGAGCCAGCCCGGATACACCTGCAACGTGCCGCCCGGCTACGTGACCAACGCGGATGACGGCTGCCCCGGCGATGCCAACAAGACCGCCCCCGGCGTATGCGGATGCGGCAACCTCGATACCGACACGGACAATGACGGCACACCCGACTGCGATGACGACTGCCCGGCAGACCCGGACAAGACCTCGCCCGGCGAGTGCGGCTGCGGCGTTCCAGACACCGACACCGATGACGACGGCGTAGCCGACTGCAACGACGGCTGCCCTACCGACCCGGACAAGACCGCGCCCGGCGCTTGCGGCTGCGGCAACCCGGACACGGACAGCGATGGGGACGGTGTGCTGGACTGCAACGACTCGTGCCCGAACCTCTTCGGCGGCGTGGGCTCGCCATGCAATGACAACAACTCCGGGACCGTGCTGGACCAGATAACACCGGGTTGCCAATGCCAGGGCGTGCCCTGCACCGAGCAGGTCAACCTCGCCATCGATCTGGACATGCACGGCAGCCAGATCTCGTGGGAGATCGCCCAGTCGGGCACGGGCATCGTGATCTGCAGCGGTGGGCTGGAAATCCCCTATCCCGACAACACGCCCTTCCCCTTGGTGGAGAGCTGCTGCCTGCCCGCAGGCTGCTACTCGCTCACCGTGTTCGACAGCGCCGGTGATGGCATTACGGGTGGAGGATACCAGTTGCGCGAGACCGGTGCGAACGGCCGCCGGATCATCGACAACACGGGAGGCTTCACCACCGGCTTCCAAAGCTCGCTCGCCGGCGATCAGGACTTCTGTGTGCCCATCGGCGACGACAGGCTCATCTTCAGCAGTTGCGACAAGCTGGACTGGGTGGCGAACAAGTACGTGGTGGCCGTAGCCAACCCTGCCGTGAGCGCCACTTGGGTGCAGGGTGGCCCCAACAGCGCACAGCCCACGAACAGCGGTTACGAATTCTGGATCTTCGACCCTAACGGCGGCTACAGCTTCCGCCGCTTCCGCAGCCACAGCGTGAGCGATGGTTTCTCGCCTGCCAATGCGTACCGCGCCTGCCACATGAAGCTGAACGGCTGGATGGACTCGCACATCACCCCCCACGTACCTGAAGGAACACTGATGAACGTGAAGGTGCGGGGCCGTGTGAACGGCGTGAACCTTCCCTTCGGCCACGCCTGCAAGCTCAAGCTCGATGCGGTGCTTGCCACATGCCCACGCGTGAAGCTGCAGGACGACCCCTCGAACCCCGACGACTATAGCTGTGGCGTGTTCCGCAGCTTCGGAGGCGGCAGCAACCCGGCCAACCGCATCACGGCCAACCCGCCGCAACCGGTGCCAGTGGTGGCGAGCAACAACGTGCGGTACCAGTTCCGCTTCCGCATCCAGGGCGAGGGCGTCTGCATCGTACGCCCGCCGCAGACCAGCGCGCGCATGCAGTTGAACTGGAACGCGACCAGCGGCGCCCCGCTCGTCTGCAACAAGACCTACGATGTCGATGTGCGCGTGAGCCTCGATGGTGGCGCCACATGGTGCTTCGGCCCGGCAGGCAGTGGCCAAGCCGCCGCCTGTGCGGACAGCGACGCATGGGGCAAGGTGTGCAAGGTGACGATCAATGGATGCTCGCAAGCCAACGGAGGCGGCAGCAACATGGCTCAGAATGCCGACGGCACCAGCCCGCACCAGCGCGTGCTGCTGTACCCGAACCCGAACCGCGGCGAGCAGCTCTTCATCAGCCTGCCTTCCCCGTCAGGTGCTGCGGAAGCTGCCCGCACCGTGAGCGTGGACATCTTCGACATGACCGGCAAGCGCGTTGCTGCCCGCACGCTCACCGTTCAACATGGTATGGTGAACAGCACCATGGACCTGAGCGGAGATCTGCCGGGCGGGGTATATCTGGTGAACATCACCACCGATGACAAGACATACACCGAGCGCTTGGTGATCCAGCGTTGATCGGTGGATAGCATTTGAACGAAGAAGCCCCGGCAATGAACCGGGGCTTCTTCGTTGCCGGGCACACTACGGATAGAGCAGATACTTCGCCCGGACCGGCGCGAAACGCTGAAGCCCTTCGCTCCACGACGTTCGGATCGCCTCTTCGCTCTTCCCGGCGATCACCTGTTCGCGCAGCGCAGGGCCACCGGCGAGCTTGTCGAAGAACGACGTGAAGAACTTCGCCTTGTCCGGCGCTTCGGCGTACAGCCCGATCAGCCATTGCAGGTCGATGCGCTTGTCCAGCCGCGACTGGAAGGTGCCGTATTCCTGAAGATCAAGGCCCGTGCATGGCTTGTCCTTGTGCGGTGGATCCTTCGCTCCCGGCATGGAGTGCGGCGTGAACGTGTAGCGCCCGACCGGGTTGCCCGGATAGCCGATGCACTGGCACGGCTTGTCGGTGCCCCGGCCCACGCTGACCACCGTGCCCTCGAAAAGCCCCAGCGATGGGTAGAGGTATACCGCCGAGGCGTTGGGCAGGTTGGGCGATGGCCTAACGGGGAGTTCGTAGAACATATCGTGAGAATATCCAATGCACGGGATCACCACAAGTTCGCAGGTCTTCCCCCCCTTCAGCCAACCTTCACCGTTGATCATGCGCGCGAACTCACCCACGGTCATGCCGTGCACGAGGGGCACGGGATGCATACCCACGAACGATGAGAACTTCATGTCGAGTATGGGACCGTCCACGTAGAAGCCGTTCGGGTTCGGTCGATCGAGAACGACCACTTTCTTTCCGTTCTCTGCGGCTGCCTCCATCACGTAGTGAAGCGTGCCGATGTACGTGTAGAACCGAACACCCACATCCTGGATGTCGAACAAGAGCACATCCACATCAGCCATCTGCTCAGGCGTTGGCTTCTTGTTGGAACCATAAAGCGAAACGAGAGACAACCCGGTGCTCGCATCCTTCCCGTTCTTCACGTGTTCACCGGCATCGGCCTCGCCGCGGAAACCATGTTCGGGAGCGAAGACCTTCACCACCTGAACGTTCAACGCGAGCAACGAATCCACGAGGTGTCGCTTGCCGATGAGGCCGGTCTGGTTGGTCACCACCGCCACGCGTTCGCCGAGCAGGTGTGGCACGTATTCAGCCGTGCGTGCAGCACCCACGTGCAGGTCCATGGTGGCTTGTAGCGAAGGCTCTTTACCCAGTTGCACGGCTTGTGTACGACCACATGCCGCGAACACCAGGAAGGCCGCGAGGGTGGCGCCTATCTTCGCCGCTGCCCGATGGGCACCACCTCCTGTGAACGTCGCACATTTCATCGCTCGCCGCATCCTCGTTGACAAGGATCGGGCCGATCGGTTGTCGCGGCCCATCGTGGGCATCGCGGTATTGGGGATCGTCATCGGCATGGCGGTCATGATCGTCACGGTGGGCATCACCACCGGCTTCCAACGGGAAGTGCGGGCGAAGGTAACCGGGGCCGGCGGGCACCTGCAGATCACCTCCATCAGCCAGACGGATTCCAAGGAGACCCCGCGCGTGGCGATCGCGCAGCCGTTCTACCCTTCGCTGGATTCGGTGCCCGGCGTGAAGCACATACAGGTCTTCGCCACCCGGCCGGGCATCATCGAAACGGATGGCGACATCCAAGGCGTGGTGCTGAAGGGCGTGGGCCGCGATCACGACTGGAGTTTCCTGCAACAGCACCTCAAAGCAGGCACCGTTCCGGCCATCGGCGACACGGCCCGCCCGATCGATATCCTGCTCTCGAAGTACATCGGCGACCGCCTGCACATCGGCGTGGACGACACCATCACGGTGTACCTGATCAAGGATCACGACGATATAAGGCCGCGGAAATTCAGGGTGAGCGGGCTGTACGAAACGGGCATCGAACAGTTGGACCACCAGCTGGTGTACGTGGACATCGGCCATCTGCAACGCTTCGCGC
The DNA here is from genome assembly GCA_019638075.1 of Flavobacteriales bacterium. Taxonomy (GTDB): domain Bacteria; phylum Bacteroidota; class Bacteroidia; order Flavobacteriales_F; family PHOS-HE28; genus PHOS-HE28. Next base: position 879 of record JAHBUM010000206.1, on the reverse strand, counting down.
AATGGGGTCTGAAGGCGGAGCTGATGGTGTACGACACCGCTTCGTGGGATGGCATCTGCATCGAAGGGCTGGCGTTCGGCGGCGACCGCATATACCACTACGAATGGCCGGGCACCGAACTATCGGGCAAAGGCCCACACTGGATCCGCACCGAGAAGGACACCACGATCACGCTCGTGGTCAGCGATGCGGACCATACGCTGGCCGATACGGCATGGGTGCGCATCATCCCGGATCCCACGGTGATGCACGACCTCGCATGGTACACACGCGACATCGTTGACATCGAGCGCGGCGGGAGTGGCGGCAGCTATGCCAAGTATTGCGGCGGCTTCGAGGTGATACTCGACCGCTTCGAGGATCTTGCCGAAATGGATGACGTGATCTACCGCGACCACCTCGACATCAGGCTGCGTTCGTTGAGCGTGCGCCAGCGGTTCCCCGAGATCTTCGCGTGGCTGGAACTGCTGGACACGAACGTGGTGGTCATCATCGTGCTGATGGTGATCGTCGCGATCATCAACATGACCAGCGCGCTGCTCATCATCATCCTTGAGCGCACCCCGATGATCGGCGTACTGAAGGCGCTGGGCAGCAGCAATGGCGCCATCCGCCGCATCTTCCTGATCGATGCGGCGTACATCCTCGGCATAGGCATCCTCCTCGGCGATCTGCTGGGCATCGGCCTGTGCCTGATCCAGCAGCAATTCGGGATCGTCACCCTTCCGGTGGAGAGCTACTACGTGGATGCCGTGCCGGTGGACGTGGAACTGCTGCCGATCCTCTGGCTGAACGTGGGCACCATGGTGGTGTGCGTACTGGCCCTGATCCTGCCCAGCATGCTGGTCACGCGCATCGGCCCGGCGGAGGCGATAAGGT
>JAHBUM010000205.1 GCA_019638075.1 Flavobacteriales bacterium | reverse complement strand
TACTCCATCATCCTGCTGGACGAGATCGAGAAGGCCCACCCCGACGTGTTCAACCTGTTGCTACAGGCGCTGGACGATGGCAAGATGACCGACAGCCTCGGCCGCCACATCGACTTCAAGAACGCGATCATCATCATGACCTCGAACATCGGGGCGCGTGACCTGAGCGATTACGGCAAGGGCGTGGGCTTCGGCACGCAGGCCAAGGCCGCCGGGCAGGAGGACAGCAACCGGGGCATCATCGAGAAGGCACTGAAGAAAGCCTTCGCTCCCGAGTTCCTCAACCGGATCGACGACATCATCATGTTCAACTCGCTGAAGCGGGAGGACATCCACAAGATCATCGACATCGAGCTGGGCCATCTCTACAAGCGTGTGGCCGAACTGGGCTACGACCTGAAGCTCACCGACGAGGCCAAGGATTTCCTCGGCGAGAAAGGCTACGATGAGAAGTTCGGTGCCCGCCCACTGAAGCGTGCCATCCAGAAGTTCATCGAGGATCCCATGGCCGAGGAGATCATCAACCAGGCCGTGGAGGAAGGTGACAAGATCACCGTGAACCTGAACAAGGACAAGAGCGACCTGTCCTTCAAGGTGACGAAAGGCAGGAAGAAGACCTCGAAAGCGGGTGATGACGGGAAGGAGCTCCCGCCCGCAGGCGAGTGACCTTATGGAACTGAATGTGGGACGGCCCTTCGAGAGAGGGGCCGTTCTGCGTTCGGGGGAGTAATGGAGGTGAAGGAGGCGCCGTTCGTCATCACATCCCTGCCCTCCATTACCCGAGTTCTTTCTCACCGGCCTGTGCGACGGATCCTGCCACCCCAAAAATGAACAAAGGGGCCTTGCGGCCCCTTCTATCCGTCCTCGACCTTCCGACCTCAGCGCCCTGCGAACGTGCAGAACAGTGCGAACATCAGGATACCGGCATAGATCGCGGCGGTCATCAGGCCGGGGCTGTACTTGCGTAGAATGGCTTGCATGTGTGTGTTAGTTGGCCGCAAAAGTCCGCAGCGCAGGCTATGCCAGCTTCATCGGAATGCCAATTCCACGATCATTGCGCTAACACTGTGATGTGAATTGGGGCGCTGTGACCAGTGGTGGATCCTGCGTACCATCGGTACGCCAACGCCCGCTGCGCGCGGGTACTTTTGCGCGGCTTTCGCCGTTAACAAGCCCGCATGCGCCTGCTCGTACTGCTTTCCGCCCTGCTCACCGGCCTGCTGTCGCTGGCGCAGGGCAACCTCACCATCAGTGGCTACGTGAAGGATGCCGCCACCGGCGAAACGCTCATCGGCGCCAACGTGTACGCCAAGGAAACGATGACCGGCGCCACCTCCAACACCTACGGCTACTATGTGCTCAACCTGCCGCCGGGCCGGTACACCATCGTGATGAGCTATATGGGCTACGAGGAAAGCAGCCATACGGTGGACCTGACGGCCGATGCCAAGCTGAACATCGCCGCGCGCACCAAGGCGATCATCTCCAAGGAATTCGAGGTGGTGGGTGAGAAGGCGAAGAACACCGAAGGCACACAGATGGGCACCATGGACCTCGATGTGCAGAAGCTGAGCACATTGCCCGCGCTGCTCGGCGAGGTGGACATCCTCAAGACCATCCAATACCTGCCCGGCGTGGCCAGCAATGGCGAGGGCAACAGCGGTTTCTACGTGCGCGGCGGCGGCCCGGACCAGAACCTGATCCTGCTGGACAATGCCACCGTGTACAACGCCAGCCACCTCTTCGGCTTCTTCAGCGTGTTCAATGCCGATGCGGTGAAGAACATCGAACTGATCAAGGGTGGCATGCCCGCGAACTATGGCGGCCGCACCAGCAGCGTGCTGGACATCACCATGAAGGATGGCAACGACAAGGGCTTCCACGGGCAGGGTGGCATCGGCCTCATCAGCAGCCGCCTCACGCTGGAAGGGCCGATCGTGAAGGACAAAAGCTCCTTCATCGTGAGCGGGCGCCGCACCTACATCGATGTGCTCGCCAAGCCCTTCATGAACCCCGAGGGCGCCTTCGCGGGCAGCGGCTATTACTTCTACGACCTAAATGCGAAGGCCAACTACCGCCTCAGCGACAAGGACCGCTTCTTCCTGAGCGGCTACTTCGGGCGCGATGTGTTCAACCTGAACGGCAGCGAGCCGGGCAGCCCGAACTTCAAGATCCCTTGGGGCAACGCCACCGTGAGCGGACGCTGGAACCACGTCTTCGGCCCCAAGCTCTTCCTCAACACCACCGCCATCTTCAGCGATTACCAGTTCAGCTTCAAGGGCGGTCAGGACGATTTCGCCTTCGGTCTCAGCAGCGGCATCAAGGACTACGGGCTGAAGCTCGACTTCAACCAGTACCCATCGGTGCGGCATGAGCTGAAGTACGGCGCGCACTACACCTACCACGTGTACACGCCCAGCACGGTGGATGTCTCCAGCGGCGATGCCGAATTCGCCATCGACACGCCATCGAAGCTGCGCGCGCACGAAGCGGCGGTCTACGTGCAGGACGAATACGACGTGAGCGATGTGTTCCGCATCAACGCCGGTGTGCGCCTCTCCTACTTCGCGCACGTGGGCCGCTTCAAGGAATACCTATTGAACGATGCGGGCATGGCCACCGGCACACGCGATTACGCAACGGGTGAAACGATCAAGACCTACCAAGGGCTGGAACCGCGCCTGAGCACGCGCTACAAGACCGGCCCCAGCAGCAGCGTGAAGGCCAGCTTCAACCGCAACCTGCAATATGTCCACCTTGCCAGCTTCAGCAGCGTGGGCCTGCCCACCGATGTGTGGATCCCCAGCGGGAAGAACGTGAAGCCGCAGGTGGCCTACCAATACGCCGTAGGCTACTTCCGCGACCTGTGGGACCGCAAGTACGAGGCGAGCGTGGAGGTGTATTACAAGGACATGCTGAACCAGATCGAATACAAGGAAGGCACGCAACCGCAGGACGGTGGCAACACCAACTACGATGCGCTGCTCACCTTCGGCAAGGGCTGGAGCTACGGCGCGGAGTTCTTCCTGAAGCGCAGGCTGGGCAAGTTCACCGGATGGGCGGGCTACACGTGGAGCAAGACCATGCGCCGGTTCGATGAGGTGAACGAAGGCCGCGCGTTCCCCAGCCGCTGGGACCGCCGCCATGACCTCAGCCTCGTGGCGGGTTATGAGCTGAACGACCGCTGGAGCTTCGGCGGCACCTTCGTGTACAGCACCGGGCAGGCCACGACGCTCCCCGTGCAACGCTACTTCATCGAAGGCCGCGTGGTGAGCCAGTTCAGTGACCGCAACGGCTTCCGCATGGCGCCCTACCACCGGCTGGACCTCGCCGCCACGCTGAAGAACAAGCCCACGAAACAGGTGAAGGACAAGGCCACCGGCGAGACCGCCACCGTGCAGCGCAAGTACCGCAGCAGTTGGACCTTCTCGGTGTACAACGTGTACAACCGCGCCAACCCCTACTTCTACTACTTCACCACGCAGGGCACCACGGCCGGTGGCGATCTGCGGCCCGTGGCGAAACAGGTCTCGCTGTTCAGCATCCTTCCCTCCATCACTTGGAACTTCCATTTCTGATGAAACGCAACGCCCTGTTCCTGCTCCCGCTCGTGGTGGCGATGCTCGCCGGATGCGAGAAGGAGATCACCGTGGAAGTGCCCGAGACCGCACAGAAGCTCGTGGTGGAAGGCACCATCGAACCGGGGCTTCCGCCCTTCGTGATCCTCACGCGCACACAGAGCTTCTTCGACCCGCTGGATATCCGCGCCATCGCCAACAGCTTCGTATGCGACGCCCTGATCACCGTGGATAATGGGGACGGGCCGGTGCAACTGGAGCGGATCGGCAGTGGTGCCTTGACGCCCGCACAGCGCGATCTCCTCGCCGAAGCCACCGGGATCGACCCCGGCCTGCTGGGCAGCACGGACATCTGCGTGTATTCCACCCCCAACACCGCAGTGTTCGGCGAAGCGGGCCGCACGTACAGCCTGCGTGTAGAGGCTGAAGGAAAAGTGCTCACGAGCGTCACCACCATCCCCCACCCTGTGCCGCTGGACAGCGTATGGTTCAAACTGGCCCTGCAACGTCCGGGCGATGATTCGCTGGGCTTCGCATGGGCGCGCCTGAGCGATCCCGACACCATGGGCAACCATTACCGCTGGCTGGCCCGCCGCACCAACCACCGCGCCGATGGATCGGTGAAGGATCCCACGTTCATCTCCCCGCTGGGCAACACCTTCGAGGACAAGTACGTGAACGGACTCACCTTCGACTTCAATTTCATCCGGGGCCGCCAGTTCTACAGCGACCAGCCCGAGGACAGCAACGAGGAGGCCGGTTACTACAAGGTGGGCGACACCATCGCCGTGAAGTTCGTGAGCATCGGCTACAACGAGCACGAGTTCTACACCAGCTACGATGAGAACGTGGGCAGCAGCGGCGACATGTTCGGCACCCCGGTGAACGCGCGCAGCAACATCAACGGCGGGCTGGGCATCTGGGCCGGTTGGGGCGTGTATGCGGATACGATCATCTGCCAGTAGGGGCGGGAATTCATGTGCCCATGCGGACATGTGGTCATGTGCCCATGGAGATCCGGTGAAAGCCGATGATCCGCACATTTCCAATGAACACATATCGCGCTGGGTAGTGAGTGGCCGCATGGACACATGACCACATGATCCCCCTTCGGTACCTTTGCGCCCCTTCCCATGAGCACCACGCCCGAACACGTCAAATGCCTGATCATCGGATCGGGTCCCGCAGGATATTCCGCCGCCATCTATGCCGCACGCGCCGACCTGAAGCCGGTGATGATCGAAGGTCCGCTGCCCGGCGGCCAGTTGACCCAGACCACCGAAGTGGACAACTACCCCGGCTATCCGAAAGGGCGCACCGGCCCGGAAATGATGAACGACCTGCGCGAGCAGGCGCTGCGTTTCCAGACCGATGTGCGCAGTGGCTGGGTGACGAAGGTGGACTTCACCGGCCCAGTACACAAGGTGTGGGTGGATGAGAAGACGGAGATCCACGCCGATGCGGTGATCATCAGCACCGGCGCCAGCGCGAAATGGCTGGGGCTGCCCAACGAGATCCGCCTGCGCGACATCGGTGGCGGCGTGACCGCCTGCGCCGTGTGCGACGGCTTCTTCTACAAAGGCCAGAACGTGGTGCTCGTCGGCGCCGGTGATTCCGCCTGCGAAGAGGCCACCTACCTCGCCAAGCTGTGCCCCAAGGTGTACATGCTCGTGCGCAAGGATCACTTCCGCGCCAGCAAGGCCATGGTGCATCGCGTGGAGAACACGCCCAACATCGAAGTGCTCTTCAACACCGAAGTGAAGGATGTGCTGGGCGAACATGCGGTGGATGGTGTTCTCACCACCAACAACGTGACCGGTGAGGAGCGCAGGCTCGATGTGACAGGCCTGTTCATCGCGATCGGTCATACGCCTGCAACCCACATCTTCCGGGGCTGGCTGGAGATGGACGACCAGGGCTATCTGAAACACAAGCCCGACAGCACCTACACCAACGTGCCCGGCGTGTTCGTGGCCGGTGATGCCGCCGACAAGGTGTACCGCCAAGCCGTTACCAGCGCAGGCAGCGGCTGCATGGCCGCACTGGATGCCGAGCGTTGGCTGGCCGCACAGGGGAAGCACTGAGGTCGGGCGCACATTCAGATGCGCTGCGGTATTTTGCCACCGTGAGGTCCGCAGGACTGCGCCGTCAACCTCAGGGTCGCCTGCGGAGGTTGGGGGCGGATACCCTGCGAGGGCTTAAGCGTAGCCGACTGGCTGGCCACCCCAAGAGCACTTCACCCGGCTTGAGGATCCTAACCCTCCGCAGGGTCTCCTGAAAGGGACCCTGTGGCCTCGAAGCCGAACGCACCACTTCTATCCATGTGCATCG
>JAHBUM010000204.1 GCA_019638075.1 Flavobacteriales bacterium | reverse complement strand
TCCGCCCCAGACCTGCGCAGGGTCTCCTGAAAGGGATCCTGCGCTCAACCCAACGAGAAGCGCAGGGTCCTCTTCGAGAGACCCGGCGCAGGTTTTGAAACGGTTCTCCATGAAACATCCTTACATCCAATATGAACAGACTCCAACTTGGGACAGCCTTGATCAAGCACTCAAACAATTGATCGATAACGGAGACATCCAACTACTCACGTCTACCGAGCATGTGGTAGGATACTTGTGTCATAAGCTCGCCATCACGTCTAACCCCGACCTTGGCAACGAAAGGGCAAATCACTTGAAATAAGAACAAGGCATGAAGATCCTCCTCGTCTGCCTCGGCAACATCTGCCGCTCACCCATGGCCGAAGGCATCCTGCGCAACATGATCGCCGAACATGGCCTGGACTGGCACACCGATTCCGCCGGTACCGGCGACTACCACGTGGGCGAACAGCCCGACCGCCGCGCGATGAAGGCCATGCGCGACCGGGGCATCGACATCAGCGATCTGCGGGCACGCCGCCTGCGGCCTTCGGACTTCGATGAGTTCGATCTGCTGCTGGCAATGGATGCGAGCAACCTGCACAACATGCGCGCTGTTGCGCCGAGCACTGAACTGGCGGAGAAAGCGCGCATGATGATGGACTATGCTCCCGGCCACGCCCTGCGCGAAGTGCCCGACCCCTACTTCGGCGGTGACGAAGGATTCGTGGCCGTGTACGACATGCTCACCATCGCGTGCGCCAACCTGATCGACGATGTCCGCCGCTGAGCCATACGGAACGCTGTACCTGCTGCCCGTGTGGCTGGGCGATGCAGGCGGCGTGGAACAACTGCCTCCGGAGAACATCGCCGTGGCTTCGCGCACCACGCTCTACTTCGCCGAGCACGAGAAGACAGCACGCCACATGCTGCGCCGCATGGTGCCCACGATCGAACTGCCGAAGCTGGAGATCCACCGGCTGGACAAGGACACCACGCAGCACGAAGCGGAACGCATGATCGCGCTGCTGCGCAACGGCCGCGACGCTGCCATCGTGAGCGAGGCGGGCATGCCGGGCATCGCCGATCCGGGGGCGTTGCTGGTGAGCGCCGCCCATCGCGCGGGTGTATGCGTGGTACCGCTGACCGGGCCAAGCTCGCTCTTCCTTGCCCTCGCCGCTTCGGGTTTGAACGGCCAGCGTTTCACCTTCCATGGCTACCTGCCGGTGAAGCCGATGGAACGCAAAGCCGCGATCAGGAAACTGGAGAGCGATGCCCAACGCACCGGCGCAGCGCAACTCTTCATCGAGACACCGTACCGCAACGATGCACTGCTGAAGGATCTACTCGACACCTGTGCGCCGCATACGCTGCTCACCATCGCCATCGACCTCACACAGCCCGGTGGCAGCACCCTCACCCGCTCCATCGATCACTGGCGTAAAGCGATGCCGGAACTTGGCAAACGGCCGACGGTGTTCATTCTGGGAAGCGCCCTGCGGTAGCCACGCTACGCACCCTTGGCACGCACCACCTTCTCCAACCGCACGGTGTACACCACCGGCGAATGCGGTTCCAGCACACCAGCGATGCCCTTCGCGCCGAACGCATAGAGGCTGGGAAGAACGAAGCTGCCCTCCTGCCCTTCGCGCAGCAACCGAACGGCCACTTCAAGCCCATTGATCACCTGATCCTTGTCGCCATACGTGAAGGTGAGCGGCGCGCCATTGCGCCCGGTATCATCGAACAACCGGCCGCCCTCGATGCTGCGGCCCTGATAGGAAATGGTGACCTGATCGCCAACGGACACGGCGCTCGTGTCCGATGGTGTGCCCGTGATGTGATGGTGGATGTCGCTCGTGCCCCAGCGGACATACGGTGCTCCTTCGCGCCCGATGTACGCTGCGATCAGCCGCAGTTCGTAGCCCAACGGATCATCGCGTTTCAGCATCTCCGCCTCGGCGCGCATCATGGCGGGTGTGCGTAACGTACGCAGCGAGATCTCCCCTTGCACCTTGCCGGTGTCCGGCACATCCGGTTCTGCTCCTTCGGCGATCACGCTCCAAGGCCATGAAGCGCCGGGCGCGATCACGCTCATGCTGTCGCCCACATGCAGCCGGTTCAGGGCCTGCTTCAGCGCGCCGCTTCTGATGTCCTTCACGAGGTAGGCGCGTTCGGTGCTGAAGAGTCCGCCCACCTCTCCCCCATGCTGCCCCAGCCGCAGACGCACCACCACCGAATCGCTGTCCGATGGCAGCGCCTCGCCATCGCCGAGTGCGAGCAGGCGCAGATGGACATCATCGCCCACCGCCTTGTAGCCTGCGTACGGCGAGCGTTCGCAGCCACCGAGCAGAAGCGCCACCGTAACGATGAGCACCAGCCGGTTCATGGCCTGTCGGTGATGGCTACCACGCCAAGGCGGTACACGATGGTGCTGCGCATGGGGATCCGCTCCTGATCGCCGATGAGGCCGTGCGCGCGGTACGAGGGGATCACGATCAGCGCGCTGTCGCCCGCACTGAGCAGCTGGATGGCTTCGTGCAGGCCGCTCTCCACCTGATCCATCTCCACCATGAACGATTCCGGCTTGCCGGGCGCGCTGGCGTAGGCCGAGTCCCCGTTCAGCAGTTCCACCTTGTAATGGATCCGCGCCCATTGATCGGGCTTCGCCGTGGGGCCTTCCGCATCGCGCAGCAACAGGTAATGCACCCCGGTTGGCGTGGGTGTGAGCGTGAGGCCGTGCCGCTCGGCGTACAACCTGATGTCGTGCTGTTCCAGCTTCACGGCATCCTTGTTCTCCTTCACCAGATCGGGCTGCGCGGGCTGCCCGTGCGTGCGCACCGGCACGCGGCCATCGCCACCACAGGCGGCGGCGAGCAGCAGCAGGGCCGGGATCAGCGCCTTCATGCGGGATGCGCTTCGAGGAACGCGGGCAGCAGGGACATGAAGCGTTGCACCGTGGCTTCGAGGCTCAGTTGCGATCGGCCACCGGCGGCGTTGATGTGCCCGCCACCATCGAAGTGCTCCTTCAGGAAACGATCCACCGGCAGGTCGCCCTTGGACCGCAGGCTGATCTTCACCAGATCGGGGTGTTCCATGAAGAAGGCCGCGAGCCGCATGCCTTTGATGGAGAGGCCGTAGTTGACGAAGCCCTCGGTATCGCCCTGCTTGAACCCGTGCTTCTTCAGGTCGTCCTGCCCCAAGCCGATGATGACGGTGCGTTGCTCGGGCAATACCGTCATGCGCTCCAGCAGGGTGAAGCCCAGCAGCCGCAGCCGGTCCGCGCTGTTGGTGTCGGAGATGCTGCCGTGAACGAGGTCGAGGTCCACGCCGCGCTCCAACAGGTCCGCAGCGGTGCGCATGGTGTGCGGCGTGGTGCTGCGGAAACGGAACGAGCCCGAGTCGGTGACCATGCCGGTGTACAGGCATGTGGCCGCATCACGGCCGATGTGCGCCTCCCAGCCCAATGCCTTGGCGATGTCCACCACCATCTGACAGGTGCTGCTGGAGCCGGTATCGGAAAAGGTGGCTACCGCGAACGCTTCAGGGCCTTGGTGATGGTCGATCAACACTTTGGTCTTCGCCGCGCGCACCACTTCCTCCAACCCGCCGATGCGGTCGAGCCGGTTGAAGTCGAGGCAGAGCACGAGGTCGCTGGTGCGGATGGTGGAGAGCGAGGCATCCGGCGAGCGGTCGAGGCAGAGCACTTCGGCGCGGCCGGGCAGCCAGTCCAAGAAACCCGCCGGGGTGTTGGGCAGCACCACACGGGCGTTGTGGCCCGCAGCCTTCAACAGGTGCATCATCCCCAACGAAGAGCCCACGGCATCGCCATCGGGGTTGTGGTGCGAAACGATGGCTACGCGGCGCGGCGCTTCAAGCAGTTGCTGAAGGATGGCGAGCTGGTCGGCGGGAACGGACATGGTGGATGCGGAACGGCCCGCCGGGAATGGCGGGCCGCAAAAGTAGTGGCAACGGGGGGCGGCGGTTGTCAGTGGTTGCCGTGCAACCCCGGAGCCAGGTATTCCTGACAACTGGCAACTTCACATCGTGGTCCTGCCCATAGCTACGAGCAGCCCCCTACCGCGCCTCGAAGCCTACCGCAGGGGTGGGCATGTGCTCGATGAGGATGCCCACGCAGCCGATGTCGTTGAGCGCGCCTTTCTTGGGCTTGTCGCTATCGCTGCCGGGGGCCACCACTTCGATGGCGATGCGCTTGGTGGCCGTGCAGGAGAACTCGATCTCGTCGGCCATGTCGTGCTCGGTGTTGTCCCACAGCACTTTCTCCTCTTCCTTGTAGGTCCGCTTCTTTTCGGTGGCCTTCACCTCCAAGGTGGTGCCGGTGGCCTTGCCGCCCTCGTCCAGCACGGCCTTCTTGGCAGCGCCTTCGGTGGCCTCATCGGTGGGCACGCGCACCTTCTCCACCAAGCGGATGGCGAGCTGTTCGCCCAGCACCTTTTCATCGTGGCTCACCGAGATGCGGTAATCCTGCCCGCGATACACGATGATGTTCAGTTCGGTCTCCTTGCCCACCTGCACCATGGCGCTCTTGCTCTGGCCATTGATGGAGAAGCGCTTGTCGTTGCTGAGATTGCCGTTCACGCGGTGGTAATCGGCACACTTGTACTGGGCGCTGGCCGCCATGGCACCGCACAACGCGGCGAGAACGGCAGTACTGCGGAATATCGGTTTCATCGGTCGTTCTCGTTCAGGCATTGGACTCGTCCTCGGGCTGGATCATGCGGGCGCGCAACCCGGCCACCGCTTCGCGCAGTGCCCGGTATTTCTCGTCGGTCAGTTCCACGTTCACATCATCGCCCAGCACCATGCGGCCGCTGGTGGATGGCCCCTGATGGGCCACGCGCTTCACGTTCACCTGATCGTAGATGTCGCGCACGGCGATGAGGTCCTTCATCACCCCGGCCACTTCCGCATCGGTCTCGTGGGGCTTCATCATGTCGATGAGGTGCTCCAGGGTCACCTTCTGCTCCCCCACACGCGTCATCAGGGCTTCGCTCTTCCCATGCACTTCGATCTGGCTCATCAAGAGGTGCATGCTTTCCACCCAGCCACCGGCCAGCACCATGGACAGGGTGGGGCCCATCTTCTCATCCTGCAACTTGACGTAGGCTCTGGCGTAGGCTTCGTTACTGATGAACTCCAGTGAATCGGAATCGCCCCGTGTGAGGTTGGCCTCCAGACGCACGAAGTCGGCATCGGAGAAGGCGCTCGCGACGCCCAAGCTCTCGGCCAGCTTCTTGGTGGTGAGGTAATAGCGCACCACTTCCACGTTCAGCTTGAAGTAGCTGGCGAACACGAGGTCCGTGGAATAGATGCCGAAGTTGAGGGCGCGGGACTTCAGGCTGGCGTAGCGGTCCACGTTGGAGGCCGGGTTCAGCAGCCGTTTCTGCCCATCGCCCGCCATCTGCCGCACCAAGCTGAACAGTTCGTTCGGCGTGGGCATCTGGTAGAGGCTGGCGACCGACTCCCCGCTGCCATCGCCACCGATCACCAAGCTGGGGGCACCTTTCTTCTCTGGCTCGTGCCCGCCACATGCGGCGAGCGTTCCGGCGGTCAGCGCGACCAAAAGTACCTTGACATTCATCTGTGCGTACTGATGTTGAGGGGGACGTGAAGCAGAACGATCACTTCACGGTACGAAGGAAGGTCGTGCGGGGGGCGTGTACGTTCCAAAGCAGCGTATAGTTTTGCGCGGCTTTTTCAACAACCCCGCCGCAAGGCACGAACAGCATGAGCAACAGGACCTTCACGATGATCAAACCCGAGGCCGTGGCCGCCGGGCACGCAGGCAAGATCATCGACATGATCACCAGCAACGGTTTCAAGATCATCGCCCTCAAGTATACCCGCCTTTCCCGCGAGGAAGCCGGGCATTTCTACGAAGTACACAAGGAGCGCCCCTTCTACGGCGAGCTGG
>JAHBUM010000203.1 GCA_019638075.1 Flavobacteriales bacterium | reverse complement strand
CATCGGCAAGGTCGTCCACGTGCAGGAACTCGCGGCGCGGACTGCCACTGCCCCACACCTCCACGGCGGGCGCATTGGTCACCTTGGCGGTGTGGAACTTGCGGATGAGCGCGGGCAGCACGTGGCTGTTGTTGAGGTCGTAGTTGTCGTTGGGCCCGTACAGGTTCGTGGGCATGGCGCTGATGAAGTTGCTGCCGTACTGGCGGCGGTAGCTCTCGGCCAGCTTGATGCCCGCGATCTTGGCGATGGCGTAAGGCTCGTTGGTCTGTTCGAGGAAGCCGCTCAGCAGCGTCTCCTCCTTCAGCGGTTGCGGCGCCATCTTCGGGTAGATGCACGAGGAGCCGAGGAAAAGCAGCTTCTTCACACCGTTCTCGTGCGCGGAGTGGATCACGTTGCTCTCGATCATCAGGTTCTCGTACAGGAACTGCGCGCGGTACACGTTGTTGGCGTGGATGCCGCCCACCTTCGCTGCGGCCAGCACCACGTGGTCGGGCTTCTCCTTGGCGAAGAAGTCGCGCACGGTCTGCTGTTCCTTCAGGTCCAGCTCCTTGCTGGTGCGGGTTACGATGTTGGTGTAGCCCTCCTGCTGGAGCTTGCGCACGATGGCGCTGCCCACCATGCCGCGGTGGCCTGCGATGTAGATCTTATCGGTCTTGTTCATGGGATGGGGATCTGAGCGGGCGGATCATGATCCGCCCGTGCATCATTCCTGTTCATGCAGGATCTTATGCCCGCCCTTCTTCAGGTACACGTCGCGCTTGAAGAGCTCCAGGTCGCTCTGCACCATCTCCTTCACCAGGGCCTTCAGGTCGTACTTGTGTTTCCAGCCGAGCACGCGTTTCGCCTTTGAGGGGTCGCCCTCAAGGTGGTCCACCTCCGCCGGGCGGTAGTAGCGCGGGTCGATGGCCACGAGCACCTTGCCGGTCTTCTTGTCAACACCTTTCTCCTTCTCGCCCTTGCCTTTCCATTCGAGCTTGATGCCCGCTTCGGCGAAGGCGAGGTCGATGAAGTGGCGCACGGTGTAGGTCTTGCCGGTGGCGAGCACGAAGTCGTCGGGCTTCTTCGCTTGCAGCATCAGCCACATGCCTTCCACATAGTCCTTGGCGTGGCCCCAGTCGCGCTTCGCGTCGAGGTTGCCGAGGTACAGGGTCTTCTGCAGGCCCAGCTTGATCTTCGCCACGGCACGCGTGATCTTGCGCGTCACGAAGGTCTCGCCGCGCAATGGGCTTTCGTGGTTGAAGAGGATGCCGTTGCACGCGAAGATGCCGTAGCTCTCGCGGTAGTTCTTGGTGATCCAGAAGCCGTAGAGCTTCGCCACACCGTAGGGGCTGCGCGGGTAGAAGGGTGTTTCCTCGTTCTGCGCGTGGGGTAGCACACCGCCGTATAGTTCCGACGTGGAAGCTTGGTAGAATTTCGTCTTCTTCTCCATGCCAAGGATGCGGATGGCCTCCAGGAAGCGGAGCGTGCCGATGCCGTCGGCGTTGGCCGTGTACTCGGGCATCTCGAAACTCACCGCCACGTGGCTCATGGCGGCCAAGTTGTAGATCTCGTCGGGCTGGATCTCCTTCACCAGGCGCAGGCAGTTGACACTGTCGGTGAGGTCGCCATAGTGCAGGTGGAACGGCCGCCCCTGCTCGTGCATGTCGTGGTACAGGTGGTCGATGCGGTCGGTGTTGAACAGCGAGCTGCGGCGTTTCACGCCATGCACTTCGTAGCCCTTGTTCAGGAGCAGTTCGCTCAGGTACGCGCCATCCTGACCGGTGACACCGGTGATGAGGGCCACCTTTCTGCGGCCTGCCGCAGCGCGTTCGCCCGGCTTCGGTGCCTTGGTGGCTTTCGGCTTCTTGGCGGCGGCCACCTTGCTTTTCGTGGGTACGGCCTTCCTGCGTTGAACGCCGAAGCGATGCGTAGGTGTTGTGGAGGGCGTGTTCTTCTTGGTCATCTTGTTCATTGTACGATGAACCAGTTGTTCACCGGTTCGTTCTTGTTGTAACGCATGGGGGCGTCGGTGGTCACATCGATCACGTTGCGGCCCGCTTCGGAACAGATGATCTGTCCGGCGGCGGTGTCCCACTCCATGGTGGGAGCGTAGCGCGGGTAGGCATCGGCGCTTCCTTCCGCCATCAGGCCGAATTTGCGCGCGCTGCCCATGAAGGCCAGTTCCACGGTGCCGTGCGCCTGCTGCTCGTGCCGGATGAAGGCCTCGGTCTCCGGGCTGCGGTGCGAGCGGCTGGCAAGTACGGTGTAGGCCCTTGCATCTTGCGCGAGGGGCAGTCGTGTGCTCATGGCGGCGCGTTCATACGTGCGCAGCGCGGCGTGGGTTGCCGCCTGCTGCTGGCGCCAGCAGCCACCGCCTTCCCATGCGAAGTAGAGCACATCGCCCACGGGGGCGTACACCACGCCTGCCACGGGGCTGGCGTTGCCCATGGGCGAGCGCACACCGGTGTCCGTGCGCATCAGCGCGATGCACACCGCGAACTCGCCGTTGCGCGCGATGAATTCCTTGGTGCCATCCAGCGGGTCCACCAGCCAGTAGTGGGGCCACCCTTGGCGCTCGTGTGCGGGGATGGAGCGGCCCTCCTCGCTCATCACGGGCAGGGCGGTGGGGGCGAGGGCCTGCGCGATCGCGTCGTGCGAGTCGCGATCGGCTTGGGTGAGGGGCGACCGGTCGGCCTTCCACTCCACGCCGAAGTCGCCGGCATACACCTGCATGATGGCCCGGCCACCGGCGATCGCGGCGTGTATGGCAGCATCCACGAAAGGCAGCAGGGCGGGTCCGGTCATCGGCGCGGGCAAAGGTAACCCCGGCCGTTGCGGCATGTTCCGGCTGCGGATCGGGCTATGAACGGCAGGGCGTGGACGGACAGGGCGGGCATGAAAAGGTCCCATCCGCCGCAGCTGACAGGACCCCTTCACGCGAGGATCCGCGATCAGGCTTTGCCCATGATCTTGAACATGCCCGTGCCGCAAGTAGGGCAGGTGCCTTTCATCGCCTTGCGGCCGTTGGCCATGATGTTCTCCTTCGGGTCCTTCATGTTGCGCTTGGCCTTGCACTTCACGCAATAGGCTTCTACAGCAGCTGCCATCTTTTCGGGGTTTTTGGGGTTGAACGAGCGACAAGGTAGGCGCACAGGCCGCCTCTGTGCGCAACGGGGTGGGTGCGGGTTTTCAACGATCGGGGAAGGAAGAACGCTATCAGACCTCATTCGTAGCTCGGGTCTCAACCACAGATGACTCACAGATAGCCTCATCTGTGAGTCATCTGTGGTTCAAAAAAACAGGAGTCCGCCGACGGCGGACGGAATACGAGAGAGGTCTGTTCTGGCCTGAGCACGCGCATCCGTAGAGCTACCTGTGGCGGTGCCGAAGGGGCGCATGGGGTGGGCAACACATCCGATCGGCGCATCGGTGAACGACCGCGCATGTTTCTGGCAGCGAGGTGTGCGGGACGCCACCGATTGCGGGCCTTTCGAGGGTCCTTCGCGATCCTTCGTCGCGGTGTGCGCGGCATGCGCGGCGCGGCCCTGCCGGATGCCCTTGCGTGGTGCGGGCAACAGGGCGTTGGCGATCGCGTTCCGCCCTGCTGCCGCGCGGTACGGCCGTTGTTGATGGATCGTGAAAAGAAAAGGCTTGGAGCGGATCGGTCTGGATCCCTCCCGCGCCATTCGCGGAGATCGTGCCCATGTTGAAAAGTATGGAAGACTTCATCCGGCACATCCTGACCATGCGGGCCACTTTTGTAACCCGACGACGACGCTGTCACACCGGGGTCATATCCGGGAGCCACATCGTCGGCGGAACCCAAGAAGTACTGGTATCAACGCGAAGGAGGCCTTCCTCCTTCAGGAACATCGTCCCTCTCGAAGCCGACACGACCATGAGCACCAAGAACACCAACCACACTTCCGCCAAGGCTACGGCGGGCGAAGCCCAACTGAGCATGGACGCCACGCTTTCTTCCAACGCCGACGCGAACGAACCCATCCTCAAGGAGAACAAGGACCGCTTCGTCATCTTCCCCATCCAGCACAACGACATCTGGCAGTTCTACAAGAAGCACGAGGCCGCCTTCTGGACCGCCGAGGAGATCGACCTGCACGCCGATCTGGTGGACTGGAACGACAAGCTTAACGATGACGAGCGCTACTTCATCAAGCATGTGCTCGCCTTCTTCGCCGCCAGCGATGGCATCGTGAACGAGAACCTCGCCGAGAACTTCCTGCACGAGGTGCAATACCCCGAGGCCCGCTTCTTCTATGGCTTCCAGATCGCCATGGAGAACATCCACAGCGAAACGTACAGCCTGCTGATCGACACCTACATCAAGGACCCGATCGAGAAGGACAAGCTGCTGCACGCCATCGAAACGGTGGACTGCGTGAAGAAGAAGGCCGAGTGGGCCCTGCGCTGGATCGGCAAGGGCAGCTTCGCCGAGCGCCTCATCGCCTTCGCAGCGGTGGAGGGCATCTTCTTCAGCGGCAGCTTCTGTAGCATCTTCTGGCTGAAGAAGCGCGGTCTGATGCCCGGCCTCACCTTCAGCAACGAGCTCATCAGCCGCGACGAGGGCCTGCATTGCGACTTCGCCTGCCTGCTCTACACCAAGCACCTGCTGAACAAGGTGAGCAAGAAGACGGTGGAATCCATCATCCGCGATGCGGTGGAGATCGAGAAGGAATTCGTGACCGATGCGCTGCCCGTGAACCTGATCGGCATGAACGCCAAGCTGATGCAGCAATACATCGAGTTCGTGGCCGACCGCCTGCTGATGGAGCTGGGCAACGAGAAGATCTACAACGCCACCAACCCCTTCGACTTCATGGAGATGATCAGCCTGCAAGGCAAGACCAACTTCTTCGAGAAGCGCGTGGGCGAATACCAGAAGGCCGGTGTGCTGAACAAGGACAAGGACCAGAGCAAGTTCACATTGGACGCTGACTTCTGAAGCCGCGTACGTTACGGGTTGACGGGTTGCGTGTTACGGGTTGAACCCATCGGAGCGCCTAACCCGCAACACGCAACCCGCCAACCCGCAACGCATTTCATCAGATCCCACATCGAACAGTTGAAGAAGACCCGGAGCGGGATCGCGGGAAGGGAGAAGGAGAGGGCCATCTTACGGTCCGGGAAACTGACGGAAATAACAACACGATCGGCGGGAGCCGGGCGTGCTTAAAACCAAGGAAAAAGGAACATGTACGTCATCAAACGCGACGGCCGCCGGGAGGCGGTGAAATTCGACAAGATCACCGCCCGGGTGAAGAAACTGTGCTATGAGCTGGACCCCATGGTGGATGCCACCATGGTCACCATGAAGGTGATCGATGGCATCTTCGATGGTGTGACCACCACCGAGCTGGACAACCTCACCGCCGAGGTGGCCGCCACCATGACGGTGAAGCACCCCGATTACGCGCAGCTCGCGAGCCGCATCGCCGTGAGCAATCTGCACAAGAACACCAAGAAGTCCTTCAGCGAGACCATGAAGGACCTCTACACCTACATCGATCCGAAGACCGGCGCACCGGCTGCGCTGCTCGCCGATGATGTACACGAGATCATCCAGAAGAACGCCGATGTGCTGGACAGTGCCATCATCTACGATCGCGACTTCAACTACGACTTCTTCGGCTTCAAGACCCTCGAACGCAGCTACCTCCTGCGCCTGCACGGCAAGGTGGTGGAGCGTCCGCAGCACATGCTGATGCGTGTGGCCGTGGGCATCCACAAGAGCGACATCGATAGCGCCATCGCCACCTACAACAGCCTCAGCGAGGGTTGGTACACCCACGCCACGCCCACGCTGTTCAACGCTGGCACACCCAAGCCGCAGATGAGCAGCTGCTTCCTGCTGCAGTTGAAGGACGACAGCATCACCGGCATCTACGACACGCTGAAGCAGTGCGCCCAGATCAGCCAGAGCG
>JAHBUM010000202.1 GCA_019638075.1 Flavobacteriales bacterium | reverse complement strand
GAAGTGGAGCCGGGCGGGCAGAGCATGCGTTCGTTCGTGGGCGACTTCATCGGCCGCGCGCTTGACAACTACCTGCACAAGAACCCCGAGGTGGCCGAAACGTTGCAGCAGCGCATCCTCAGCAACGAGCGTGAGCGCAAGGAACTGAGCGGTATCCGCAAGCTGGCCCGCGAACGCGCCAAGAAGGCAAGCCTGCACAACCGTAAGCTGCGTGACTGCCGCATCCATCTGAACGACCCCAAGAAGGACGACCGCAAGGAGCACACCACGCTCTTCATCACCGAGGGCGACAGCGCCAGCGGCAGCATCACCAAGAGCCGCGATGTGAACCTGCAGGCGGTCTTCAGCCTGAAGGGGAAACCGTTGAACTGCTACGGGCTCACCAAGAAGGTGGTGTACGAGAACGAGGAGTTCAACCTTGTGCAGGCCGCCCTCAACATCGAGGATGGCATGGAAGGGTTGCGCTACAACAAGATCGTGATCGCCACCGATGCCGACGTGGACGGCATGCACATCCGCCTGCTGCTGATGACCTTCTTCCTCCAGTTCTTCCCCGATCTGGTGAAGAACGATCACCTCTACATCCTGCAGACGCCGCTCTTCCGCGTGCGCAACAAGAAGGAGACCATCTACTGCTACAGCGATGAGGAGCGGCAACGCGCCATCATCAAACTGGGGAAGAGCGCGGAGATCACCCGCTTCAAAGGGCTGGGCGAGATCAGCCCCGACGAGTTCAAGCACTTCATCGGCGAGGACATCCGCTTGGAGCCGGTGATGATCACCAAGGATGCCGTGGTACACGACCTGCTCGGCTTCTACATGGGCAAGAACACCCCGCAGCGGCAGGATTTCATCATCGAGAACCTGAAGGTGGAGAAGGATCTGGTGGGCGACAACGATATGAAAGCAGCCAAGGACAGCACCATGCAGGCCATCGCACGGAAGCTGGACGAGGTGGAAATGGATGCGTGATGAATGCAGTAGGCAGTTGTCCGTTGTCAGTTGTCCGTTACCGGTCTGCGGGTCGGGCAGGTCGTCAGTCGAGTACGCGACGGCAGCCTGACAACCGGCAACCGACAACTGACAACTATATTCTCCGCCTTGCCACGATCCTCATCCTCGCAGGCGCATGTGTGCCCATGCCTACGTGCGCATACGCACAAGCCACCGGCACGGTGCGCATGCTGATCGACCCCGGGCATGATTTCCAGTTCGTGGTGGATCGGAAGTACCGCATGCAGCAGCGCGAGGTGACGCTGGGCGAAGGGCTTCATCACTTCTCCGTGTGGGCGCCCGAACGCACGATCGTGGATACCAACGTGTTCGTGGTGGGTGGCCGCAGCGCCGAACTGGTGATGCGCCTGCCATACAGCGCGGAGTACGTGGCCTACCGGGATGCATACGTGCGCTACCAGAACGCGCGCAAGCTGCGTGTGGTGCCGCCGGTGGTGTTCGCCGCCGGTGCGCTGTGGGCGGGACTTTCATACGGGGCATACACGAAGGCCCATGACCAGTTGCAGGCGGACCGCGAAGCCTACGCGGTGGCCACGGATCCCGGCCGTATCGCCAACCTGAAGAACGAACTGATCCCCGAGCACAAGGCCGACTTCAAGCGCGCGCGCACGAGCCTGATCCTCGGGAGCTCGCTCGCTGCGGTGGGGGCGGGCGCGTTCTGGTACATCCGCCACCGCACCAAAGGGCTGTCCGCGCCGACCTTCGAGGACAAGGAACGCATCCGCTTCGAGGGGCTGACGTGGATCGACACGCGCCGGGGCGGAGTGTTCGCGGCGGCCGTTTCCATACCACTGGCACGATGAAGAGGAACCTCCTGATCGGCTTGGCCGTGCTGGTGACTTCCATCGGTTGCCGCAAGGATGACCTGAACGTGGCCGATCTGAACACGAACCCCTTCGATGCGGACTATGCCGGACCGGCGATCTTCGAGAAGGTGGCCGAGCGCACCGTGCCGTACGAGATCGACAGCGTGATATACCAGCGCCTCGAAGTGGATGTGCGGGTGAACACGTCCGGCTTGCCAACGTCCGGCGGCTATGGCGTACGCTACCGCGCGCAGCACTGGTCATCCGGTGTGAACGTGCCACCCGCCGATCTGGCCGATGGGCTATTCACCCTGAGCGTGCTGGACGTGACGCCGGGCTTGAACTATTGTGTGGAAGTGAGGCTCACCAACGGAGGCGGGGCCGGAGGTGGCAACACCTTGTGCGCGACCGCTGAATGACGGGAATGAACAGGAGCGTCCATCCGGCGCATTTGAAATGAACGACGAGAACGAATTGAACGAGGTCCCTGAAGAAGGGGAAGGCACGGGCAAGGGTGTGCCGGGTGCCACGGGCAAGGGCACCTTCAGCATCAGCGGCATGTACAAGGACTGGTTCCTTGACTATGCCAGCTACGTGATCTTGGAACGCGCCGTGCCCGCGCTGTACGACGGCCTGAAACCCGTGCAGCGCCGCATCCTGCACAGCATGAAGGATCTGGACGATGGCCGCTACAACAAAGTGGCGAACATCATCGGGCACACCATGCAGTACCATCCGCACGGCGATGCCAGCATCGGCGATGCGCTGGTGCAGTTGGGCCAGAAGGACCTGCTGATCGACTGTCAGGGGAACTGGGGCAACACCCTCACCGGCGACAGCGCCGCCGCGCCGCGTTACATCGAGGCGCGCCTCAGCAAGTTCGCGCTGGACGTGGTGTTCAACCCGAAGACCACCGAATGGCAGCTGAGCTACGACGGCCGCAACAAGGAACCGGTCTTTCTGCCGGTGAAGTTCCCGCTGCTGCTGGCGCAGGGTGGCGAAGGCATCGCCGTGGGCCTCAGCTGCAAGGTGCTGCCTCACAACTTCAACGAACTGATCGATGCCAGCATCGCCGTGCTGCGCAAACGCTCCTTCGAGCTGTTCCCCGACTTCCCCACGGCGGGGCTGGTGGACGTGAGCAACTACAATCAGGGCGAGCGCGGTGGCCGCATCCGCTGCCGGGCGCGCATCCGCAAGGAGGACAACAAGACGCTCGTGATCACCGAGATCCCCTTCGGCACCACCACCACGTCGCTCATGGAGAGCATCGTGAAGGCCAACGAGAAGGGCAAGATCAAGGTGCGCCACATCGAGGACAACACCGCCGAGAACGCCGAGATCCTCGTCCACCTCGCCGCCGGTGTAAGCCCCGACAACACCATCGACGCGCTCTTCGCCTTCACCGATTGCGAGGTGAGCATCGCGCCGAACGCCGTGGTGATCGAGAACGACAAGCCGCGCTTCGTGGGTGTACACGAGTTGCTGCGCATCAGCACGGAGAACACCTTGCGCCTGCTGGACCTCGAACTGAAGATCAAGCAGAAGGAACTGGAGGAGCAGTGGCACTTCGCCTCGCTGGAGAAGATCTTCATCGAGAAGAAGGTGTACCGGAAGATCGAGGAGGCCGAGACGTGGGAACAGGTGATCACGTTCATCGACAAAGGGTTGAAGCCCTACGTGCAGGACCTGAAGCGCCCGGTGACGGAGGACGACATCGTGCGCCTCACCGAGATCAAGATCAAGCGCATCTCGAAGTTCGATGCCTTCAAGGCCGACGAGCACATCAGGCAACTGGATGAGCAACTCGCTGAAGTGAAGCGCAAGCTGGCGCACCTCGTGGACCACGCCGTGGACTACTTCAAGGAACTGAAGAAGAAGTACGGCACCGGCCGCGACCGCAGGACGGAGATCCGCCCGTTCGACACCATCGTGGCAACGAAAGTGGCGGTGGCGAACAAGAAGCTCTACCTCGACCGCGAAGAGGGCTTCATGGGCTGGAGCCTGCGCAACAACGAGCTCGTCACCGAATGCTCGGAGATCGACGACATCATCGTGTTCCGCCGCAGCGGCACCATGATGGTGACCAAGGTGGCCGACAAGAAGTTCATCGGCAAGGGTGTGATCCACATCGATGTCTTCAAGAAGAACGACGAGCGCACCATCTACCACATGATCTATCAGGATGGTACGAAGGGCCCCTACTTCATGAAGCGCTTCGCGGTCACCGGCATCACGCGCGACAAGGAGTACGACCTCACGGGCGGCACCGCAGGCAGCAGCGTGGAGTACTTCACGGCGAATCCCGATGGCGCCGCCGAAGTGGTGCAGGTACACCTGCGCCCACGCCCCAACCTGCGCAAGCCGAAGGTGGATGTGGACTTCGCGCAGCTAAGCGTGAAAGGCCGCAGCAGCAAGGGCAACCTGCTCACGCGGTACATGGTGCAGAAGGTGGTGCAGAAGGAGCGCGGCGGAAGCACGCTCGGCGCCATCCCCATCTGGTTCGATGAAACGGTGCGCCGCTTGAACGATACCGGACATGGCCGCTACCTCGGCCGTTTCAAAGGGGAGGACAAGATCCTCTCCATCACGCGCAGCGGCACCTATCACGTCTATCCCTTCGCCCTCAGCACGCACTTCCCCGATGATGCCATCACCGTGGTGAAGTGGGATCCGAAGATGGTGGTGAGCGCCGTGTACTGGGAAGGGGAGAAGGAGCAGTTCCAAGTGAAACGCTTCACCATCGAGCCGGGCAAGGACCCGGTGAACTTCATCACTGAACACCCGAACAGCAAGCTCACGTTGCACAGCCTGCTCCCGCATCCGCGCCTGCGCATCGGCTACGACAAGCGCAGCAGCGATCGTCCGGACGAGGAGATCGATCTGGAGGAGTTCATCGCCGTGAAGGGCGTGAAGGCTTTGGGCAACCGCCTGACGCAGTATAAGGTGAAGGACCTCGAACTGCTCGATGCCGTGTTCACACCGATGACGCCGGAGCTGGAAGAGACGCAGAACATGCTCATCAGCGAGGATGAGATCGGCAACTTGGATGCGCCCGAAGAGGAGGATCTGGAGGAGAGTCCGATGGCCAAGTTGAAACGCCAGCAGGCCCGCGCCGCCATGGAGCAGGAGCGCCACCCGGATGATCCGCTGATCGGGAAAAGCCCCGGAAAGCAGATCACACTGGGGCTGGACGACTGATCGTACTGCAACGATGTGCCGCCCGTCAGCGCGCTTTCACGAGGCGCAGGCGGGCGGTCCCGTTCTCGCCCGTGGCGTGCAACAGGTACACACCGTCCGCGAAGCCGCTGAGGTCGATCTCCACCTGCATGGGGTGGCTGCCACCGAAGCTCTGAGCGAGCAGGCGCTTGCCGGAGGCATCCATCACGTCGATGTGCTCCACCATCAGTTCGCCGAAGCGTACGGTGGTGCGCTCACTGAACGGCATGGGGGCGGCGATCATCCGATCATCCGATCGTTCGGTGATACCAGCACAGACATCCACGATGAGATCGATCGTGGCTTCGCCGGGGCATGCGCCATCAGGGGCCACGGAGAGGGTCACGGGCCATGCGCCCACACCCAATGCGTCGGGATCGACCACGATGCTGGTGCCTTCACCGCTCACCGCGCCGCTCCACACGCCTGCTGCGGATCCCGTCAACGTGAACGAGGGACCACCCAAGCAGATGCGGTCCGGGTCCGCGATGCTGACCTCGGTGGCTGCGCCGATGGTGACGAGCACCGGCTCGTGCGGCAATGCGCAGCCCTGCGGGTCGGTGTACACGTATGTGATCGGATAGTCCGCAGGCTCCAAGCCTTCGGCGAGGAAGAAACCCTCCGCATCCACGGGGCCGTCCCATGATCCGCCAGCGGGTGCAGCCTCGAACCGGATGGGCGCTTCACCGGGGCAGAGCAACAGGTCGGTGGCCGTTGATGTCACGATGGCCTCGCTCGCCAGCGTGATGGTGGTGGAAGCCTGCGCGCCGCACCCATCGTCGGATGTGGCGAAGTAACTGATCAGGTGCGTGCCTTCACCCACGGCCTGCGGGTCGAGAAGTCCGGCTTGCACACCATCGCCGCTCCACACGCCATCCGCAGGGTCGGCGCCTTGGAGTTCGATGGTGCCGCCGTTCAGGCAGTAG
>JAHBUM010000201.1 GCA_019638075.1 Flavobacteriales bacterium | reverse complement strand
GGGGCGCCGTTCGGTCGACCCGGAGGGCCGACGCTACGGGCACCCTGATCCATTGTCGGCGTGCCCCGGTTGCCCAGCATTTCAACCACCTCATCGATCGCCCCACGGAACGTATCGGCCTTGGGCAGGTAGGCTCCTTCGAAATGCCCGATGAGGCATTCGTAGTTGTTGCGCATGTCGATCACCACTGCGCCTTCCTCCATCTTCTGGTTGAAGGTCTTCGCATCGAGGTGCTCGCCCACGTTGGTCACGTCGAAGGCATCGTCGGCCAGGCCATCGGCCACGATCTTCTTTTTGGTTTTGATGATGAGCTTCAGGAAGCTCTTACCATCGTCCTCGATAGCGATCTTCCAAGGCATCTTCTGGAAGGCTTCGCGGCTATCGAGGTTGGCACGGAAAGCTTCGAGGTTCGCCGTGGGCACGCTCACCTGTGCGTTGATGCCTTCCTGCGATACGTAGATGCGACCGAGGACGGCCAGCACTTCCCACTCTTGGTAGAGGGTGTTCCGCAGGGTCTCCACCTCGGGCAGTCGCACATAGCGGTAGAAGCTCAGGGTGGTTCGGGACACACCGTCGCGCTCCAACCGGGTGCGGAGTTCCTCGGGACTTCGGAGGTTGCGGAGGCGGTGCGGGTCCATGTACGCTGGCCGGGCCGTTGGAAAGCCCTGCTGCGAAGGTACGGAGGGGCGGTCAGGGGCGGTCGGGGGCGGAGCCGCAGTTTGTCCTCATAAGGAGGTCGGCCAGTGCATCTCCCTGAACGCACGAAAGCCCACGAGTGCTCGTGGGCTTTCGTGCGTTCAGGGAGGACTCCTTAGTGGGCCACTACGATCCGGCGGGCTTCGCCATGACCATCGCTGGTCTGAAGGCGCAGGAAGTAGCTGCCATTGCTCAAGGCGCTGGTGTTCAGGTCCACGATGGGCGTACCGGCCGCCACGGTGCGCTCCAGCACCACGCGGCCGGTGGCGTCATGCAGGGTCAGGCGTGCGGCGGTTTTCAGGTCCACGGGCACGGAAAGCGTGCGGTCCGCGGGTACAGGCCAAGGCTGACCCAGGCCACCGATGCGTGCCTCGAACTCCTCCACGCTCACCAGGCCGTAGAACCAGTCGTGGCTTAGTTTCACGACGTTCCTTGCTATCGCCACGCTGGAGAATTGCTCCGGGCCCACGCCGAGGTAGACGAGCTTGTGGTTCGCGGTCTGTGCGCGCAGTCCGCCGATCTTCTCGGTGGTGCCGTACTTGAAGATCGCGGTGGCAGGCGCCCTCGGCGTGATCTGATCCGGATAGGTGTTGCCCGAGAACGCATTGGCGATCGCGGCGTCCGCCAGGCCGCCGAAGACCTCATCCCCGTCCACGAAGTTCACCGGGGTGTCGGCCGAGGTGCCATCGTTCACGAACGTCGCCAGCATATAGTCGCGGTAGAAGGCCCGGGTGGCGGCTGTTCCGTACGCCTGGCTGGCGCCGCTCTGGTCCCAGCCGATGTCCTGCCCGGCGATCATCAGGTTCACACCATTGTCCATCATGCTGCTCAGCGCGGCCACTTCCGCATCGGTCAGCGAGGGGAAGGTCCAGCTCACGTTGCGGTAGATGTTGATGATGCCACCGAGGGCCCCGGCTTGGAAGAAGGTGACCATCTCTTCACGGTTCATTTTCGCGTAGGTCGTATTCCCTGCCAGGGAAAGTCCGTTCAGGTAGCGTACCTCGGCGGTCGTGGCTGGGGCCTCGGCATTGCTCACCACCAGGTCGGTCACGCCCGAGATCACCGATACCTCGTACCGCAGCGCAGGCGCCGACATGCCATCGGCCTCCACGGTGAGCCGGTACTTGCCGATCCCCGCCGTGGTACCCGGTGTGATGCTGACGGTGATGTCCTCCGCAGCCAGGCCATCAAGGCTTACCACGGTAGACCCTTCGTAGCTGTTCCCCGCCACGGCGAACGAACCGTTCCAGCCTGCGGGTGCGCTCACGGCCTCCAGGGTCACACGAAAGCCCGCCTGCTCCTCGAAGCTGCTGGAGAGCGCGCTGGTGAAGGTGGTGGCTGTTCCGGTGGTGCCAGCGGCATGGCGGCCGGCTGGTTCGGCGAGGTTGCCGATGGAGAGCGTGGTGCCCCCGACGGCTGCCACGCTGCGGGCCTGGTACACATCGCTCTGGTTCTCGCCGATCATGGCGATCACCTCGAACCGCTCGGGGTTCCACGTGGCGGGCATCGTGTAGGTGTAGGTCAATGTCTGCGTGTCGCCTGCCGTGGTGGCGGTGATCTGGTCACCCCAGGTGGGCGTGATGGAGGCCCGGAACACATGGTTGTGCGTGTAGTTGGAGATGGTGCCCGAAGTGGAAGCCTGTGCAGCCACGATCCCGCTCTCGGCCAGCAATACGCTCAGGCGGTCCGCTGCGGCCACGGGGCTGTTCGCGGTGTAGAGCAGCTCCACCGTGATGGTGAGCACCCGTGTTTCACTGTCGTATGCGCTGGCAAGGCCCAGGTTCACCGGGGAACTCAGCGCCAGCACCTGCTGGGCGGCACCGGTCCATGAGCCGCGGTCCAATGCCCGCGTACCGTTGAACTGGCGCCGGTTCACGCCTCCCGAAGGGTAGCCATCGGGGTTGTAGAACGAGTTGATCGCATTGCCCCAGGTCGTGGTCCAGGCAGCGGTGGCGAAACTTCCGGCGTGGACCGCCAGCGGGACCACCCGGTTCGGCTCGGCGGCATGGATGGCCGCCATGATGGTGTGGCCGTCCGGGCAGTACTGGCAGTTCACGCCGGTGAGGTCTTCGATGATGACCGTCCGGTTCTGGGGGCTGGTGCTTACCAAGGACTGCCCCATGGCCAGCGAGGGGAGCAGGATCGCGAGTGCGGAAAAAGGTTTCATGGATGATGTGTCGTTGAGAGCGGGGCGGAAGGTATGGCGGCGGTGCCATGTGCGCGCTTCGGGGTGTGATGCACTGTTGGAGTGCTGAAGGCTTCGGGGAAAGGGCTTGCGGGGTGCCTCGATGTGGTGCCTTGTGGCCCGGGTGATCCATGCGGCGTTGGGGATACCGGATGCCCGGAATAGCTTTGGCGCCCTCTCAACGCTCTCATGAAGAAGATCCTCGTCATCGGCTCCAGCGGCCAGATCGGTACCGAACTCGTTGAAGGGCTCCGCGCCCGCTTCGGGAATGACAATGTGGTGGCTTCCGATATCAAGGAGCCACAGGTGAAGCAGGACGGCCCCTTCGCCATGGTGGATGCCATGGACCGCCGGGGCATCGAACGCATCATCGACAAGCATGGGATCACCGAGGTGTACCTGCTGGCCGCCCTGTTGAGCGCCACCGCCGAGAAGGATCCCGCCTTCGCTTGGAAGCTCAACATGGAGAGCCTCTTCATCGTGCTGGAACTGGCCCGGGAGGGGAAGCTGGAGAAGGTATACTGGCCCAGCAGCATCGCGGTGTTCGGCCCCACCACGCCGAAGGATGCCACGCCCCAGCATACCATCGCCGAACCGAGCACGGTCTACGGCATCAGCAAACAGGCCGGCGAACGTTGGTGCGAGTACTACCACAAGCGCTACGGCGTGGACGTCCGCAGCATCCGCTACCCCGGCCTCATCGGCTGGAAGAGCGCGCCCGGCGGCGGCACCACGGATTACGCGGTCCACATCTTCCACGAAGCGATCAAGCAGGGTGCCTACACCAGCTTCCTCGGGCCGAAGACCACCCTGCCCATGATGTACATGCCCGACGCCATCCGTGCCACCATCGACCTGATGGAGGCTCCTGTGGAAAGCATCAAGGAGCGCGGAGGCTACAACCTTGCCGGTTTCAGTTTCGATCCGGAGCAGATCGCCGCCGAGGTGGCCCGCCACGTGCCGGGCTTCAGGATGAGCTATGCGCCGGACCAGCGGCAGGCCATCGCCGACAGCTGGCCGCGCAGCATAGACGACGGCGCCGCCCGTGCCGATTGGGGGTGGAAGCCACAGTACGACCTGAAAGGCATGGTGGACGATATGATGCTGAATCTGAAGGGCAGGCTGAAATAGTCCTGTAACCTTTTCCGCCCCGATCCCGTTCCGCGTGCGATCAATCGCATCGACCCGTCATGGCCTCCCTTCGCCGCTCTGCGCTGCTCACGTTCGCTTCCTGCCTTGCGCTCTCCATCCAGTGCTCGTTCGCACAGGCCGGTACCACCGCGCAGGATACCCTGAACCGGACCGATGAGATGGGCCGCAGGCAGGGCTTCTGGAAAGTGACCGCCCCGAACGCCGACAAACCCGGTTACACCGATGGACAGCTGATCGAAGAGGGCCGCTACACCAACAGCAAGCGCATCGGGCTGTGGAGGCGCTACTGGCCCAACGGCAAGGTGATGAGCGAGATCACCTACCAGATGGGCCGCCCGCGCGGCGAGTACAAGACATTTTATCCCACAGGAAAGGTGGAGGAGCAGGGCAACTGGGACCTGGACCGCAACACCGGCAAGTTCCAGCGCTGGCACCCGAACGGCCAGCTCGCGCAGGATTTCACCTTCACCCCCGACGGCGTGCGCGACGGCGAACAGAAGTACTACCACGAGAACGGCCAGCTCGCCGTGCAGGTGAGCGTAGATCGTGGCAAGGAGGATGGCACCCTGAAGAGGTACACCCCGGACGGTCAGCTCCAGCAGGTGGCGGAGTTCAACGATGGGGTGATCGATGCGGCCAACAGCAGGTACATCAAGCCCGTGCCCAAGGCCGAAGAGGTGAAGGTGGACCCCAAGGCCGAGCCTGCGCCTGCCGTCACCCCCGAAGAGACCACCAATGCCGTCACCTTCCGCGAGAACGGCTACAACACGCTCTACGACCGCCAGCTCCGGATCTCCCAGCAGGGCGATTTCAAGCAGGGCCGCCTGTGGGATGGCAAGTGGTACGACTATGATAGGGACGGCATCCTACAGCGGATCCGGATCTTCAAGCGCGGCCGCTATGCCGGCGATGCGGTGATCACCGCCGAGGACCGGCAGTAACGGACACACTACGCCGCTTCGCCCCGGCCTGTACCTTCGCAGGCTCTTTGCGAAGACCATGTCCGAACTGAAGAAAGGCCCCCTACACATCACGAACACCCTTACCCGCCGCAAGGAGGAGTTCGTTCCGTTGCGCCCGCCACACGTCGGCCTCTACGTGTGCGGGCCCACGGTGTACAGCGACGTGCATCTCGGCAACGTGCGCACCTTCCTCAGCTTCGACACGCTCTACCGCTGGCTCACCTTCGTCGGTTACAAGGTGCGCTACGTCCGCAACATCACCGATGTGGGGCACCTCGTGGGCGATGTGGACGAAGGTGAGGACAAGATCGCGAAGCGCGCCCGGCTGGAGCAGTTGGAGCCGATGGAGATCGTGCAGAAGTACACCAACGGCTTCCACGATGTGATGCGCCTGTTCAACATCCTGCCACCGAGCATCGAGCCCACCGCCACCGGCCACCTCATCGAGCAGATCGGCATGGTGGAGCGCATCATCGCCAGCGGTTACGGCTACGAGGCGAACGGCAGTGTCTACTTCGATGTGCCCAAGTTCGCGGAGAAGCATGCGTACGGTGAACTGAGCGGCCGCAGGATCGACGAGCTGCTCACCAATACCCGCGATACCGAGGGTATGGACGAGAAGCGCAGCCCGCTCGATTTCGCGATCTGGAAGAAGGCCGAGCCGCAGCACCTCATGAAGTGGCCCAGCCCGTGGGGCGAAGGCTTCCCCGGATGGCACCTCGAGTGCAGCGCCATGAGCACCAAGTACCTCGGCGGCACCTTCGACATCCACGGCGGCGGCATGGACCTGAAGTTCCCGCACCACGAATGCGAGATCGCGCAGAGCGTGGCCGCAGATGGGCATGCGCCGGTGCGCTACTGGATGCACGGCAACATGCTCACCGTGAACGGCCGCAAGATGGCCAAGAGCGAGGGCAATGGATTCACGCCGGAAGAGTTGCTCACCGGCAACCACAAGCTGCTGGAGAAGGGATACAG
>JAHBUM010000200.1 GCA_019638075.1 Flavobacteriales bacterium | reverse complement strand
TTCACCTGCGGCTTGTACTCCAGCGTCTTCAGGTCGAGCGAAAGGATCTCGCCCTTGGGACTGTTGCGGTCTTTGAAGAAGAAGCCCTTGCCGGTCTTGCTGCCCAGCATGTTCTTCTCCACCATCTGCTGCAGGTAGGGCGGAATGCTGAAGAGGCTGTTGCGCTCGTCGTTCGGGCAGTTGTCCTTCACGCCTTGGGCCACTTTCACCAGCGTGTCCAGCCCCACCACGTCGGCGGTGCGGAAGGTGGCGCTCTTGGGGTGGCCGATCACGGGGCCGGTGAGACGGTCCACTTCCTCCACGGTGAGGCCCATGTCGGTGACGAGGTGGAACACGTCCATGATGCCGAACACGCCGATGCGGTTGGCCACGAAAGCGGGCGTGTCCTTGGCCACCACGGTGACCTTGCCGAGGATGCGCTGGCCGTACTCTTCGAGGAAGCTGAGCACTGCGGGGTCGGTATCCGGACCGGGGATGATCTCCAGCAGCGGCAGGTAGCGCGGCGGGTTGAAGAAGTGCGTGCCGCAGAAGTGCTTGCGGAAGTCGTCGCTGCGGCCTTCGGCGATGGCGTTGATGGGGATGCCGCTGGTGTTGGTGGTGATGAGCGTGCCGGGTGTACGGTACTTCTCCACGTTCGCCAGCACCTGCTGCTTGATGTCGAGGCGTTCCACCACCACTTCGATCACCCAATCGAAGCCCTTGATCTTCGGCAGGTCATCGTCGAAGTTGCCGGTGGTGATGCGGCTCGCGAACTTCTTGTCGTACAGCGGCGCGGGGTTGCTCTTGATGGCGGCGGCCAGCGCGTCGTTGACGATCTTGTTCTTGTCGGCTTTGCCCGCCGGAGCTTCAGCGGAGGCGGGGCCTTCCTTGGGTGCGATGTCCAGCAACAGGACCTCGGCCCCGATGTTGGCGAAGTGGCAGGCGATGCGGCTGCCCATGACGCCGGATCCGAGCACGGCGACTTTACGGATGTTGCGCTTGCCGGCCGAAGCCTTGGCGAAGGATGGTTGGCTCATTTATCTCGATGTGTGTTTATCCCGCGAAGGACGCGAAGTGTGCGGATGGTCGATCCCGGTCGTTGCATTCCCCTTTGCGTTCTTCGCGCCCTTTGCGGTATGTCTTCAGAAAAGTTGTTCCTGTTCCAGTATCCGGTCCAGTTCGTTCATCACCTGCCGGAAGTTGTTGAGTTGCGCGGATGTGAAACGGCTCTGCACCGCTTGGTTGAAGCGTATCACCGTATCGCGGCTCACATCGCGCAGTTGCTTGCCTTTCGCGGTAAGGTGGATATGGACGACACGTTTGTCGAGTTTGCAAGGCACGCGCTTGACCAAGCCTTCACCCTCCATCGTCTGCAAGGTGCGCACGAGGCTGCGGCTTTCCATGCCCATTTTGGGACCGAGCTTGGTGCTGGGCGTGCCGTCCGGCCCGATGTTCAGCAGGATCTGGCCCACGGCCATGCTACCGCCGTACTTCGCGGCTTCGTTGTTGTAGATGCGCGAAATACGGCTCCACACGCGGCGGATGGGAAAGTCGATCGTCTCTTCGGGCTTCATCACAGGTCGGCTTCGGAGCCCAAGGTAATCGGAAATGGTATGCGCGCATACTAACGAATGCGGCTTCCGCGAAGCGGGCACGGGCATGGCCCTTGTAGCTTTGGGGTCCAAACAGGATCCTCATGAGAACCGGCCACATATTCATCCTTGGACTTTGCCTTTCGCTGTTGACGGCTGCGTGCAAGAAGGAGCAGGACCCTGCGCCACCTGTTGGCGGAGGCGATGGCGGCCCGCGCCTGATCCTGAAGTTCAAGTTCGACAGTACACAGGTGCGGTTGAACGGCTCCGGTCAACCGGCCGATGTGCCTGCGGGGCATGGCGCGCAACACCCGCGTTTCAATACGATGACCGCGCATTACGTGGAGTTCGCGCCAACGGCTTGGACTCTCCCCGGTCAGGGTGCGGTGGTATACCATGCGCCGGAAACGACCGCCGGTGGTGCCAATGCCATCGATTTCTCCCAAGCGGTGTTGACGGGAGAGGGGCAGGCTTTCCTGAACATTCCGTTGTCCCAACTTCCGGCCGGGACCTATCCATACCTCCGTGTTTCCATCGGCTACCAGAACTTCAATATCCGTTTCCGGCATGTGATACCGGGCGGCGGGGTGTACGATCTGCAAGGGACCATCGCTTCCTTCATCGGGTTCAATACGTACATCCGTAGCTTCAACGTACACCAGCAATCGGTCGCCGTCAACGATGACAAGCTCCAAGGCTTCTGGGCCTTCGAGGTGATGAACCCGCCGATCCCGTTGGAGCCCATCATCGGTCAGGCCCCTCCCGGAGCCACCACGGTCCCCAACCCGCTCTTCGATTCCTCGCCGATACCTGCCGGGTCATGCTTGGTGACCGGTGTGTTCCCCGAACCGTTGGTGATCACCGGGAACGAGGCGCAGGACGTGGTGATCAACGTTTCGATCAGTACGAACAACAGTTTCGAGTGGGTTGAAACGGATGGCGATAACATCTTCGAGCCATCAGACCCGGCAGAGACTGTCATCGACATGGGCACACGTGGCATGATCCCCACGCGGCTACAGTAGGTCAGCCCGGCTGCTTCACCGCACGGCGCTGGCCGTTGCACCACAACTCCAACCCGGCCTGCGGGTGATAGGTATACCGGATGCTGTGCGCCGGAACGATGATGTCGTTGCGCCCGGCAAGGTCATCGTACAGGAACACGCTGTCGCAGGCGAAGGTGAAGATGGCCGTGTCGCCGCTGTTCGCAAGGCGCGTATGCGGTGCGATGTTGGCGCATTTCAGTTGGGAGCCGTTCTCATCTTCCGTGCGTTCGGGGAGCGCCACATCCATGAAGCCCCGGTCGTGGAAGCCATCGCGGAACCACATCACCTTCTGGCCCCAGCTTTCGCGTTCCCCGAAGTTCGCCAGGATCCAGCCATCCACGAATTCGTGTTCTTCCCCTGCGGAAGCGCGTGACCCGAAGAAGGTGGGCAACATGGTCCAGCTATCGTACGCCGGTGCCGAAACATGCAGGATCTCCGCGCTGCTGTCGGGCCGGGCGCGGTAGTGGTACAGCCGCAGCCCCTCGAAGGTCTCCTCCTTGTTGGAGGCCACCATCACGAAGGTGCCGTCGCCCATGTCGAAGGTGGTCTGGATCAGCAGCGTGTCGTGCCGGATGTTGTCGTCCACGACGGGGTATTCCACGGGGGCGGCGCCATGCGCGATCACGGGTGGCGCGTCCTGCGGTGGATGGCTGGTGTCGCAACCCGCCAGCAGTAGCGCAAGCGTTGCGATCGGAAGTGGGGTCACGTGTGTGTTCATCGTATGGCGCTCACATCACCGGAGCCGTTCACCTGCTTGTTCAGCTTCGCGGGTTCGCCTTTGTACCGCACATCACCGCTGCCCTGCACGGTGGCGTTCAGCTCATCCGTGGCGTGTACGGTGATGTCACCGCTGCCGCCGATGCTTGCGCTGGCAAAGGCGGCAATGACCCCACCGGCGTTGATGTCACCGCTCCCTTGAAGGCGTGCATCGAGTTCTACGCAGCGTCCTTTCAGGTCGATGTCCCCGGAACCCTGCACGACCGCCGTTACGGATCTTGCTTCCACGGTCATGTCGATCCCACCGCTGCCCTGCACGATCGCAGTGAACGCATCCACGGTGAACGTGTCCGCACTCTTCACATCACCCGATCCCTGTATGGTGACATGATCGATGCCGGGCGTGGCGATGTGTATGATGAACGGCTTGGTGCTGGAATAGCATCCGGTGGTCCCGATGCGCCAGATGCCATCCTGCACTTCGCTGGTGAGCAGCGCGAAGAGGTTCGCCTGACCTTCCACTTCCACCTTCAGCGCCCCGGCTTTCGTGATACGCACCTCCAGCGCACCGAATGAATGGATCCCATTGAAGGCCGCCACGGCCAGCGGCTGCCTCACCACTTCCCCCGTCCCTTTCTCGCAGTTGACGAACGAACACGCCTGCACGCAGAGGGCGATGCAGACAGCGATGGCTGGGCTGAGGATGCGCATGTGATGGATGAATGCTGGGGGATCTACGGAACAGAACCCATGGTCCGCACGGCTTTGGGCGATGATGTAAAAGTACCGGTCTTGTCTGGAAGTTAGGAGTGCGAGGGTGATAGGTAACGCAGCACCCTCGCACCCTATCACTCTTGGACCCTCTCCCTCTCGCATGACCCGCCACGGGCGACCGGCCCCCAGCATACGGCCATCACCGTAATTCGGAACATTGCGCCCTGCGGTTGCGTATATCGGCCCAGTATCTCTGTTCATCGGGTGTGTGATGCGATCCATCCCTACGCCCGTTCTCGCGAATGCAGACCGCGCTGTCCATAGCTGAACAAGGCCATTGGTCCGATGAACTGGCCCGGCGGCATGCCGCTGGGGGCACGGTCGTGTTCACGCATATCGGCCTGCTCGACCGCGCTGAACTTGACCGGCTCATGGACCTCTCCGGATCGCATTGCATTTCGTCCGCAGTGGGCGTTGCCATGCGGAAACGGCTGGTGAATCTGGTGGTGGAAGGGCTGGAGAACATCCGCCGCCACACCCCGGATGCGCTGGCCCACACGGCGTTCGCGCAGCTCGTTTTCGAGAGCGGTGGCTACCGGCTTGTCTTCGGCAATGCCGCGCCGCAGGTCATCGTCACGGCCTTGTCGCACCGCATCGGCATCCTCAACGAGATGGATGAGGCCGACCTGCGCGAGCATCACCTGAAGCTGCTGGCCAACGACGGGCGCACCGAACGCGGTGGCGCGGGTCTCGGCCTGCTCACCATGGTGCGCAAGAGCAACAGGCCGGTCGTGGCCCATGCAATTCCGCGCGATAGTGGAACGGCCTTCCTCGCGTTGGAGCTCGTGCTTGCCGCCTGACTATCCGTTCGCGTAATCCGCCAGGTAGCCGTAGGCAGGAGTGAGCGTACCGCCTTGCGCGATCGTGGCGCGCTGGATCATGCCATCGGCATCCTTCCCCACGAGGGAAGGCAGCACGCGTTCGATCAGGTCGCGTCCGAAGGCTTCGGAAGCATCGCGGGGCAACTCGCACGGCAGGTTGTCCACGGCCATCACCGTGATGGTGCCTGCTGTTCCTGCCGGTTCCTCCGAGGCGGATGCCGGGTCGTAGCCGAAGAACGGCTCTGCGATCGTGGTGGCGTGCAGCGTGCTGTCGATGGGGCCGCCGATGTCACAACTGATGTCCGCGATCACGTGCAGGCTCAGGCCGGGATCGCGGAGGTCTTCCGCGCTCAGGATCTTCGGGCCGCGTGGATCCCAGAAGTGGCAGGCCATATAGATGTGCGCCTTCTGCGCGAAGGGCAGGAAGTTCGCGTGATGCCCGCCGGGGTCGGCATGGAAGGCGTCCTTGTCGAAGGGCTTTCCATCATCGCGCGCATATAGGTCGGCCGATCCCAGCACCGTGTAGACCGGTGCCGAGTTGTCGGCCAGCAGGAAGTCCTTCGGGCTGATGCGCTTCACACCAGCGCGCTCCAATACGCCCATGGCACCCTTGCCCACGCGGCCACCGCCGGTGAGCACGATACGCAGGTCCTGCGGAAGCGGATAGGCGTGCAGGTGCCGTTCCAGTTCCTCCAGATCGTGGCATTGGTGGGCGGGTTTCAGTGCCGAACCACCGTGGATAAGCTGCCAGCCGCGCATGCCGTTGTATGCGCCCACCACGCCCGCCCAATACCCGAAGGCTAGCACGCGCTCGCCATGCGGGTTCGTCAGCAGCTCATGGTCTATCAGGCGGATCCTGCGGTCCAGCGCGGCTTTCAGCAGCTTGCGGTTGTGTGGCTGTTCCTTGATGGTATGGCTGAAGAAGAGGTAGGCTTTCTCCGGCAGCAGCATGTCCAAGGGCACCTCCTTCACGCCGAGGATCAGGTCGCGGTCGCCGAGGTCGTCCACCAAGGGGATCTCGAAGGCTTCATACTCCGCATCGGCGAAGGCCCTCACCGGGCTGCGCTGCACCACGAGGTCCACATCGGGGTATCGCGCGATCACCTCCTT